>DASUWX010000162.1:0-36563 GCA_036378185.1 Streptosporangiales bacterium | reverse complement strand
GCCCGTGTAAAGCCACCACCGGCCTTGTAAAGCGGGCAGCCGACAAGCAGTCAGGCGCCCGTCCAGGCCGACCAGACCAGGTCGGCGACGCCGGGCGAGGCCACCAGCAGCCCGCCCTCCGGCAGCCCGTCCGCGACGCCGTCCCGCGACATGACCACCGCGCCGGACTCGCGCGCGAGCAGCACGCCGGCGACGACGTCCCATGTGTTGTACCCGCCGAGGACGGCCGCCGCCGCGCTGCCGGTCGCGACGGTGGCGAGGTCCAGCGCGGACGAGCCGAGCACCCGGGTGGTGCAGGACGCCGCCGCGAGCGCGGCCAGCATCTCGTACATCCCTGGCCACGGCCGATGCCCGAGCCACTCGGTGAGCACGACCTCGCCGGCCACGTCGGCGATGTCCAGGCAGTGCACGGGTTCGCCGTCGCGGGTGGTGCCGCCGCCCCGTGTCGCGCTGACCACGACGCCGCGCGCGAGGTCGGCGACCACCGCGACGGCCGGGCCGTCGGCGTCCACGTAACCGAGGCTGAACGACGCACCGGGCAGGCCGTGCGCGAAGTTCGTGGTGCCGTCGACCGGGTCGACGTACCACGTCGGGACGCCGGTGCCGCCGCCGTCGCCCAGCTCCTCGCCCACGACGCGGTGCCGGGAGAACGCCACGCCGATGCGATCGCGCACGTGCCGCTCGATCGCGCGGTCGGTCGCCGTCACGAGGTCGGCGGGACCGGTCTTGGTGTCGAAGGCCTGCCGGCCGGCGGGCAGGTCGCGCACGTAGGCGATGGCCCACCGCGCGAGCTCGTCGGCCAGCTGCGCCTGTCCGGCGAGGTCGTCCATCAACGGCGGCCGAGCTTCTTCAGCGCGCGCAGGCCGTTGGTGAACAACGTCGCCCACTGCTCCTGGCTGAGGCCGGGAGGTGCGCCGAGCCCCATCACGCGCTGCACCGCGACCGTCTGCGTCTCGGTGTACTTCAGCAGGCCGACGGCGCCGTGCCGGCGGCCGAGGCCGGAGTCGCCCATGCCGCCCATCGGTGCGTCCATCGACCCCCAGGCCGCCGCGTACGCCTCGTTGACGTTCACCGACCCGGCGCGGATACGCGAGGCGACGGCTCTCCCCCGCGCGACGTCGGTGGTCCACACGCTCGCGTTCAGCCCGTAGTCGCCCTCGTTGGCGAGCCGGATCGCCTCGTCCTCGCCGCGGAACGGCACGACGCTGACGACCGGGCCGAACGTCTCCTCGGTCGCGCACGTCGCGGTGCCTGGCACGTTCGCCAACAGCGTCGGCTCGTAGAAGAACGGCCCGAGGTCCGGACGCGCGACGCCGCCGGTGAGCACGTGCGCACCCCGCTCGCGTGCGTCCTCGACGTGTGCGGTGACCGTGTCGAGCTGGTGTCGCGTCGTCAGCGACCCCATGTCCATGGAGAAGTCGAAGGCCGCCCCGATACGCATCGCCTCGATGCGGGCGACGAACCGCTCGACGAACGCGTCGTACCGCGATGCGGCGACGTAGATCCGCTCCATCGAGATGCACAGCTGGCCCGACGACGAGAAGCACGCGCGCACCGCGCCCTCGGCGGCGCGGTCGAGGTCGGCGTCGCGCAGCACCAGCAACGGGTTCTTGCCGCCGAGCTCGAGCGTGCAGCCGACGAGCCGGCGTCCCGCACGCTGGGCGACGTTGCGCCCGGTGCGGGTCGAGCCGGTGAACATGACGTAGTCGGCCTGGTCGAGCACGGCCGCGCCCACCTGCTCGCCCGAGCCGAGCACGACCTGCCAGAGCCCGTCCGGCAGGCCCGCCTCGCGGGCGAGCCCGAGCGCCCACAGGCAGGCGAGCGAGGTCTGCGGGTCGGGCCGCTGCACGACGGCGTTGCCGGCGAGCAGGGCGGCGAGGGTGTCGGACACGCCGAGGGTCAGCGGGTAGTTCCACGGCGAGACGACGCCGACGACGCCGACCGGGTGGTGCAGCTCGACGACCTGCGTCAGCAGCGGGATGAGCCCGGTGCGCCTGCGCGGCATGAGGTAGCCGGGACCGGTGCGCGCGTAGTACCGGCACACCAGCGCTACGTCGGCGACCTCTTCGAACGCGTGTGCGCGCGCCTTGCCGTTCTCCCACTGGATCAGGTCGAGCACCTCGCGCTGGCGGTCGAGCACCAGATCGTGCAGGCGCAGCAGCACCTGGGCGCGCTCCCTGGGGGTACGGCGCGCCCACTGCGCCTGGGCCGCACGCGCCTCGCGGTACGCCTCTGCGATGTCCTTGCGGGTCGACTGGGGCAGCTCGACGAGCACGTCGCCGGTGTACGGCGCGACCACCGGCAGCCGCTTCGTGCCCGACGCCCGGGCCCGTCCGACGAGCTCGGCGAGCCGTCCGGCATTCGGCGGCGCGGGCAGCACCGGCTGCTGAGTCCGTGTCTCCACGCTCAGCGCATCCCGCCCCACCGAACCCCCACTCGCTCGCTGACGCTCGCTCATGCCGAGAGCCTATGCGCTGGGCTACATCGGGGAACACCGGGCACGCTGCGTGAGTTGCCCCCTACGTACGGACCCCTTACCGAGGAGAGCAGGTTCATGGCTGACCTGAAGACGCCGGAGAAGATCGTCTACACCGCGAAGGTGACGTCCACCGGTGGGCGCAAGCAGGGCCACGTCGTCAGCGACGACGGCGTCCTCGACATCCAGCTCGCGCCGCCGAAGGAGACGGGCGGCCCGGGTGACAAGACCAATCCGGAGCAGCTGTTCGCGGCGGGCTACGCGACCTGCTTCACCGGCGCGCTCGGCCTGGTCGCAGGGAAGCAGGGGATCGACACGTCCGCGGCACAGGTGACCGCCGAGGTCGGCTTCGGGCCCGAGGGCGAGAGCTACGGCCTCACCGTCGCCATCACCGTCGAGGTGCCCGGCCTGGACGCCGCCAAGGTGCAGGAGCTCGCGGACGCCGCACACGAGGTGTGCCCGTACTCCAAGGCCACCCGCGGCAACATCCCGGTGAACGTCACCGGCGCCTGACCGGTCCCCACCCTCCCGCGCCGATTTCGTGTTAACGTCCGCTGACATGAAATCGGCGCGGTCGTACACGATGCGCGCGCGGGCCGACGCGGCCGCCGCGACCAGGCAGCGCGTGCTCGACGCGACGGTCGAGCTGCTGCGCTCCCGGCTGCGTTCGGACATCCGGCTCGAGGACATCGCCGCACGCGCCGGCGTGACCGCGCAGACCGTGTTGCGGCTGTACGGACGCCGGGCCGACCTCGTCGATCTCGCCCTCGAGCGCACCCTCGGGGAGATCGCCGGGGAGCTCGACCGCCCGGAGCCGGGTGACGTGGCCGCGTCGGTCTCCGCCTGGTTCGACCACTACGAACGGATCGGCGACGTCGTCGTGCGCAACGTCGCCGACGAGCACGACCCGGCCGCGGCGGCGCTCGTGCGGGTCGGGCGGACCCGGCACCGCCGGCGCGTGCAGCGCCAGTTCGCCCCGCAGCTCGCGCGGCTGCCCGAGGCGCGGCGCAGGCTGGTCGTCGACGCACTCGTCTGCGCGTGCGACGTGCAGACCTGGAAGCTGCTCCGCCGCGACATGGGCAGGCCGCGGCGGCAGGCGGAGGCGACGATGCGCGCGATGGTCGAAGCGATCCTGGGAGCGTGACGATGTCCCGGTACCTGTTCACCACCTGGTACGGCGCCGGCAACCAGGTCCCCGCGATCGGCCTGGCTCAGGAGCTCGCCGCCCGCGGGCACGAGGTCCGCTTCGCCGGTTACACCGGCCAGCGGGAGCGGTTCGAGCGCGCCGGCTTCGACTTCGCCGTCCTCGCGGGCGCCGACGCGGCGTACCGGGCCGACGAGCCGCCGGAGCGGGTGATGGCTGCGCTCGTCGAGGGCGTGTGGGCCTGCCCCGCGCACCTCACCGACCTGAGGGACGCGCTCGCCGCGTACCCGTGCGACGCCGTCGTCGCAGACTGCATGATGTTCGGCGTGCTCGCCGCGCTCGAGGACGCGAGCGTGCCGGTAGTGCCCCTGGTGCACAGCGCGCCCGGTGCCCTGTTCCCGCCCGGCGGGCCGGGGGACGCGATGATCCTCGGCGCGGTCAACGCGGTTCGTGCCGCGGCCGGACGCCGGGCGGTGGGCAGCGTCTGGGAGACCTGGGCTCCGTTCCCTGCGATATGCGCGAGCGTCGCCGAGCTCGACCCGCTGGCCGCCCGCGCGCCGGCGTCGTTCCACTACGTCGGGCCGATCACCGAACGCCGCGAGCCGTCCGGCTGGCGCTCGCCGTGGCGTCGGGACGACCCGCGTCCGCTCGTGCTCGCGAGCTTCTCCACGGGCTACGCCTGGGACCAGACGTCCAGGATCGCGCGCACGCTGGCGGCGCTGGACGACGCCGAGCGCTACCGGGTGCTCGCGCTGACCGCGTACGCGGACCCCGCCGCGCTGACCTGCCCGCCGAACGCCGTGCTGCGCCGCGAGGTGCCGCACGACGAGGTACTGCCGGCGGTCAGTGCGACGGTGTGCCATGCGGGCCACGGCACCGTCGCGGCGTCGCTCGCGCACGGCGTGCCCGTGGTCGCGCTGCCCAACCTCGGCGCGGACCAGCAGGCGCTCGCCGCGCGGGTCGCCGGTCTCGGCGCGGGCATCGCGCTGGACGGCGAGACCGCCACGAGCGCGGACATCGCCGCCGCGGTCGCGGCCGTCCTCGACGAGGAGTCCTACCGCACCGCCGCCGCGCACCTCGCGCGGGCCATCGCCGCCGCGCCCGGAGCTTGCGGCGCCGCCGACCTCCTGGAGAAGTCCTGACGGCAGCCGCTAGTCGGCCAGGTGGACCTGGTCGCCGACACCACCCTCGCCGGCAGCGTCGAGAACCGCCTGCAGCAGACCGGGAAAGCGGCGGTCGAGGTCGGCGCGGCGGAGCATCACGTAGCAGCGGGTGCCCTCTTGCCGGGTGCGGGTGATGCCGGCGTCCCGCAACGTTCGCAGATGGTGGCTCAGCGTCGACTTGGCCACGGGAGCGCGCAACTCACCCCAGCCGCGCTCGCGGCCGTCCGCGAGCAGCCGGACCAGGCCGATCCTGATCGGGTCGGACAGCGCGGACATGACCGCGGGCAGGACGAGCCGGTCGACGTCGGGGTGGGTGGCCTTCTCCACCCGGCAATGCTAACTTGTTCGATGTTTCACGAACGTCGAACATTGATAGGCAGTGATGGACTTCTCCGACCGGGTCATCATCGTCACCGGCGCCGGCTCCGGGATCGGACGGGCCGCCGCGACCGGGTTCGCCGACGCCGGCGCCCACGTGCTGGGAGTGGGACGCCGGGCCGGAGCTCTGGAACGGACCGCTGCGGCGCACCCGCGCATCGCCGTGCTCCCCGCCGACCTGCGCGCCGGCGAGGCACCATTCGCCGTCGTGGCTGCCGCGGTCGAACGCTGGGGCCGGGTCGACGTGCTCGTCAACAACGCCGGCGCGACCGCCCCCGTCCCGCTCGCCGAGGTCACGGCCGACCGCGTGCGTGACCTGTTCGACCTGAACGTGACCGCACCCAGCCTGCTGGCCCGGGCCGCGCTACCCCACCTGCGGGCCACCCAGGGCAGCATCGTGAACGTCTCCAGCACCTACGGGCACCGGCCCGTCGCCGGCGTGGCGCACTACGCGGCCTCCAAGAGCGCACTCGAGCAGCTGACCCGCTGCTGGGCGCTGGAACTCGCGCCGGACGGCATCCGCGTCAACGCGGTCGCGCCAGGGCCAACCGAGAGCGAGGCCCTCGCCGCGGCCGGGCTGCCCGCGCAGGAGATCGACCGGATCAAGCGTGCGGAGGCCGCCCGGATCCCCCTCGGCCGCCGTGGCGAACCCGGTGAGGTGGCCGCCTGGATCCTCCGCCTCGCCGACCCGCAGAGCACCTGGCTGACCGGGCAGGTCCTCGCCGTCGACGGTGGCCTCGGCCTCACCTGAACGACGGCGCGAAGACGGCTCCGCGGCCGGTGCGGCGCGTTCCGCGCCGTTCGGCACCCGCTGTCCGCCCGGTCACCTGCCGGCCGGTTGAGGTGCGCCGCGGCCCCGGGTTTCGGGCCGGCGGGCCGGGTCGATCGCGCCGCCGGCCATCCGCTCGGCGAGGCGGGACGCGAGCGCCATGATGGTCAGCGCCGGGTTGGCCGCGCCCTGGGTGGGGCAAACCGACCCGTCAGCGAGGAACAGGTTCGGGACGGCCCACGCCCGCTGGTCCGCGTCGACCACCGAGTTCTCCGGTGAGGTGCCCATCCGGGCGCCGCCGATCAGGTGGGCGTAGCGCTGGATGGTGAGCACGTCCTGCGCTCCGCCCGCCTCGAGAATGCCGGTGATGACCTTCGTGGAGTAGGCCATGTTGGCCTTGTCGTTGCCGCAGCGGCTGTAGTCGAACCGCGCGACGGGGAGGCCGTACGGGTCCGTGTCGTCGGCGAGGGTGACCCGGTTCTCCGGACGCGGGAGCAGTTCGTTCAGGACTCCGACGACGGCCCAGTGGTTGTAGTCGCGCATGTACTCGCGGAGGCCGGCGCCCCAGTGGCCGTCGGCGAGGACGTGTTCGGCCCAGCCGATCGGCAGCGGCGACACGGTCTGGATCGAGAAACCGCGGGCGAACCCGCGGTCCGGGTCGGTCTCGTAGAACTGCTCACTCGAGACCTCCGGCGGCGGCCCCTTGTACTTGCGCAGCTCGTCCGGCCATCGCCCGGCGGTCTGGGCGGCGCCCTGGACCATCACGTACCGGCCGACCTGGTCCTCGTTGTTGCACAACCCGTGCGGGAAGCGCGCCGTGGCCGAGTTCAGCAACAGCCGCGGTGTCTCGATCGAGTAGCCGGCGACGGCGACCACGCGACCGCGCTGCCGCCGTTCCACGTTCTCGCCCTCACGGATGTAGGTGACGCCGCACGCCCTCCCGGCCTCGTCCAGGTCGACCCGGGCGGCCATGCAGTTCGCGCGGACCTCCACGCCGTGCGCCAGCGCGTCGGGCAGGTGGGTGACATACGGGCTGGCCTTCGCGTTGACCTTGCACCCCTGCAGGCAATAGCCGCGGTAGATGCAGTGCGGCCGGTTGCCGAAGGTGCCGTTGACGATGCCCACCGGGCCCACGCGCATCTCGATGCCCGCGCGCACCGCCCCCTGCCACAGCCGAGCGGCCGCGGCCGAGATCGGGTGCGGGGCGAACGGGTATCGGTGCGGATGGCCCCAGGGCCAGTCCTGACCCGCGACCGGGAGCTCCCGCTCGACCCGCTCGTAGTGCGGACGCACGTCCTCGTACCGGATCGGCCAGTCCGCGCCCACCCCGTCCCTGCTGAGCGTCTCGAAGTCACTGGGGTGGAACCGCGGGGTGTAGCCGGCGTAGTGGACCATCGAACCGCCGACGCCGCGTCCGGAGTTGTTCTTCCCCAACTCGATCGCGTCGTCACCGCCGATGATCCGCTTCTGCGTCCAGTACAGGTGGTTCGAGCCCGCCTCGTCGGACACCCAGTCCTCGTCCGGATGCCAGAACGGGCCCGCCTCCAGGATCACGATCCGCCAGCCGGCACGGGCCAGCCGTTGCGCCAGCACCGAGCCGCCGGCGCCCGCGCCGACGATCACCAGGTCGACCTCGTCGTCGTCGCGGTACCGGCGCATTGTGGCCTCGCCGGGCAGTTCGCGGGAGTGCACGTCGAGCAGGTATCGGGAGTCGTTGTCGTCAGGGCCGACCGCGCCCTTCAGCAGGCCGTGCAGGAGGTCACTCATCGTCCCCGCCGTCCTGCCCGACGCGGACCGGGTCCTCGTCGGTCGCGCCCGGCGTCTCGTACGGCTCACGCACTCCCACCGGGCCGAGCCGCATGAACCCCCGCGGGTAGGCGGGCCCGCCGAACCCGATCTCGTTCCACGCCCAGGGATGGGAGTAGAACCCGGCGAGCACCATCCGCGTGCACACAGACCAGGCGCGGGAGACGTTCAGCTTCCCCGACGCATCACCGGAGAGCCGGCCGTGGGCGAAGTCGTCCACGATCGCGTCCCGGGTCTCCTGCTCGGCCTGCGCGAACGAGCGCCGGCCGCGACGGCGCGCGGCGGCGTCCAGGCCCTGGAGAACCAGCCGCCAGGTCTCCCGGTCGTCGGGGAGATCCGCGTACTGGTAGCCGTCCAGCTCGTCGTCGGCGAGCTTGGCATCCACGGCCTCGGCGACGGGCACCCGCGGCTCGGCGTCCTGCGCCAGCAGGGTGTCGCAGAACGCCCGCAGTGCGGGCTCCTCCTCGGCGTCGAAGAACCGCAACGGTCCCGGCGGGCCGAGCCGCGCCAGGACCGCCTTCCTCGTGGCCTCGTCCCAGTGGTCCGCCGTGTCGAGCACGTCGAAGTCCGGATACCGGCCGACCATCTGGGGGGTGACGCCGCGCCGCTGCGTGGGCAACCAGGAGTGGTGCCGCGCCTTCCCGTCGGGGCGATGGTGGGGCAGGTGATCGGGACGGCTGAAGTCAGGCATCCGGTCTTCTCTCACTTCTCTCGACGCAGCACCGCGGCGAGCAGCCCCATCCCGCCGACGATGGTCATCAGGCCCGGCGCAGCGATCGGGGGGCCCATCGGCACGTTGTACGAGGCCTGCGCCCAACCGCCCGGCTTCCGCGCCACCCCGCGGGCGTGCAGGTACTCACCGAGCAGCCCGTTGGCGGTGTAGACGGCGGCGGCGATCGGGAGCCACCGTTTCGCCCAGCGCCGGGAGAACACCCCGCCGACGCCCGCGACCACGACCGGCGGCGTGACCAGGAGCGGGCTCCACATCCACTTGTTGCCGAAGCTCGCCTTGTAGTGCTCGATGCAGATCTCCGCCGTCGTCAACACGGCGGCCACCGCGGTCAGGCCCGACAGCGACCGTTCGAACCGCCCGTGCGACACGTCCCGCAGCACCCGGTCGACCAGGTCCTCGGCGTCGCCGATCCACTCGCCGTGGCTTCCACGCCTGCTCCGCCGTCCCACTACCCACCTCCACCGTCAGCACGCTCCGGGACGTATCTGGTAACCAGGCCGGTCGGCTCCATGCGCGGCCTGCCGGTCGGATCGGTGGCGGATCCGGATCATCACGTGGGCGTCGCCCTACCCCCACCAGAACGCGGTGGCGATGACCCCGTACAGCGTGATGAGCGTCGCGCCTTCCAGCCAGTTGGACTCGCCGTCGAAGACCGCGAGGACGGTGATGACGACCGCCAGCAACAAGGCGACGAGCAGCAGCGGCGGGAGCACGAGCGTGAAGGCGGCGCCGACGACCGGGGAAAGCAGCACGAGGGCGGGCGCGACCGTCATCGTGATCTGCACCGGGCTCTGGAGGATGACCGACAGCGCGGAGTCCGACTGGTTCCGGTAGGCCAGCTGCACGCCGACGACGTTCTCGACGGCGTTGCCGGCGATGGCGACGATCACGAGGCCCGCGAACGCCTGCGAGATGTGCAGCGCGTTCATCGCCGGTGTCAGTGCCGTGACGAACCAGTCGGAGGCAAACGCGGCGGCGACGCTGGTGACGGCGAGCATGAGCACGGCCAGCCACAGCGGCCAGCGCGACCCGCCCCCGTGGGAGCCGCGGTCCCCCTTCTCCGCCTTCGGCGTCGCGGCGGGTGCGCCGCCCTCTCCCGGTTGCTGCTGCCGGATCGCTTCGGGCAGGGACACCGCGAAGAGCACGAGGAGCAGCACGGAAACGGCGATCGAGAGCGACCGCTCGTGGCCGGCGGCCGGGCTGTGCAGATGCGCGGTGAGCGCCGGGATCACCAGAGCCGCCACGGAGAGCACGAGCATCAGCGAGAGCCTGCGCGCGGCGGTCGTCTCGAACCGTTGCGGCCCGTTCCGCACGCCGCCGACCAGGAACGCCAGACCGAGGACGAGCAGGACATTGGCCAGGATCGACCCGACGATGGTCGCCGTCGCCACGCCGTACAGCCGGTCGCGCAACGCGAACAGCACGACGAACAGTTCCGGCAGGTTGCCGAGTGCACTCTGCAGCGCGCCGACGGCGCCCGCACCCAGCCGCCCGCCCAGGGCCTCGACGCTGCGCCCGACCAGGCTCGCCAGCAGCGCGAGAGCGCCGCCGGAGACGACGAACGGGACGACCGTCCCACCGATGCGGGCGAAGTGGAGGACCGCCGCGGCGGCCAACACGAGGGCGGTCGAGCCGATCAGCCGCCATTCCGATCGGGTGAAGGTCATAGGGACGATCATGCCGTCCCCCGGGAGCCGTCCGTCAGAGCAGGGCGCGGACGTCGCCGGCCGACGTCGCCGACAGGGCCCGCCGCGCGAGCGACCGCGCGGCGTCGGTGGCCGTGGCCCGGACCGCCTGCTTGACGAGCGGCACGGCCGCGGGCACGGCGGACAGCCCGCGCACGCCGAGCCCGACGAGCAACGGCGCCACGTGCGGATCGCCGGCGATCTCGCCGCAGACCGCCACCTCGCAGCCGTGCCGCTCCGCCGCCCGCGCCGTCCGCTCGATCAGCGCGAGCACCGCCGGGTGGAGCGCGTCGCCGAGCCCGACGACGGCGGCGTTGCCGCGTTCCGCCGCCAGCACGTACTGGGTGAGGTCGTTGGTGCCGAGCGAGAAGAAGTCGACGCGCGGCGCGAACGCGTCCGCGAGCAGCGCCACGGCGGGCACCTCGACCATCACGCCGACCGGCAGGCTGACGCCGGCCAGGCCGGTCTCCTCCCGCGCCCGGTCGAGCAGCGTGCGCGCCGCCGCCAGCTCGGCCACCGTGGTCACCATCGGGAACATCACGCGCAGCGGGTGCGCCGCCGCCACCCGCACGATCGCGCGCAGCTGGGTCGCCAGCAGGTCAGGGTGCGCGAGGCCGAGCCGGAGTCCGCGGACGCCGAGGAACGGGTTGTCCTCGTGCGGCTGGCGCAGGTACGGCGCCGGCTTGTCCGCGCCGACGTCCAGCGTCCGCACGGTCAGCGGCCGGCCCCGCAGCCGCGTCGCCACGGCCGCGTACGTCTCGGCCTGCTCGTCCTCGCCCGGCGGGGTGTCCCGGTCGAGGAAGAGGAACTCGGTGCGCAGCAGGCCGACGCCGTCCGCGCCGCGGGCCACCGCGGCGTCGGCGTCCGACACCGCACCCGCGTTGGCCTCGACGGCGACGGTCACGCCGTCGGTCGTCACCGCAGGTTCCGCGGCGGCACGCGCCGCCCGGGCGCCCTCCTCGGCGGCGCGCTCACGCCGTTCCTGGTACTCGCGGCGCAGTGCCTTGCCCGGTTGGACGTAGACCGCGCCCGTGTCGCCGTCGATCAGCACCGGCTGGGTCTCGTCCAGCCGCAGCACGGCCTCGCCCGCCCCGACGACCGCCGGGATGCCCAGCGCGCGGGCGAGGATCGCCGCGTGCCCGGTGGGTGCGCCGCGCGCGGTGAGGACGCCGCGGACGCGCGACCGGTCCAGGCCCGCCGTGTCGGCGGGGCCGAGCACGTCGGTGACGACCACACCCTCGCCGGACACGACCTGCGCGGCCCGGACGCCGGCGAGCGCGGCCGTGACCCGCCGCCCGACGTCCTCGATGTCCTCGACGCGCGCCCGCTGGTACTCGTCGCCGACCCGGCGCTGCTCGCTCACCAGCTCGCCGACGGTCTGCTGCCAGGCGTCCCATGCCGCCGCGCCGCCGTCGACCAGGGCGAGCGCCCGGCCCAGGAGCGCCTCGTCCTCGACCAGCAGCACCTGCACCGTGAGCACGTCGGCGGCCTGCTCGCCGGACGCCCGCGCCAGGTCCCGCTGCGCCGCCTCCAGTGCGCCGCGGACGGCGTGGACGGCCTCGGTGAGCCGCCTGCGTTCCTCGGCCGGGCTGCCCCGCGGCGTCTCCGGCCTGGACACCTCGGCGAGGCGCAGGTGCCGCACCGGGCCGAGCACGCTGCCGGGCGCGGCCGGCAGCCCCTGGATCGTCGCCTCCGCGTCCGCCGCGGGAACGGCCCGCGGCGACGTGACCGGACGCTCCGCGACGGGTGCTGCCGTCTCGTCGTCGCCGAAGCCGGTGCCGGCGAGCGAGCGCAGCGCGTCGAGCGCCTCCGTCGCCTGGCCACCCGACGCGCTCACCTCGACCCGGTGCCCGCCGACCGTGCCCAGGGCCATCAGGCTCGCGAGGCTGCGGGCCGAGACCGGGCCGTGCCCGTTGGTGAGGTCGGTGATCCGGACCTCGGCGTCGAACTGGGAGACGGCGCGGACGACGCGCGCGGCGGGCCGGCCGTGCAGCCCGAGCGGGTTCGTCACGTCGAGCTCGACCCGTTGCCAGTCAACGGTTTCCGGCGAGGCGGCGGCGTCGGCGGGCTCGTCCTCGGCGGCCTGCTCCTGCAGTTGCGCCTGCTTGGCGGCGAGCCCACGCCGTGCCTCGGCCGCGACGGCGTCCAGCGGCTGCCCGGCCTGTGCGGCGACGGCGGCAGCGACGGCCCCCTCGACCAGCGGCGCCGCGGTGAGCCGCACCTCGACGTCGTCGACGAGATCGAGCGCCGTCTCCGCGGAGAGCACCGCACTACCGAGATCCATCAGCACCAGGACGCCGTCGCCGGAGGCGGCCCGGCCGACGGCGTCCGCGACCCGCACCGCGTCGGTACCGAGCGGCTCGCCGGGCTCGTCCAGCCCGCCCGCGGGCTCGACGGCGACGTCGCCGGCCATCTCGCGCGCGAGCTCGGCCGTCCCCCGCGCCAGCGCGGCGCTGTGCGACACGAGCACGATCCCGACGGTCAAGCGGTCACCCCCCGTCCCACGCTTCCATGATCATGAAGGTTCCGACCCTCAAGGGGGTCGGGGATCTCATGATCACGGAGAGGCGGGGGCCGAGAACGCGGTCGCGGCCGTTCGGAACAGGAGCGCCGTCGACGTCGCGCCCGGGTCGACGTGGCCGGCGCTGCGCTCGCCGAGGTAGCTCGCCCTGCCCTTGCGGGCGACGAGCGGCTCGGTCGCGTCCCTGCCCCGCTCGGCGGCGTCGGCGGCGCGGGCCAGCGCGGTCGCGAGGTCGGCGCCGCCGTCGACCGCCTCGCGCAACGCGTCCCGCGCGGGCAGCAGGGCGTCCACCATCGTCTTGTCCCCGGGCTCGGCCCTGCCCCGCTTCTGCACGCCGGCGACGCCTGCGTCGACGGCGGACACCAGGTCGACGTCGGACAGCTCAGCGGACGATCCGGCCGCCTTGCCCATCTCGATGAAGAAGGTGCCGTACAGGGGGCCGCTCGCGCCGCCGACCTTCGACAGCAGGGTCATGCCGACCGTGCGCAGCAGCCCGCCGGCATCGTCCGCGGTGGTGCCGCCGAGCTTCTCGACGACCGCGCGCATGCCGCGGTCCATGTTGATACCGTGGTCGCCGTCGCCGATCGCCCGGTCCAGGTCGGTCAGCGCGACCTTGTGCTCGGCGACCGCCGCGGCGAACGCCTCGATCCAGGCGGTCACCTGCGCTGCGCTCGCCGCCATCTCACCGCCACCTCAGCGCCGGCGTGTCGACGGGCGCGTCCCAGAGGTCCAGCAGCTCGTCGTCCACCCGCAGCAGCGTGATCGAGCACCCGGCCATCTCCAGCGAGGTCATGTACGGGCCGACGAGGTTGCGCTCGATCGTGATGCCGCGGCCGGAGAGCAGCTTCTGCAGCTCGTTGTAGACGATGTAGAGCTCGATGAGCGGCGTGCCGCCCATCGAGTTGACGAACGCCAGCACGCGGTCGCCGCGCTCGAACGGCAGGTCACCCAGCACCGGCTCGACCAGGCGTTCGACGACCTCCTTCGCCGGCGCCAGCGGCACCCGCTCCCTGCCGGGCTCGCCGTGGATGCCGATGCCGATCTCCATCTCGTCGTCGCCGAGCTCGAACGTCGGCGTCCCGGCCGCGGGCACCGTGCACGGGGTGAGCGCCATGCCCATGCTCCGGCCCTGTTCGTTCACCTTCCGGCAGTGGTGTGCCACGGTGTCGAGGTTGTCGCCGCGCTCCGCGGACGCGCCGCAGATCTTCTCCGCGAGCACCGTGGTGCCCACGCCGCGGCGGCCTGCGGTGTACGTCGAGTTCTCCACCGCGACGTCGTCGTCGATCACGACGGACGCCACGTTGATACCCTCGTCCTTCGCCAGCTCGGCGGCCATCTCGAAGTTCATCACGTCGCCGGTGTAGTTCTTCACGATGAACAGGACGCCGTCGCCGCCGTGCACGGCCTTCGCCGCCTCGAGCATCTGGTCCGGCGTCGGTGACGTGAACACCTCGCCCGGACACGCGGCGTCGAGCATGCCCATGCCGACGAACCCACCGTGCATCGGCTCGTGACCCGAGCCGCCACCGGACACCAACGCCACCTTCCCCCCGACGGGCGCGTCGGTGCGGGCGACGTACCGAGGATCAGCATTGACCCGCAGCCGGTCACCGTGCGCAGCGGCGAGCCCGGCGAGTGACTCCTCGACCACGTCATCGGCCGCATTGATGAGTTTCTTCATCGAACGTCTCCCTCGATCGGCATCGTCACGCCCGCTTAGTCATCTTCGATGTGTGGTGCTTTCAGCACAAGAACCACTCCGCCGCCACCGGAAATCCGCGCCAAGCATTGCCCGTGCCCTCCGCAACAAGTAGAACTGGCGCCAGGGCAATCCGCCAGGAGGTGCGACATGGCTGTCGACATCCCTCCGCTTCTCGCCAGGGGGAGCGGGCTGAAGAGAATGGCAGGTCTACGGGGCGAACTGCTCGCGGAATTCCTGGGCACCCTCGTACTCATCGCGTTCGGCGACGGCGTCGTCGCGATGGCCGTCGCGGCGCTGAACGGCTCAGGACGGGCCCAGACGCCGACGACGATTTTCCTCGCAGCAGGCGACTGGCTGCTGATTGCATGGGGCTGGGCGTTCGCGGTCGCATTCGCCGTCTATGTCGCGGGTGGCGTCAGCGGTGCGCACATCAACCCCGCTGTCACCATCGCGTTCGCCGTCCGCAGGAAGTTCCCGTGGAACAAGGTCGGTCCCTACATCGTCGCCCAGGTGGTGGGCGCTTTCGTCGGCGCGGCGCTCGTGTACCTCGTGTACCACAGCGCCATCGGCGCGTACGAGCAGGCACGCAAGCCGGCGGGCCACGGCGTCGACACCTTCTCCATCTTCGCGACGTTCCCGGCGCCGTACTTCCACGGCAGCATCTGGGGTCCGCTGATCGACCAGATCGTCGGCACTGCGTTCCTGCTGATGTTCATCGTTGCGCTGATCGACGCGCGCAACACCGCCGTGCAGGCGAACCTCGGGCCGCTGCTGATCGGCCTGGTCGTCGCCGCGATCGGCATCTCGTACGGGGCCAACGCCGGTTACGCGATCAACCCGGCGCGTGACTTCGGGCCGCGGCTGTTCGCATGGGCGGCGGGATGGGGGAAGTTCGCGATGCCCGGCAATGGACCCGGGTTCTCCGCGTACTTCTGGATCCCGATCGTGGGTCCCATCATCGGCGCCGTGATCGGCGTGCTGGTGTACGACTTCTTCATCGGCAACGTCCTGCACGCGAGGGAGATGGCCGAGGAGCTGCCACCGCCCGGACGGACGAGGGAGGCCGTCACCGCCGACCCGATCGACGACTGACGGCGGACGCTAGCCTGACCCGGTGCGAGTGGTCGTGGTCTCCGACACGCATGCGCCGCGGCGGTGGAAGGCCTGCCCGCCCGAGGTCGCGACGCGGTTGCGCGACGCCGACGTCATCCTGCATGCCGGTGACGTCTGCGTCGCGTCCGTGCTCGACGAGCTGGCGGCGTACGCGCCGGTGCACGCCGTGCTGGGGAACAACGACCAGCCGGACGTCGCGGCGTGGGGAGCGCCGGAGACGCTGGAGCTCGAGCTGGCCGGCGTCCGCATCGGGATGATCCACGACGCGGGCCCGGCCGCCGGTCGGTTCCGGCGGATGGGGCGCAGGTTCCCGGACGCCGACCTGGTGGTCTACGGGCACTCGCACATCCCGCTCGACGAGACGGCCGACGGCGTGCACCTGTTCAACCCGGGCTCGCCCACCGACCGGAGGCGTCAGCCCCGCGGGACCGTCGGCGTCCTGGACCTCCACGAGGGAAGCGTCGCCGGCACGCGGATCGTGCCGGTGACGTGAGGCCGAGGGCTCAGTGGCCGGGGTCGACGACGACCTCGACCCGCTGGAACTCCTTGAGCTCCGAGTAGCCGGTCGTCGCCATCGCGCGGCGCAGCGCGCCGACGAAGTTCATCGACCCGTCGGACACCTTGGACGGGCCGAGCAGCACCTGCTCGAGCGAGCCGACCGTGCCGACGTGCACGCGCTCGCCGCGCGGCAGCTCGTGGTGGGTGGCCTCGCTCCCCCAGTGCCAGCCGCGGCCCGGCGCCTCCGCGGCGCGGGCGAGCGGCGAGCCGACCATCACGGCGTCGGCGCCGCACGCGATCGCCTTGGTCACGTCGCCGCTGCGCGCCATGCCGCCGTCGGCGATGACGTGCACGTACCTGCCGCCCGATTCGTCCAGGTAGTCGCGGCGGGCGGCGGCGACGTCCGCGATCGCGGTGGCCATCGGCACGGCGACGCCGAGCACCTTGCGCGTGGTGTGCGCCGACCCGCCGCCGAACCCGACGAGCACCCCGGCCGCGCCCGTACGCATCAGGTGCAGGGCCGCCTGGTATGTCGCGCAGCCGCCGACGACGACGGGGACGTCCAGCTCGTAGATGAACTGCTTGAGGTTCAACGGCTCCGCGCGGCTGGACACGTGCTCGGCGGAGACCGTGGTGCCGCGGATGACGAAGATGTCGGCGCCGGCGTCGACGACCGCCTTGTAGTACTGCGCCGTGCGCTGCGGTGTCAGCGCGCCGGCGACGACGACGCCGCCCTGCCTGATCTGCTCGATCCGGCGGCCGATCAGCTCCTCCTTGATCGGCTCGGAGTAGATGTCCTGCAGCCGCCGGGTGGCGTCCTCGTCGGAGAGCTCCCCGACCTCGGCGAGCAGCGGCGTCGGGTCCTCGTACCTGGTCCAGAGGCCCTCGAGGTCGAGCACGGCGAGCCCGCCCAGCTTGCCGACGGTGACCGCCGTCTCCGGGGAGACGACGCTGTCCATCGGCGGCACGACCACCGGCATCTCGAACCGGTAGGCGTCGATCTGCCAGGCGACCGTGACCTCCTCCGGGTCACGGGTGCGCCGGGACGGGACGATCGCGACGTCCTCGAACCCGTACGCGAGTCGGCCTCGCTTGGCCCGGCCGATCTCCACCTCGGTCATCTCTGCCAGCCTCTCAACGGCCGTGGTAGTTCGGCGCCTCGACTGTCATCGCGATGTCGTGCGGGTGGCTCTCGGTGAGGCCCGCCGCGGTGATCCGGGTGAACCGGCCCTTCTCGTACATCTCCGGCACCGTGGCCGCGCCGACGTAGCCCATCGCCTGCCGCAGCCCGCCGATCAGCTGGTAGGCGACCGCCGACAGCGGCCCGCGGTACGGCACCTGCCCCTCGACGCCCTCGGCGATCAGCTTGTCGTCGGTGAGCACGTCGTCCTGCGAGTACCGGTCCTTCGAGTACGACTTCTGCCCGCTGCGGCTCTGCATCGCGCCGAGCGAGCCCATCCCGCGGTACGACTTGTACTGCTTGCCGTTGATGAACAGCAGCTCGCCCGGGCTCTCCTCGCAGCCGGCCAGCAGGCTGCCCAGCATCACGGTGTCGGCGCCCGCGACGATCGCCTTCGCGATGTCGCCGGAGTACTGCAGCCCGCCGTCGCCGATCACCGGCACACCGGCGGCGCGGCAGGCCTGCGCGGCGTCGTGGATCGCGGTGATCTGGGGGACGCCGACGCCGGCGACCACGCGCGTCGTGCAGATCGACCCCGGGCCGACCCCCACCTTCACGCCGTCGGCACCCGCGTCGACGAGCGCCTTCGCGCCCTCGTAGGTCGCGACGTTGCCGCCGATGACGTCGACGTCGGTGTCGCTCTTGAAGCGGCGCACCATGTCGATGACCGCCTGGGAGTGACCGTGCGCGGTGTCGACGACGAGCACGTCGACGCCGGCCTCGACGAGGGTCCGGCCGCGCTTGTACGCCTCGTCACCCACGCCCACCGCCGCGCCGACGACGAGCCGGCCGTCGGCGTCCTTGGTGGCGTCGGGGTGCTTGTCGCGCTTGACGAAGTCCTTCACCGTGATCAGCCCGCGCAGCCGCCCGCGGCCGTCGACGAGCGGCAGCTTCTCGACCTTGTGGGTGCGCAGCAGCCGGAACGCCTCGTCGGCGTCGACGTCCGTCGGCGCGGTGACGAGCGGCATGGGCGTCATGACGTCGCGCACCAGGCGGGTGGGGTCCGGCTCGAAGCGCATGTCCCTGTTGGTGACGATGCCGACGAGGACGCCGTCGGCGTCCACGACCGGGACGCCGGAGATGTGGTAGCGCGCGCACATCTGGTCGACCGAGCCGAGGGTGTCGTCCGGCGAACAGGTGACCGGGTTGGTGACCATGCCGGCCTCGGAGCGCTTGACGAGGTCGGCCTGGGACGCCTGCTCCTCGATGGAGAGGTTGCGGTGGAGGATGCCGACGCCGCCCTGCCGCGCCATGGCGATGGCCATGCGCGCCTCGGTGACGGTGTCCATCGGCGAGGAGAGCAGCGGGATGCGGACGCGAACGTTCCTCGAGATGCGGCTCGACGTGTCCGCGGCGCTCGGCATGACGTCGGACGCGCCGGGCAGCAGCAGCACGTCGTCGAAGGTCAGGCCCAGCTCGCCGAACCTGTCGGGAACACCGGTGCGGTCCATGACACCTTCCGGGAGGATGAGCGCGGGCGGTGGTGCCAATGCTACGGGGTGTCCGGCGCCGCTCCGCTGCGACGCCCGGGGCCGGCGCCACCCCGCCGGACCCGCCCCCGCCCCCATCCGGGCGGGTGCCTTCGTAGGGTGGAGACGTGCGCGACGACACGCCTCCCGATCCGTTCGCGGGTGACCCGGACGACCCGGCGGCGCTGCTGGGCGGGTCCGACGACGACGAGCCGGCGCTCTCCGACGACGAGCGAGCCGGCGTCCGCGCCGACCTGCAGGACGTCGAGATGTTCCGCGCGCTGCTCGAGCCGCAGGGCGTCCGCGGCATCGCGATGGCCTGCGACGAGTGCGGCGAGGAGCACTACTTCGGCTGGGACCTGCTCGGCGGCAACCTGCGGCAGATGATCGGCGCCGGCCGGTCCGGGGTGCACGAGCCCGCGTACGCCCCTGACCCCACCCAGTACGTCAGCTGGGACTACGCGCGCGGCTACCTCGACGGCGTGCTCGACGCCGCCGAGGAGGAGGACGAGGACGAGTCCACCGACTGAGCCCGCGGCTCGACCCGGTGCTCGCTTTGCCGCCCGTGGGGTGCCCGTCGATCACGTTGACGTGATCGACGGGTACTTCACACGGTGCAGGACTCGCGTGAAGTCACCATTCGTCGAGTAGAGCTCGGCCTGGTCACACGCCTTGTGAAGCGGCGCGCTACGGGGTCGCCGTGGCGCTCGGCTGCGGGCTGGACGAACTCCCGCCACTGCCGGCCGTCGGCTTCGTGGTCGACGTCGTGCGCGACGGCGAGGACGTCGCCGACGGCGACTGCGGCCGGGCGGACGGTGAGCTCGGCGACGACGGCGACGGGACGCCCGGCGTCGTCGGGCGCGCGGTCACGGTCGGCACGCTCAGCCGGAGCAACGGCCGCAGGCTGGTGTCGCCGCCGGAGGACGACGACGTACCGGCACCCGGCGTCTGCTGCGGCCGGTACGGCAGCTTCTTCGAGTCGCCGCCGCCGTTGCCGTCGCTGCTCACGCAGACGACGATCAGGCAGGTCTTGAACGGCGGACGGGACGGCTGCCAGCCCGGGCCGCCGCCGGGGATGCCCCAGGCCCAAGGCCAGGACGGCGACGCCTGCTGCGTGGTGGGCAGCGGGTGCGGGGTGGTCGGCAGGTCGGTCTGCGCGCGCAGGGTGGTGGACACGTGCTTGAGCTCTGCGGCACGCGAGCTCGCGCCGGCCTCGCGCAGTTCCGCGTCCGCCCGGTTGAGCGCCGCGGTGGCCTCCATCGTCCGGCCCTCGGCCAGCGACCGGCGGGCCTCGGCGAGCGACCGGTCGGCGGCGCTGATGTGCGCGTCGTTCGGCCGCGGCGTCCAGAGCGCGAACCCGCCGGAGCCACCCGGCTGGGCGGCGGCGACGCCGGTGACGCCGAGCACGGTCGCGGCCACCGCGGTGGCGATCACGCCGCGGGTGAAGCGGCTGCCGGCCATCCGACGCCGCGGCACCCGGATCTCGACGTCCTCCGCGAGCGCGCACAGCAGCTTCAGCGCACCGTCGGCACCGCGTGGGCGTCGGCCGCGCGCGATCTGTTCGAGTGCGAGGTCGTCGCGCAGTACGGCGTCGAGGTCACCCGTGTGGGGGGAACGTGGGCGACTCACCCGGTCACCTCCTTACCGCGCTTCCGGCCTCGGCCGGCCCGATGGCGTCCCCGCGGACTCGGGCTCGTACCGGCATCGAACGCTTCCGACCTGGGCCCGCTCGATGTCGGCCGCTGTCCCTTGGGGCTCGTACCGGCATCGGACCGGACACCGGCGACGTTACCGTCGTCGTCGGACGTCTTCTCCACCAGAGTGCGCAACCGCGCGAGCGCCCGGTGCTGGGCCACGCGGACCGCGCCCGGGCTCATCTCCAGGGTCTGGCCGGTCTCCTCGGCGGTGAGGCCGGCGGCGACGCGGAGCAGCAGCAGGTGGCGCAGGTTCTCCGGCAGCAGGTCGAGCAGTTCCCGCGCCCGGTCGGCGTCGGCGCCGCGGAGGGTGAGCTCCTCGGGGCCGGGCGCGCCGTCCTCGTGCTCGGGCAGGTCGTCGGTGGGGTACGCGGCGCGCGCGGCGGCGCGGTGATGGTCGACGACCTTGCGCGCGGCGATGCCGAAGACGAGCGCCGTGAACGGCTTCCCCTCGTCCCGGTACCGCGGGAGCGCGGCCAGCACGGCCACACACACCTCCTGCGCGACGTCATCGGCCTGGTCGAACGAACCTCCTACACGACCCAGCCGGGCGCGACAGTACCTGAGCACGAGCGGTCGCAGCCGGCCGAGCAACTCCTCCGTCGCTCGCGGATCACCACCCACGGCAAGGGGTACGAGATCCTCGAGATCGAGATCGGTCAACTGTGAGATCGTGAGATCGCCCGAAGGCGTTACCTGCGCATCGCCGTCATCGGACACGGGGCGTAACGGGTTCGGCTTCACCGACCTGTTCCCCCCGCCACGGCACCGTAAGAGGCATGTCGGCCATGCCTGGATACGACGTGCGTCACTCGACCCCCCGGCGAACTTCGCGCGTGGCACAACGTTAGCGGCAATCAGCACACTGGAAAACCCCTATTTGCAACTTTCCTCGGTGCAGTGGAGGGAGGAACCACGACCAACTCGGTCAAACTCCCCCCGTCTCCGGGCAGCTGCCGCCCCGTGCCCGGAAACCGCCTAGTCTCGGACATCGAGGCGGACGTTCGCAACACGACGAGAAGGGGTGCCGCATGAGCACGTCTGCGGGGCCGCGGGCGCTCGCCCTGCTCGCCCTCGTGTCGTCCGTGCTCGTACTCGCCGGCTGCGGCACGGCGGCCGGCGACGGCGCCCGCCCGCAGGCCCACGAGTCCACGGTCACACCCACGGTCACGACGCCGGGCGTCCCGCGACCGGGGGGCACGGTGCGCCCGCTCGGCGAACGCAGGACCGCCGACCTGCTCATCCGCGACGCGACGCCGCTGCCGTCCGCGCTCCGTCACCGGATCGAGCACGCGCACGGCGTCGCGACCACGCTGACCTTCGCCGTGGGCACCACCACGCTGGCCGGCCACAAGGTGTCGGTCGCGGCGGTCGACCCGTCGACGTTCCGGAGCTACGCGCCGCTCGGCACCGCCGAGTCGGACCCGCTGTGGGCGAGCGTCGCCCGCGGCGACCTGGCCGTCGCCCATCGCACGGCCGACCGCCTGCATCTCACTCTCGGCGGGCAGGCCAGGTTCGCCGGCCGCAACGTGCGGGTCGGCGCGTTCGCCACCACGCTGCCCGGCATCGACGTCGTCGTCGACGCCGCCCAGGCCGGCCGGCTCGGGCTGCGCCAGGACACCGGCATGGTCGCGTCGGTCGGGAAGGCCGACCCCGGCGCGGTCGGCCAGCGGGTGACGGCGCTCGCGGGCCGGCTCGCCGACGTCGACCTGCTCACCGCACCCGCCGCGATACCGCGGTCGTTCCTCACCGGCAGCGCCGCGTCGAAGGCGTTCGGCACCTTCTCGTACCGGTACTCCTCGGACGGCACGATCACGCCGGACCCGGCGTGGGTGCACGCGAGCATCCGCACCGAGTCGGTGCCGATCCTCGGCCGCGTGACCTGCCACCGGCTGATGTTCCCGCAACTGCGCGGCGCGCTGAACGAGGTCGTCTCCCGCGGTCTCGCCGGCGCGATCCACCGCAGCCAGTACGGCGGCTGCTACGTGCCGCGGTTCATCGAACGCAACCCGGACCGGCCGATCTCGCTGCACACCTGGGGCATCGCGATCGACTTGAACGTGCCGGGCAACGAGCGCGGCACGAGGGGGCGGATGAACCGGCAGGTGGTCGCCATCTTCAAGAAGTGGGGCTTCGCCTGGGGCGGGGACTGGAGCTACACCGACCCGATGCACTTCGAGATCGCGGCGCTGTTGCACAGGTGAAGGGCACCTTCACACCGTCATGACGGCGTGAGGGTGCCCTTCACCGGTCGACGACGGCGCGTCAGTGACCGTGGCCGTGGCCGTGGCCGGCGGCGTCCGGCTCCGGCTCCTCCGGCTTGTCGGCGACGAGCGCCTCCGTGGTCAGCAGCATGCGCGCGATCGACGCGGCGTTCTCGACGGCCGACCTGGTGACCTTCACCGGGTCGAGCACGCCCTGCGCCATCAGCTCGCCGTACTCGCCGGTCACGGCGTTGAAGCCCTGGCCGACGGGCAGCTCGGCGATCTTCGAGACCACGACACCGCCCTGGTACCCCGCGTTCTCGGCGATCAGCCGGGCCGGGGCGAGCAGCGCCCGGCGGACGACGTCCGCGCCGGTGCGCTCGTCGTAGGGCAGGTCGAGCCCGTCGAGTGCGCTCACGGCGTGGACGAGGCTCGCGCCGCCGCCGGCGACGACGCCCTCCTCGATCGCCGCCCGGGTCGCCGAAACCGCGTCCTCGACCCGGTGCTTGCGCTCCTTGAGCTCGACCTCGGTGGCCGCGCCGACGCGGACCACGCAGACGCCGCCGGACAGCTTGGCGAGCCGCTCCTGCAGCTTCTCCCTGTCCCAGTCGGAGTCGGTCTGCTCGATCTCCTTGACGAGCTGCGACTTGCGCTCCTCGATCGCCGCGGCGTCACCGGCGCCGTCGACGATCGTGGTGTCGTCCTTGGTCACGACGACGCGACGCGCGACACCGAGCTGGGTCAGCTCGACGTTCTCCAGCGTGACGCCGGTCTCGGCCGCGACGACCTCGCCACCGGTGAGGATCGCGATGTCCTGCAGGATGGCCTTGCGCCGGTCGCCGAACGCCGGCGCCTTGACCGCGCAGCTGCTGAACGTGCCGCGGATCTTGTTCACGACGAGCGTGGACAGCGCCTCGCCGTCGACGTCCTCGGCGACGACCAGCAGCGGCTTGCCGGCCTGCGCGACCTTCTCCAGCAGCGGCAGCAGCTCGTTGATCGCGGAGATCTTGCCCTGGTTCAGCAGGACGTACGCGTCCTCGAGCACCACCTCGAGCCGCTCGCTGTCGGTCACGAAGTGCGGCGACAGGTAGCCCTTGTCGAACTGCATGCCCTCGGTGAAGTCGAGCTCGGTGCCGAGGCCGGTCGACTCCTCGACGGTGATCACGCCGTCCTTGCCGACCTTGTCGAACGCCTCCGCGACGAGCTCGCCGATGCCGGCGTCCTGCGCGGAGATGGTGGCGACGTGCGCCATGTCCTCGTGCGTGTCGACATCCCTGGCGACCTCGGCGAGGCGGTCCGCGACCGCCTTGGCTGCGGCGCCGATGCCGCGGCCGAGGGCGATCGGGTTCGCGCCCGCCGCGAGGTTGCGCATGCCCGCGTGCACCATCGCCTGCGCGAGCACGGTCGCGGTCGTGGTGCCGTCGCCGGCCACGTCGTTGGTCTTGGTGGCGACCTCCTTGACGAGCTGCGCACCCATGTTCTGGAACGGGTCGTCGAGCTCGATCTCACGCGCGATGGTGACGCCGTCGTTCGTGATCGTAGGTGCGCCCCACTTCTTGTCCAGGACGACGTTGCGGCCGCGCGGGCCGAGCGTCACCCGGACGGCGCCCGCGAGCGCGTCGACACCGCGTTCGAGCCGGTGCCGGGCGTCCTCGTCGAACTCCAGGATCTTGGGCACAGATGTCTCCCTCGTGTGGCGGATTGCGAACGCCCCGGGTTCCGCGCGGGTACCCGGGGCGTCACGTGATGGTTGCCTACTTCTCGATGACGGCGAGCACGTCGCGGGCCGAGAGCACGAGGTACTCGTCCGCGCCGTACTTCACCTCGGTGCCGCCGTACTTGCTGTAGAGCACGACGTCGCCCTCGCTGATGTCGAGCGGCACGCGCTTGCTGCCCGAGTCGTCGAAACGGCCGGGACCCACCGCGATGACCTTGCCCTCCTGGGGCTTCTCCTTGGCCGTGTCCGGGATGACCAGGCCGGAGGCCGTCACCTGTTCGGCCTCCAGCGGCTGAACCACGATGCGGTCCTCGAGCGGCCGGATGACAACCTTGGTCTGGGTCGTCGTCACGTCTGACCTCCTCCTCCGGAAGAATCCAGAGTCTTGTCCAGAATGGATGGAGGCGACCTCGGCGGCCTGCCGTCGCGGGTGTCAGACCGACCTCGTCGCGTTCTGTGTTCGTTGGCACTCTCCGAAGGGGAGTGCCAGAACGCACGTTAGCACTCCGCCAACGAGGGTGCCAACAGGGGCCCGTCCCCTCGGTCGCGGCCGTCCCGCACCCGCCGGACGGCCTCAGCCGCGGGGGTCGGGCAACCGGGTGGCGAGCCCCGCGACCACGGCGAAGACCGCCAACTGCCCGACGAGCACGATCGCGAACGCGCCGCGGATGCCGATCGACGGGATCCCGTCCAGCGTGAGGAAGAGGGTCCCCAGGATGCCGACGCCGAGGGCGACCGAGGTCTGCTGCGTCGTGGTGAGCACGCCGCTGCCGGTGCCCGCGCGGTCGGCCGGCACGTCGGCCAGCACGACGCGGAACAGCGGCACCATCACGCAGGCCTGGCCGACGCCGGCCGCGATCGACGGCACGGCGAGCACGGCGACGGTCACGTCCGGCCAGGCGAGCCAGGCGGTCACGCCGGTGCCCGCGTAGCCGAGCCCGGCGATGACCGCGCCGCCGACCAGCACCAGCCGGCCGAACCTCGCGACCAGCCGGTCGAGGAACAGCGAGACGGCGAGGAACACCGCCGCGTAGGGGGCGAGCGCCAGGCCCGCCGACAGCGGGCCGAGGTGGGCGCCCTGCTGCACTGCCAGCGGGAACACGAACATGAAACCGCCGAAGCCGACGAAGAACGGCACGGCGATGGTGAGGCCGACGCGCATGCTGCGCGCCCGCAGCAGCGACGGCGGCACCAGCGGCGCGCCGCCGGCACGCTCGCCGCGCACCTCGACCAGGACGAACCCGGCCACCAGCGGCACGACGGCGGCGAGCAGCACGAGTGTCCACGCCGGCCAGCCGAACGCGCGCCCCTCGGTCAGCGGGACGAGCAGCGCCACCAGCGTGGCGCCGAGCAGCAGCGTGCCGGCGACGTCGACGCGGGCCGGGCGGGCCGCCCGCGTCTCCGGCACCGCGCGGCGGGCGAGCAGGATGCCCGCGACACCGAACGGCACCAGGACGAGGAAGATCGGCCGCCACGTGGTGCCGGCGATGTCCGCGGTGAGCAGTGCGCCGCCGAGCACCTGGCCGACGACCATGCCGAGGCCCGCGGTGGCACCGAAGGCGCCGATCGCGCGGGCGCGGTGCGTGCCGGTGGTCGTGGCCTGGATGGTGCCGAGGACCTGAGGCACCATGAACGCCGCCGCCGCGCCCTGCACGATGCGGGCGGCGACGAGGACGCCGACCGACGGGGCGAGCCCGCAGACCAGCCGGGTGAGGGTGAACGTGGCCATGCCGATGACGAACATCCGACGCCGGCCGAACTGGTCGCCGAGCCGCCCGCCGAGCACGAGCAGCACGGCGTACGCGATCGCGTAGCCGGCGACGACGAGCTGCAGCGAGGCGGCACTCGCGTGCAGGTCGCTGCCCATCACGGGCAGGGCGACGTTGACCACGAAGAAGTCGACGACGCCGAGGAAGGCGCCGAACAGGACGGTCAGCAGGCCGACCGCACCGAGCCGCTGTGGTTCGGCGGTCGCCGCGGACGACGGTGCGATGGTGCCGGTGGTCCTCACGCCGGGTTCGCCGGCGGACTGCGTTGCGCTGCGAGGCGTCAAGAGAGGTCTTTCCTGTTCGTGGCGGGACTGCGTGGAGACGAGGGCGGGTCTGCCGTGATCGACGGCGTGCCCTCGTCTCCCAATGTGCGCCGCGACGAGCCTGGTACCCAGAGTGCGTTTATCCAGGTACCGGGAACACCTGGCAACAGCCGGCCGGTCGAGGCAGGCTGTACTCATGGCGCGGACACTGACCAGCCGGACGGCACGCGACGACGGCACCGTACGGCGGCTCCGGGTGGCCCCCGACGCTCCGCCGGCACCGCGCGAGCCGGAGAGCCCGGACGCCGACCTGGTGCGCCGCCGCGAGCTCGGCGCGTTCCTCCGCAGCCGGCGGGAACGCATCTCGCCGCAGGAGGTCGGCCTGCCGAACGGCGGCCGGCGGCGTACGCCGGGGCTACGGCGCGAGGAGGTCGCGCAGCTGGCCGGTGTCGGGGTCACCTGGTACACGTGGCTCGAGCAGGCCCGCGACATCAACGTCTCGCAGCAGGTGCTCGACGCGATCGCGCGCACGCTGATGCTCGACCCGAACGAGCGCGCGCACCTGTTCACGCTGGCCGGCGCCCCGGGCCTGCACACCGACGACGACTCCCCCGGCATGCCGCCGACGGTGCAGGCGATCCTCGACCAGCTCGACCCGTTCCCCGCCTGCGTGCAGAACGCCAGGTACGACCTGCTGGCCTACAACCGCACGTACAACCAGCTCTTCATGGACCTCGACGAGCTGCCGCGGGAGGAGCGCAACTGCCTCTGGCTGCTGTTCACCCACCCGCACTGGCGCGAGGCGGTCCTGGACTGGGACTACGCCGCCTCGCGGATGGTCGCCCAGTACCGGGCCGCGATGGCGAGCCACATGGGCGAGCCGGCGTGGAAGTGCATGGTGAAGCGGCTGCAGAACGCCTCACCGGAGTTCGCGCAGCTGTGGGAACGGCACGACGTCGCCGCGCCGGGCAGCACGGTGAAGCGGTTCTTCCACCCGGAGGCCGGGCTGGTGATGGTGCGGCACACCTACATGTGGCTCGGCCCGCACAACGGCACCCGGGTGACGGCGTACGTGCCGGTGGACGAGCAGGCGGCCGAGCGGCTGCGCGCGCTGCACACCCGCGCGCTCGCGAGCGCGTAGCGCGTCGTACGCCGAAGCGGGCCCCGCCTCCGTGGAGGCAGAGCCCGCTTCGGGAAACTCGATATGGGTTGGATTAGATCTCGCGCCAGGTCAGCTGAACTCGCCGGCGCGGACGCCCTGGACAAATGCGTTCCACTCCGCCGCAGCGAAGACGAGCGCACCCTCGGCCGGGCGCTTGCTGTCGCGGACCGCGAGGCGGCTGCCCAGATCGGCAACCTCGACGCAGTTGTCCGTCGCACTGAAGCTCGACTTGTGCCACTCGGCACCAGTCAGGTCGATTTTCCTACTCACCTTCTGTGTCCTCCTGGTAATCGGGGCTGTTCTTTCCCAGGACCCTCCGGATCATCCGGCGGCTTTCCGCCGGGGACAACGCGAGCGCCATCGTGTGGTCGATCACGCTCTTACACCGGTCGAGCTCGGCATCCTCGAGGTAGAGAGACCCGGCTTGGCTCTCCACGTACACGATCGGCGTGTGCAGCTCCGGGTCGAACTCGAAGATCGTGAGACCCCCGGGTGCGCCCGGATGTTCACCTCGACTGAGCGGCAGTATCTGTACGGTACACGTCGGCGGCGGATCGAGCAGCCGCGCGAGCTGCTCGCGCATGACCGACTCACCGCCGATCTTCCGGTACAGGACGCTCTCGTCGATGACATACCAGGCCTGGGGCGGGTCGTCACCCCAGACCAGCTTCTGGCGGGCCAGCCGGATCTCGACGCTGCGCTCGACGGCGTCCTCCGGCAGCAGGTTGGCCCTGGCGAGGCAGCGGGAGTACGCCTCCGTGTGCAGCAGACCGGGCAGCACGTTGGGCTCCCACGCCCGGACCGCGGTGGCCGCGGTCTCGATGCCGAGCAGGTTCGCGTGTGCGGGGGAGAGATGCTTGCTGTAACGCGACCACCAACCACGTTGCCGGCCGAGCTGCTGCAGCTCCTCGAGCGGGTCGCGGTCCTCCACGTCGTAGAGGTCGAGCAGCGTTCGCAGCTCCGGCCGAGACAGGCCGACCTGCCCGGATTCGATCCGCCGGATCTTCCACTCCGAGCAGTCGAGCTCGGCGGCGACGTCGGCGAGGGACAGCCCGGCCTGCTCGCGCAGCTTGCTCAGCCGGTCGCCGAGCTGCCACCGAGGCACGGTGGGTCCGATCGCCTTCGCCATGGCGGAAAGTGTCCCCCCAAGGAGAGCCAGTAAGCAAGCTAAGAATCCAACTTGAATCTGCAACTTGCAACTAGCGCTTGACAGATGGTCGATTGAGTGTCACTGTATGTGTCATCGCGATTGGTGGTCGCCCCGTTACAACAGCCACCGGTCGTGGGTCAGCTCGGGGATCAGGCGCGAACAGAAAGAGAGAGATGTACTCCGCGAATGCCTGCACCCACCCGAACCTCTGTGGTAACGCCGCCCGCGTGTGGTGTCTTCGGTGTGGGAAGAGCTTCCAAGCGGACGACCCGCAGGCCGCAAGGCCCCGCTGGACGCTCCCGCAGTCACCCGTCCAGACTGCGGTCACCGAGAACAGGCCGAGGCAGGACGCGATCGCAGTAAGCGCCGCCGCCCGCGGATGATCCGCCTGATCATCGAGCCGGGGTGGCGCCGAAGCCGCTGACCGTCAGGCCGGCGCCACCCCGCCCAAGCCAGTGGGGTCGAGCACTGCGTAGCCCCGAGCCGGTGCCCGGCCCCACTCCCAAACCAGGTGATCCCCCGCTCGTTGCCCCGACCATAGCGAGGGATACCTTCTGAGAAAAGGGAGAGCCTCGACCTTGGTCCCTGAAGAGGAGATCGAGGACTCGCCCAGAAAACAGGACATCCCCGGCCTTCGCCCCTAGGGCCGGGGATGTCCGCATCTCTCCCCTCGAGAGAATGACGGACCAGGGCAATCGACGTTGCCGACTGGTCACTCGATCACCGCCGCCCCGATGGCGGTGAACGTATCGAGCATACCGCCGTACGGGCTCCGTGTGCACCCGGTCACGTCGGGCCGTCCGCACAGCGAGACAGCCGTTGCGCACAGCGAACGGCGCCGGCTCCTCCGTACCGTGGTCGCTCAGACGGAGACGATCTCCAGGTCCAGCGCGGAGTCGGCCGGCAGCTCGAGGTCGGACGGGGTCACGCCGTGTGCGACCAGCTCGACCCCCAGGGACGCCACCATCGCGCCGTTGTCGGTGCACAGCCGCGGGCGCGGCACCCGCAGCCGGATCCCGGCCGCCGCGCACCGCTCCTCGGCGAGTGCCCGCAGCCGGGAGTTCGCCGCCACACCGCCGCCGAGCACCAGGTCGTCGACGCCCTGCTGCCGGCACGCGGTGACCGCCTTCCTGGTCAGGACGTCGACCACCGCCTCCTGGAACGAGGCGGCCACGTCCGCGACCGGCACCGGCTCGCCGACGCGCTCCCTGCCCTCGACCCACCGGGCCACGGCGGTCTTGAGCCCGGCGAAGGAGAAGTCGAGCGTGCCGTCGTTGGCCTTGCCGCGCGGGAACGCGATCGCCGCGGGGTCGCCGTCCTTGGCGGCGCGGTCGATCGGCGGGCCGCCGGGGAACGGCAGCCCGAGCACCCGCGCCACCTTGTCGTACGCCTCGCCCGCGGCGTCGTCGACGGTGCCGCCGAGCGGCGTGACGGTGCGGCCGGCGTCGTCGACGACGAACAGCGACGAGTGGCCGCCCGACACCAGCAGCGCGACGCACCGCTCGGGCAGCGCGCCGTGCTCGAGCCGGTCGACGGCGACATGCGCGGCGAGGTGGTTGACGCCGTACAGGGGCTTGCCGAGCGCGAGGGCGTACGCCTTGGCCGCCGCGACGCCGACGAGCAGCGCCCCGGTGAGCCCGGGCCCCGCGGTCACGGCGATCGCGTCCACGTCGCGCAGCGTGACGCCGGCGTCGGAGAGCGCGCGCCGCATGGTCGGCACCATCGCCTCGAGGTGCGCGCGGCTCGCGACCTCGGGCACGACGCCACCGAACCGGGCGTGCTCGTCAACGCTGGACGCGAGCGCGTCGGCCAGCAGCGTCTCGCCACGGACGATCCCGACGCCGGTCTCGTCGCACGAGGTCTCGATGCCGAGAACCAGTGGTTCATCGGCGCGATACGACGCCTGTGGCTCGTCAGCCATCGGCCTGTCCCACCTTCCTCCGTCGCATGACGATCGCGTCCTCGCCGTCCGAGTAGTACCGGCGGCGGACGCCGATCCGTTCGAACCCGTGCCGCTCGTAGAGCGCGAGTGCCGGCTCGTTGCCGCCCCGCACCTCCAGCAGCACGTCGGTGCAGCCCCGGCGGGCCGCCTCGGCGAGCAGCTCGCGCAGCAGCAGCCGGCCCACGCCGTGCCCCTGCAGCCCCGCGTCCACCGCTAGGGTGAGCACGTCGGCCTCGCCCGCGGCAGCGGCCAGTCCCGCGTAGCCGATCACCGTGCCGTCCAGCTCGGCGACTACGTAGTGGCGGGAGTCGTACTGGGCCAGCTCGGACCAGAACGCCTCGGCGCTCCACGCGTCCGTCGGGAACAGGGCCGACTCCAGCTCCGCCACCGGCGCGACGTCCCACCACCGCATCGGCCGGACCGCCGGGCTCACCGCGATGGTCACGCCGGCGCGGGATGGTCGGCCGGCAGCACGCGCTTGCGCGGGCCCGGCGCACGCGCATCCGGCCGGCGCAGGTACAGGGGCAGCGGCTCGAGCAGCGGGACGCCCGCGGCCAGCCGGTCGACGACGAGCGCGGCAAGCGCGGCGGCACTCGCGTGCACCGGCTCCCGGCCGGCGGGGAACGCGTCCGGGTACAGCTCCGGGCCCTGGCCGACGACCGGTTCGGACGTCGCGACGTCGGCGGGCGGGCCGACGGCGGGGTCCGTGGTGCGGGTGCGGGCGTCGGCGTACCGCGCCCAGTACACCTCCCTGCGCCGTGCGTCGGTCGCGACCAGGAACGGCTCGGCGAGCCCGGACTGCCAGGCCAGCACGTCGAGCGTGCAGACGCCGTGCACGGGGACGCCGAGGGCGTCACCCATCGTGCGCGCCGTCACCAGGCCGACGCGCAGGCCGGTGTACGGCCCCGGTCCGACGCCGACGGCTATCGCGGTGAGGTCGGCGGGTGTCGCGCCGGCGTCGCCGAGCGCCCGTGCGATGCCGGGCGCGAGCAGCTCGCCCTGCCGGCCGCCGCGGGTGGCGGCCGTGGACTCAGCACGCAGCCGCTCGCCGTCGTGGACGGCGACCGTGACCGCGGGCGTAGCCGTGTCGAGTGCAAGAAGTAGCACAGCCGAACCCTAGCGAGCGGCCCTCGTGCGTCCGTCACGTGGCGTCCCTGCTGCCGCCATGGCGACACCGGGTACGCCACCCGCTGGCAGACTGACTGCGGCAATCCGGATCCCGGGTAGGAGCGCCCAATGCCACCGAGCCTCATGGATCGCAGGCGCTTCCTCCTGGCGGCAGGTGCCGCCGCCACGGCAGGCGCGGTCGTCGTCCTCGACCCGGTGACCTTCGCGTCCGCCGGCCCGTCCGGCGGCGAGGGCGACCAGCAGACCAGGGTCGTCGAGGGCACGGTGCACCGCGGTGTGGCCGACTGGATCTACCTGCCCGTGCAGGTGCCGGACGGCATCCGGGAGATCGCGGTCTCGTACGGCTACGACAAGCCCACGGTGCCCGCCGGCGAGCAGGGCAACGCGCTCGACATCGGCATCTTCGACGAGAACGGCTACGAGCTCGGCGACGCCGCGGGTTTCCGCGGCTGGTCCGGCGGCGCGCGCACGTCGTTCAGCATCAGCAACACGGACGCGACGCCCGGCTATCTGCCCGGCCCGGTGAACGCGGGCACCTGGCACGTGGCGCTCGGCCCGTACACGGTGTCGCCGCAGGGGCTGAACTACCGCGTCGAGATCACGCTGACCCGCGGCGAGCCCGGCCCGCCGTTCGTGCCCCGGCACGCGCCGCTGTCCGCCGCCGGGCGCGGGCGCACCTGGTACCGCGGCGACATGCACCTGCACAGCGTGCACTCGGACGGGAGATGGGAACCCGCGCAACTGGTCGCCGCCGCGAAGGAGCGCGGGCTCGACTTCATCGTGTCCAGCGAGCACAACACGTCCAGCGCCGCCGGCGTCTGGGGCGACTACGCGAGCGGCGACCTGCTCATCGTCGACGGCGAGGAGATCACCACCCGCAACGGCCACTTCGTGGCCGCCGGGCTGCACCCGGGCACCTGGATCGACTGGCGGTACCGGTCGGTCGACGGCGTGCTGCCGAGGTTCCTGCGCAAGGTGCACAGCCAGGGCGCGATCGCGATCGCCGCCCACCCGCACTGCCCATTCGTCGGCTGCTCGTGGAAGTTCGGCTACGAGGACTTCGACGCCGTCGAGGTGTGGAACGGGCCGTGGACGGCCGACGACGAGATCTCGATCCACCAGTGGGACGGGACGCTCGTGGAGTCGGCGAGGCGCGGAGGCGCGTGGCTGCCTGCCGTCGGTGACAGCGACTCGCACAACGACACCCAGCTCGTCGGCCTGCCCCAGAACGTCGTGCTGGCCGACGGCCTCAGCCGGGACGCGGTCCTCGCCGGCGTCCGCGCCGGGCACGTCTACGTCGCCGAGTCGGCGGACGTCGCGCTCGAGTTCTCCGCGTCGGCGGACGGGCGGCGGGCCGGCATCGGCGAGCGGCTGCGGGTCCCGAGCGACGCCGCCGTGACCGCGTCGCTGACCGTGCACGGAGCCGCAGGCTGCGTCGTCCGGTTCATCACCGACGAGGGCCAGCTGGCTCAGTACCGGGTGGGCGACGGGCCCGAGCAGACGGTGACCTGGACCACGTCGCCGCGGAACGCGGCGTACGTCCGTGCCGAGGTACGCAGGCCGGTGCCCACGGCGACGACCCCGGACACGATGGTGATGTTCACCAACCCGGTGTTCCTGGGGTGAGCGGCTGAGCGGCCACTGAGGGGGTTGCACGCGGAGCGTGACCGAATGCTAGCGTGGAGGCATCCCCTGACTCCGACCCTGGAAGCACATCTCCCGCATGGCATCGCAACGCTCTGCGGAGGTTGCGTCCGGTCGCCGGACCCTGACCGACGAGCCCACCGAGGGCATCGCACGTCGCACGTCCTGGGAAGACACACAGGACACCGTCGGTCTGCCGGCCGTCCCGAACACGGACGCAGCAGCCCCCGCCCCGCCCGCACGCCCGCAACCGCCGGCGAGCACGTCCGAGAGCACGACGACGCAGCCGGAACGGTTGGAGCCGCTGCTGCCGAAGGCACGCGACCCGCTGTTCGACAACGCGAAGTTCCTCGCGATGGCACTGGTCGTCGTGGGGCACGGCATCGAGCCGCTGCGTGGCCTGCAGCCGGTACACGCGCTGTACTTCACGATCTACCTGTTCCACATGCCGGTGTTCATCCTCATCGCCGGCCGCCTCTCGCGCCGCTTCACGGCGACGCCGCGGCAGGTGCAACGGCTGATCACGGGCGTGGTGGTGCCGTACCTCGTGTTCGAGGTCAGCTACGAACTGGCGGCGCACTTCTGGGGCGGCGCGGCGTGGACGATCGACACGCTCACGCCGAGCTTCGCCATGTGGTTCCTCATCACCCTGTTCGTCTGGCGGGTCACGACGCCGCTGTGGACCGCGATCAAGCCGGGTTACGCCATCGTCATCGCCCTCGCGATCTCGCTGATGGCCGGCTTCTCGAAGCTGACCACGGTGCTCGACCTGCACCGGGTGCTCGCCTTCCTGCCCTTCTACGTCGCCGGCCTGGTCCTGCCGCTGCGCTACTTCGACGTGCTGCGCAACTGGTGGGCACGCGCGCTCGCGGTGCCGCTGCTGCTCGGCACGTTCGTGGCGGCGTACGTCTACCGGCTGCCGCTGGAGTGGCTCTACTACCGCGACCGGTACCACGACCTGGGCGTGTCGAACCTGTCCGGCGTCTGGCACCGCGCGGCCTACCTGGCGGCCGGGTTCATCCTGCTGAGCGCGTTCCTCGCGCTCGTGCCGCGTCGGCACACCTTCTTCACGACGCTGGGCGCCGCGACGCTCTACGTCTACCTGCTGCACCGCTACCCGCGGAAGGCGCTGGCATGGTCCGGCGTGTACGACATCCACTTCCTGCACACGCTCGCCGGTGCCGCCGTGGTGATCGGGGGTGCGCTGGTCGTGACGCTGGTCCTGGCCAGCCCGCCGGTGGTGCGGCTCTTCCGCCCGATCGTGGAGCCGAAGCTCAACTGGCTGTTCCGCCGCACCGAGCCCGGCAAGGCCGCCTGAGGCGCGGAAGAACGACGCGCCGCTCGCCGATGGCGCTGGGGCGTGGGTGGCGAACCGTGACACCTACCGGATCACCGAGCGGCACGAGGACGGGTCGCTGACCGTGCGGCGCCACCTCCCGGGCCACGGAGACGACGGCCATGCGCACGAGAGTGACCAGGTGCGGCTGCCCGCCGGCTACGTGCGAGCCAGGGCCGGACGGTGGACTCCTGCTACCCGCTGGTCGACGGGCGGATGGAACTGGAAGCGTTGTATGTGGCGTGGACGCGTGCCAGGGAGCTGACCGTCGCGCATGTAGTGATCGCCGAGGAGCGGGCGGACGCGTTGGGGCCGCAGGCGGTCGAGGACCGGGAGCTGACCCCAGGGGGCGGTGCTCGCCGGGGATCATCGAGCGGCCGAGGTCGCCGGAGTCCGCGACGCAGCTGCTCGCCGAGGAGATGGACGCGCGGGAGTCGCTGGCCAGGCTGGCGCCGGAGTGGGCGGACCTGATCACCACCGACCGCACGCCCGGTACCGGGAGACGCTGCGCCAGGTGCTCACTGCCGAGCAGTACGAGGCGCTGACGGCAGATGCCGCGTGCGCTCCCCTACTGCGTGCGGTGCGGGCCGCGGAGGCCGCGGGCGAGGACCCGGAGCAGCTGCTCACCGCCGCGGTGACCCGGCGGAGCCTGGACGGGGCCCGGTCGATCGGGCAGGTGCTCTACCACCGCGTCACCCAGGACGTGCCCGCATACAGCGACCTGCACGATGCGGCCAGCTCGTATGTCGAGAGGACCCCGGAACTGGCGGACCCGGAGCTGTCGGAGTACGCGCGGGCGATTGCGGAGGCGATGGACCAGCGTGTGCAGGTGCTCGGCGACCGTGCTGCGGAGGCACCGCCGGCGTGGGCGGAGCCGCTGGGGCTCGTCCCCGACGGTCCGGCGGAGCGGACGCAGTAGGTCGGGCGAGCTTGGGATCGTCGCGGGGTACCGCGAGGAGCACTCGTACTGCCACGAGGTGGACGCGATCGTCCCGGCGGCGCACGCGGGCGCGGTCGAGGCCCGCCAGGGGTGGCTGGCGGCGTGGCAGGCCCTGGGCCAGCCGGACGAGCAGCGTGACACCGCCGCCGCGACGACCGGCGAGCTGGCGAACGTGCTCGAGGCGTGGCAGCGCAAGGAGCAGGCAGCGCCGCCGAACGTGGACGAGCAACTGCAGGAGACGTCGATCGCGGCGGTGTTCGTCGACCGGGAGGCCCGCATGCTTGAGGGCACCAGTGCCGGCAGCGACGAGACCCGGGCCCAGATCGAGCAGTACCGCGCCGCCGAGCAGGCCGCACGCGAGCAGCTGCTCGAGCTCGAGGACGCCGCCGCGATCCGGCAGGCGTGGTACGAGGACACCGCCAAGGAGCGCCGCGCCGCCGAGCTGGCCCGCAACGAGCTGCGCCGACGGATGGACCGTGAACTCGCCGACGCGACAGCCGGGGAACCGGACACGCCGGTGCCCGCCGAGCCGTCGGCAGTCGAGCGCCAGGAGCCGCACGAGACTGAACCGGTGGTGAGCGAGGCTGTCCGACTCGGCCGAAAGCCCCGCCCCGTCCCTGCCGATGTCTCCGCCCGGGAGCAGGCCGCGCGAGACCGTCTCACCCGTGCCGAGCAACAGCAGCGCGACGTCGGCGAGCCACGGCCGCACCGCCGGCCACAGGTCGACACCGGCGACACCGAGGCTGACCACGGCGGCCACGAACACGACCTCTAGGACCAACCGTCGCCTGCTGTCGTGTCGTGCGCTTACCCTCGTTGTGAGGCCGGTCAGCCATCGGGTCTATCTCGCTAACGGTGTTTCCGGCGTGTTCGGTTAGTAGGTCTCCGCGGCCGGGAAGCGGTCCGCGAAGGTGATGGAGAACGCGTTCAACGCCGGCTTCCAGCGCATCGACCATCGTGCCCTGCCTCGACCGGTC
>DASUWX010000161.1:0-61427 GCA_036378185.1 Streptosporangiales bacterium | reverse complement strand
TGGTCTTCGCGGTGATCGGTGTCGGCGTCCTCGTGCTCGGAACCTCCAGCATCCTGCACATGATGCGTGGTGGCGTGCCAATGGGTGTGTTCACCGATGTGGCGGGACTCTTCGTGCTCGCTCTTGCCGGATACTTCGTGTGGGGAGACCGCTACCTGCGCAGGCACCCGGAACGCCTTGCCCACGCGCAGAACCGCGCCGTCTCGCACGAGCCGATCCGGCGACGGGCGCGGGTTCGGCGCGTGCGGATCACGCTTGCCGTCGTGGGAGTGCCGTGCGTCGGCTTCGCTGTCCTCGCCGCGGTCACCGGCACCGCCGCCTACCTGTGGGTGACGGTCAGCACCGGCGTGGCCGCGCTCGTGTGCATGTTCGCGCTGGCTCGGGAACGCCGCAACGCCGACGACGCGCCCGATATCGACCGCTCGGTATGACCCGGCCCCCGCTGTCGGGCCGGACCAAGCGGGCGTATCTGCGGGCCCGCATGTTCGTCCTCGTCATCGGTATCCCGCAGGCGGCGACCGGGGTCTACCTGTTCGCCGGTGGCATCTCGAACGACCACGCGGCGGTCACCGCGGCCGGAGCCCTCCTGGTCATCGTCGCCGCCTGCTTCGTCGGCGTCATCTGGGTGGCCGTAGCGGTGGCCGCGCGCCGGGCGATCTCGTCGCCGCCACGAGGCAAGCGATCGACAGAGCTCACGCTGACCCTCGTGAACGGGGCGATCGCCCTCACCGGTGTAGGTGTAGGGATCGTGCTGGCCCGCAGCAACGCTGCGCTCGGGTCGATCATGGCAGGCATGTGCGTCCTCTACCTCGCGTATCGGGCATTCGTGCTCTGGGACGTGCACCGCACGAAATGAGCCGGCGCCAGATGGTCGTCGTCCCACAGGCACCGGGTTCGGCTCGGTCAGCTCGGCCCATCGACCGGCCGGGAGTTGACATCGAGGAAGTGGCGGAACCGCCGGTTCTCCCGCTCGTACAGGGCTGGGAGCACGACGACGAGAAAGAGCCCGTCAAGGAAGATCAACGCTCCCAGCGCGGCGACGACGAGCATGGGAGTGAGCCCGGTCGCCCGCCACTGTGCCAGTGACCATGCGACGAGGAGGACGCCGTGGATGGTGGCGGAGGCGAACAGCCGCCGCTGCAGGGCCACGCCGACGTGCTGGTCGTCCAATCGCGTCCGCACCGTCAGGAAGTGTTCGGCTCGTTGCGTCGCGAGCGCACGCAGGCGTGGGTCCTCGAGGTGTTCGCCGCGTGTTGTGGCCCGCGCCAGCAGTCGCCGCTCACGCAGCGGCAGGCTCCGGGCGCGGTCGCGCCAGCCGTCGCGCTGCGCCTCTCGGCCGATCGCCCGCGACCGGCGTACCCCCGGCAACAGCAGCAGGAAGCTCACCACCATGTACACGACCAGGACAACCCCGAGGACGATCGCGACCAGTTGCACCCTCACCACTCCTCCCAGTCGTCGCTCCGCAGATCCGGCAGTTCACCCTGTTGAGCAAGGGTTCACCCGCATCGCCTCATCGGCACGACGCTCGGCCCGCCGGACTGTGTAGCGCATGACGGCCCCTACTGCGCCGAGGTAGACCACCAACTCGACGAGATAGAGCAAGAACATGCCCAGAGCACCGTCCGCGTTCGCGGCATCGGCTATGAGCAAGGCGACGACGACGGTCTCGACGGCGAACAGCCACCAGAGGTACCCACGACGCCGCGTCGTGTCCGCGATGGCCAGCACCATCCGCGCGCGCTGCACCGCCGGCGGTGCCAGCCGCGGTGTGACCGCCGGGACCTGGTTAACCGCCCGGTAGATCCGCCACCGGTCCGACCACGACAGGCGACGAGCGGTGGCCCGCCACTCCTTTAGTCCGGTGTCCGGGTAGAGCGCATCCTGGATCGGCCGCCGCACGACGAACGCAACGACAACCACGACGACGGCGACGGCTACCGAGGCCACCAGGACCGCAGCATGCGCCATGGCCGCACTTCTACCCGTGAGACACCGATGCGAACGCCGGCAAGAAGACCATCACGCTCCGCCACATATGCTCGACCCGCAGCGGACGCGCCAGCACGAGAGGGTTCATGGGAGTGTCGGCATGTCGGGATGGACTGTTCCGAGACACCACCTCCCAGCAGACATACCGTCGCAGGCAAGGGTCGGCCACAGTGCCTCCGCCCAGCATCCCCGGGCGACACACGGTGGCTCGCGCTAGGGGTTGCGGGCATGGCAGTGTTCAACGCCCTGAACGCTCGTCGAAAGAAGTGAGACCCATCGCCCGCCGAGGGTGCGGTGAGCAGAGCTGGTGGCGGAGCAGATCGGTGCTCGCCGGCTACTCGGGGAACTTGTTCAGCTCGCTTCGCGCGAGGTCGTAGCTCAGCTTCCCGCGCCAGATCTGCGTACTCACGATGATGCCACCGAGCAGGGCAAATCCTGCCACCGCGGGCTGCCTGCCAACGAACGAGGTAACCGCGACCACGAGCATCAGCACCGTGCCACCGATGCCGATCACCACACGGAAGATGCTGACGGCTTTCCGGGTAGCCCACCATCGCCGCTGATCCATCGGAGACGAGCGTGAGCGCCGGTCGCTCCGTCCTCCTCGTTGGTCCATTCGTCGGCCTCCACTGCGTGCGTCAAAGGTTGCCTACGACCTCAGGTCACCACGGCTCCTGATCAGCTCGCCGGAGGTCGGGCAGCTCGCCCTGCTGAGCGAGGTTCACTCGAACGGCGTCGCGGGCCCGCCGCTCGGTCAGTCGGAGCACAAAGGGCATGACGGCCGCTGTTACGCCGAAGTAGACCACCAACACGACAGAGCAGAACAAGAACACGCTCGAAGGATGGTCCCCGCGCGCGTACCCGAAGAGATTCACCGCGTTGGCTAGGACGAGGGCGACGAACATCGCCTCGAAGCCGACGAGCCACCAGAGATATCTGCGCCGCCGCATCGTGTCCAGGACGGCCAGCACCATGCGGGCACGCTGCACGGCAAACGGCGCCAACCGTGGTGCGACCGCTCGGCCGCGGCTCACGGCCCGGTAGATCCGCCATCGATCTGACCTCGAAAGGCGGCGAGCCGTGGCCTGCCACTCCTTTAGGCCGGTGTCGGGATAGAGCGCATGCTGGATCGGCCGCCGCACGACGAACGCAACGACGAGCAGAGCGACGGCGAACGCCATCGCGAGGAGGAACACCACAGGATGCGCCACGGAGCACTTCTACCCCCGACGCATCAAGGCGAACGCCGGCGACGACACCGTCACGCTCCGTCACGTACGCTCGACCACCCGCAGGCACGCCAGCACGAGAAGGTTCACTCGTGCTCTCCACAAGGCGCGCCGACGCACGACACTCAATACAAGCGGGGGCCTGACAACCTCTGCCGGTGCAGCGCGACCACACCGGCGGGGTCCGGGCCGGTGGGCCGACTGCGCCCGACGTCGAAGGCCGGTCACAGACAGGACGACCCGACCCTGACGGGGGCTCGGGTCGGGTCGTGACCTGCAGCTCCAGTATGCGCCGCCGCCCCTCGACGAGCGGAGATCGAAGAAAAGTGTCGAATTCGTGACGTCACCCGCGATATACCGTCGAGCGGCGCGGGAAGGCGGGTAAAACGGCCCGGACCAAGGACACTTAGCGCAACACCAGTGTATCGCGGTCGACGATGGACAGTACGCGTCAGCAGGAAGCACCTCGAAGGGGGCGCCGCGGGCGTAGATCCCCCGGTCACCTGGCGGCGCCGTCGATGCCGGCAGGGGGTTTGCCTCCAGGTGTGTCCGGGAAGGGTCATCAGTGCAAGCGTTCCCCTGGCCGGGGCCGACACACTGCAGGTCGAGACATGGCGCAGGCAACGTGAGGGGGCACCCCATAACGAGGGCGGCCCGGCCAGGGGAAGCCATCCCTTCCGCCAGGGCACCATGCCGGCTGAGCCCGGACGCGGCGGACTCCTCGCCGTGGCGGCCCTCGCATCCGCATTCGGCGCCGCCCTGCTGCAGATCACCGGCGTTCTCGACACGGCCATGCGCGCCGACCCGACCACCGGGCGCAGCAGCACCGTCCGGCTTCTCCTCGCCCTCGCCGCGGCGGTGTTCATCGCAATCGCGCTCGCCGGCTCACCTACGAAGCGGGGCTCCTGGGCGCCATCGGTTGTGGCTCGGGCGCCGTAGTCGCTACCGCGGCGAGCATGGTGACGACTCGCATCACGGTCCACCACAGACTGATCGCCGACACCCACTACTCCTTCGTCACTCCCGTCTTGGCAGTGCCGCTGTTGGCTGTTCTCGCGATGACCTGGCTCGCATCGTGGCACGGCTCCGGCCGCGTGCTGTCAGTCCGGCCGATGGAGGCGCTCGACGTGACCCAGCGCACCCGCGAGATCGGCCTGCTCCGCGCGGTCGGGCTGACCGCCGCCAACCGTCGGCGACGCTGCTCGCCGAAGCGGCGCTGCTGACCATCACCACGACGATCTTCGGCGTGGTCCTAGCCATGGTCGGGTCCATCCACGCCTCCCCGGGCCCCCTATGGCCGACCGTCTCCGTCCCGGCCATCGCCGCAATCGCGACCGCCGTCGTCACCATCATCGCGACCATCGTGCCCGGACGAGCCGCCAGCAAGATCAGCCCCAACCGGGCACTCTCGATCGACTGGACGAATGCAGCAACCTGGAGGGCCGAGGTGGCGGTGGCGTGGATCGAGGTGACGGGCATCGGGGCGGCACACAGTTCCTGCCGACCACGCTGCCGGAACTCGACCATGAGGTCGAGCACCGGCGTGCGGGCTGGACCGACGGAGACCGGCCGGCTCGCGTCGGCCCTGGACATCACGGGTGGGGCCGGGTCTCACGAGCGGAGAGGACCAGCGAGGTCAGGCTCCGTTAGCCCGGTCACCGCGGGTGTGGCGCTAATTGCGGCCGGCCATGACGCCGCCGTCGACGTTGAGGATGGCGCCCGTGGTCCAGCTCGAGGCGGGCGACAGGAGGAAGGTGATCGCGGAGGCCAGGTCCTGCGGAGTGCCGACTCGGCCGAGCGGGTGAAGGCCGGCCAGCTGCTGCAGTGTGGCTTCCCGCTGGTCGGCGGGGATCCAGTCGAAATGGGGCGTGTTGGTGACGGCAGGCGCCACGGCATTCACCCGGATGCCCTCGCCGGCGAGCTCGATGGCCAGGTTGTGCGTGAGTGCGTGCAGGGCCGCTTTCGCCATCGAGAACGCCGACGACGGTGTCGAGGCGAGGGCCTGGTGCGCCCACATGGCCCCGACGTTGACGATCGCGCCGCCCTGGCCGCCGGCGACCATACCGGCGACGACGGTCTGGGTCAGGAAGAACGTCGCCCTGTTGATGTCGTGATAGGAGTCGTAGTCGGCCACCTGGTGGTCGAGGAAGGGCTTGAGCCGGACGAGGCCCGCCGAGTTGACGAGGAGTGTGGCGTCAGCGTGGTTCTCCGCCAGTTGCTTCTGCGCCTCGACGACCTGGTCCCAGTTGGTCAGGTCGGCCGCGACCGGCCACGCGCTGCCGGAGCGCGACAGGCCTGCCACAGCGTCGTCGAGTTTCCGACCCGGGCGGCCGACGATCACCGCGCTGCCGCCCTCGGCCATCACGTTCTCCGCGGTCTTGAGGCCGATGCCGCTGCTGCCTCCGATGACGACGATCTTGCGGCCCTCGAAGCTCTCACTCATGACGGTTGTACCTTTCCCTCGGATCGCGATTTGTGTTGCTAGAACCCGGTTCCCCGGGTGTGCCGCGACGTCCGTCGAACTCGGCGCCGGCCGGCTCACGTGGGACACGTGGCGTCCGCCGAGGACGATCAGGTCGGTCCGCGTCGTCCCGTGCGGACTTGGAACCGGTCGCGCCGTTGGTCCTGGGCGCGACGCCGCGTTCCCGTGCGTAGTCTTCGAGGCGGTTACGCAGCTGCCTGCGCCCACGGTGGAGACGCGACATCACGGTGCCGATCGGCGTCCCCATGATGTCGGCGATCTCCTTGTACGCGAACCCCTCGACGTCGGCCAAATAGACCGCCAGCTGGAAGTCCTCCGGCAACGACTGCAGGGCTTCCTTGACATCGGAGTCCGGCAGGTGCTCGAGCGCCTCGAGCTCAGCCGACCGCAGACCGGTCGACGTGTGCGTCTCGGCCCGCGCGATCTGCCAGTCCTCGATCTCCTCGGTGTCCGCCTGACGCGGCTCGCGCTGCTGCTTGCGATAGTTGTTGATGAAGGTGTTGGTCAGGATCCGGTACAGCCACGCCTTGAGGTTCGTGCCCTCCTGGAACTGATGGAACGCCGCGAACGCCTTCACATAGGTCTCCTGCACCAGATCCTCGGCGTCCGACGGGTTGCGGGTCATCCGCAACGCCGCCGAGTAGAGCTGGTCGAGAAACGGCAGCGCGTCCCTCTCGAACCGCTGCGTCCGACGTTCCAACGTCTCCTCGACCGGTCCCACCCCCTCGCGTCGCCGGCGCGCCACCTCGTGTGGCGGCGCGGGAGTCCTCAACGCGGAGGATAGCGGCCCGGCGGGTGTGCCGGGCACCCGAGGTGTGGTCGCGTCAGGTGCGGCCAAGGCGAGCAACGCGGTACCTCCCGAACGATTTCACGGTTGTTTCCGTGTCAACAGTCACGACCCGCCCCTGATTCCCCCGACCCAGGCGACGACCTGGGCCGCGACCTCGCTCAATACCGGCGGGTCGCCCTTGCGCACCGACATGCCGTGGTCGGCGCCGGGCGCGCGGTAGAGCTCGACGTTGCCGCCAGGACGGGCCGCGAGCACCTCGTCCGGCGACCCGAACGTGTCCCGCTCCCCCTGCACGACGAGCACGGGCACGCGGACGCCGAGCAGTTCGTCGGCCCGCGACCGGTCCGGCCGCCCGGGCGGGTGCAGCGGGAACGAGAGCGCGAGCACGCCGTCGGCGCGGACGGCGTCCGCGGTCCGGCACGCCACACGCGCGCCGCTGGACCTGCCGCCGGTGACGACGGGGACGCCCCCGAGCCCCGGCCGGTCCCGCAACGCGACCACCAGCTCGGTGAACGCGGCGTCGAGATGCCTCGCCGGAGCGGGGGCACGGCGGCCGGCGAGGCGGTACGGCTGGGTCGTGCGCGCGACGGCGTATCCGGCGGCGACCGCCGTCCTGCGCACGGCGAGGATGTCGCGGGCGTTGACGCCGCCGCCTGCACCGTGGCCGATCACCAGCAGCGCCGCGGGCGAGTCGGGAACGTCGAGCGCCAGGCCGGCGGTGCCGACCGAGGTCTCGACGGTCTCCTCGACCTCGTCGCTCATCCACCTACTCTGCCACGGATCCGAACCAGCACGGTCGCGATCACGGCTGCGACCAGGAAGGACAGGACGGACGCGCTCATCCAACTCTGGGGAGTGAAGTGCAGCCAGTGCTGGACGCGGACCCAGCCGGCCGTCCATCCGGGGATCGCGCCCGGGTTCACGAGCTGGTACGCGACGAAGCCGAGCAACCACGCGGCGAGCATCGACCAGCGCGCCGGCGCGCGCTCCGAGACGTTCCACCGGTGCCGTCCGCCGCCGAGGAAGTACGACGCCAGCAACACCGCGAGCATCGGCACGAACACCGAGCCGAGCAGGTAGAGGAAGCTCTGGTACCGGCTGATGTCTACGGTGAGCGCCAGCCCGGTCGTGACGGCGCCGGCGCAGCCGCTGAGCACGCGTCGGTCGGTGAACGGCCGCAGGTTCTGGACGGACACGGCCGTGGAGTAGACCGTCGCGAACGACTGGTCGAGCTCGCGCAGCACGAGCACGCCGAAGAACACCGCACCGGCGGGTGCCGCGACCAGCGGGTCGAACGCCCGCTCGGGATCACCGGCGACGAGTGCCAGCGCGAGCAGCCCGAGCAGGTACGTGACCGACTGGGTGACCGTGTAGGCGAGGAACGACCCGGCGAAGGCGGCCCGCGTCGTCCGGGAGTGCCGGGAGTAGTCGGCAGACAGCGGGACCCACGAGACCGCGACGGCGAGCGCGGCGTCCGCCCCGAGCCAGAACCCGCGCCATGACCCGCCGGCCGCGGGCAGCGGGTGCCGCAGCAGGACCACGGCGAAGAACACCAGCGCGGCGAGCACGAGCACGGCGGCGAACCTGCGCAACAGCCGCACGGTGCCGAGCGGCCGGATCGTGAGCGCGGTCGTCAGCACGCCGAAGCCGACGACGTACGCCCACCGCGGCCCGTGCCCGCCGAACAGCGACTGCGCGCTCTGCGCGATGATCACCAGCTCGAACGTCCCCCAGCCGACGAGTTGCAGCACGTTCAGCACGGTGGGGACGTAGGACAGCCGGGTGCCGAACAGGCCGCGCAGCAGGACCATCGCCGGCGCGCCCGTCTGGGCGCCGGGCACCGTCGACGCGGCCAGCGCGAGCGAGCCGAGCACGGTGCCCACGACCGCCGCGACGGCGGCCGCCACCGGCGACAGCCGCGGCACGCCGGTGGGGGCGAGCACGGCGACCGCACCGCCGAACCCGAGCAGGCTGACGCCGAGGTTGCCCCAGAAGGCGGCCTGGTCGAACCCGCTGAGCCGCTTCGGCGGCGGTTCGGCGAGGGTGAGCGGCACCTCGTCGGCGGACCGCGTGGACGTCGGCTGCGCGCGCATGAGCGGCACCTTCCTACGCCGGCATTACCCGGACAGGTTCTGCGGTCGGCGGCAGTGCGCAGCCGCCCTCTCAGCCCGGTGCACCGGGCTCCCGCGGTGGTCGTCGTGACGACCCTAGCGACCGCCCCCGGGTCAGATCCAGGACTGCGTACGGTCCCCGCACGGTGCGCCGGCGAGCGGTTCGGGCCCGTCGTCGTCGAACGCGCGCAGCCCGTCGACAGAGACCCGGTTCTTCTGCCTGCGGTAACGTGCCCGCCCGTCCGGCCCCTTCCTGGCCATGTGGGCGGGCAACAGGTCGCGCTCGCCGACGTGTTCGAAGAGCGGCACTCCGAAGCCGCAGGAGTCGCTGACCCGCTCGACGTCGACGACGATCACGGCGCGGGCTCCGGCCACGTCGTCGAACCGGGCCGCCCATGCGGCGTACTCGGGGTCGTGCAGACCGATCACGCGGCCGCGACCGTGCAACCGCAGGACGTTCGGCGGTCCCTCGAAGGCACAGAACATGACCACGATGCGGCCGTTCTCACGCAGGTGCGCGATCGTCTCGGCCCCGCTCGCGGTGATGTCGAGGTAGGCGAAGCAGTGGTCGTCCACGACACAGGAGGTTCCCGGGATGCCCTTCGGCGAGACGTTCACATGGCCGTCGGCCGAGAGCGGTGCGGTCGCGACGAAGAACACGTGCTGCCGTGCGATGAAATCGCGGAGCCTGTCGGTGATGCGGTCGTGGACTTTACCCATACGGGGATCCCACCATGTCGGGTCAGAACAGGGTCGGCAGGTCCTCCGGGTCGGCGCCGCCCGCGGGCGCCGGCTCGACGAGGTAGGGCGCGTTGTTGCGGACGTTGCCGACGTCCTTCGACACCGGGTACGCCGTGAGACCCTGCGCGCCCGCCGGCACGGGGATCCGCCGCGCGACGTCCGGGTCGGTCATCCGGGTGTCGAGCCACGGCGCGCGCTCGGCGTCCGGGACGACCATCGGCATCCGGTCGTGGACATGGCCGAGGTCGTCGGTGGCCGTCGTCGTGACGATGGTGCACGACCACAGCCACGCGTCGTCCGCGTCGCCGCGCCTGGGGTCGCGCCAGATCTCGTACAGCCCGGCGAACGCCAGCACGCCGCCGTCCTCGCGCCGGATGAAGTGCGGCACCTTGCGCGTGCCCTCGGCGACCGTTCCGCCACTCCCGGAATCCCCGCCGCGGTACCACTCGAAGTACCCGTCCGCCGGCACGAGGCAGCGCCGGCGCGCGAGCGCGGTGCGGAACGCGGGCTTCTCGGCGACGGTCTCGACCCGGGCGTTGATCATCGGCGGGCCCGAACCCGCGTCCGGCGACCACGACGGCACCAGGCCCCACCGCAGCGTCCTGAGCTGGCGCGCGGGTACCGTGCGGGCCGGCAGGTTCCGCTCCGGCACGGCGGGGCGGGCGGGCCGCTCGAGCACGGCGTAGACGGTGTCGGTGGGCGCGATGTTGTACGCCGGCGGCAGCGTCTCCTCGACGGCGAGCTCGTCGACGTCGAACTCGGCGAGCAGGTCGTCCGCGCTGCGCATCGAGGCGTATCGGCCGCACATGCGGCCAGCATTTCACGCCGTGCCGCAGTTCCACCGCACCGTGGCCACTTCACTTGGCCGTTGCTGGTTCACTTGGCCGCCCAGGTCGAGAATCAGGTCAATCCGGGCATCCTGAACCGAGCGGCCAAGTGACCTCCGCAACGGCCAAGTGAACTCGGCAGCGGCCAAGTGAACTCAGAGACGGCCAAGTGAGGCGGGGCGCGGGAGACGGCGTCAGCCGGCGCTGCTGATGTAGCCCTCCAGCTGTTCCTTCTCGAACTCGAGCTGGCCGATCCGGCTCTTCACCACGTCGCCGATGCTGACGATGCCGGCGAGGGCGCCGTCGTCCGTGGCGACGGGGACGTGCCGGATGTGCTGGTCGGTCATCAGCCGCATCAGGTCCTCGATCGGGGACTCGGCGCCGCAGGTGCGCACGTCCGAGGTCATGATCGTCGACACGGGGGCGTCGAGCAGGCCGGGGTTCGCGTGCAGGCCCCTGGCCACGTCCCGCTCGGAGACGATGCCGGCCACCGCGACGCCGTCCGAGCTGACCACGAGCGCGCCCACGTTGTGCTCGGCCAGGCTCGCGAGCAGCGCACGCACCGGCTCGTCCGGCCCGATGGTCATGACCGCAGAACCCTTGGCCCGCAGGATGTCCTTGATCCGCACAACCGACCCCCTCCGCAGTGCAGCTCCGACGTGGTCACCGAGCGTACCCTGGCGGCTGCCGGCAAAACAGAGGCAAACGCGGGGTCCGGTGGGCCGTCCGGGAGGATTGACCCATGGCCCAGCGCAGCGACCTCCGCAACCTCGCGATCATCGCCCACGTCGACCACGGCAAGACCACGCTCGTCGACGCCATGCTCTGGCAGTCGGGCGCGTTCCGCGAGGGGCAGGACGTCGCCGACCGCGTCCTCGACTCGATGGACCTGGAACGCGAGAAGGGCATCACGATCCTCGCGAAGAACACCGCCGTCCGCTACCACGGGACGGCCGGCGACGTCACGCTGAACATCGTCGACACGCCCGGGCACGCGGACTTCGGCGGCGAGGTCGAGCGCGGGCTCGAGATGGTGGACGGCGTGCTCCTGCTCGTGGACGCCTCCGAGGGGCCGTTGCCGCAGACCAGGTTCGTGCTGCGCAAGGCGCTGCGCAAGCGGCTGCCCGTGGTGCTGGTGGTGAACAAGGTCGACCGGTCCGACAGCCGCATCCGCGAGGTGGTCGACGCCACCTACGAGCTGTTCATCGACCTGCTCGACGACCGCGAGTCCGGCGGGTCGAGCGGGCAGAGCGCCGACGCGCTCGACTTCCCCATCGTCTACGCGTCCGCCAAGGCCGGCCGGGCGTCCCTGGCCCAGCCGGACGACGGCGGCATGCCCGACAGCTCCGACCTGCGGCCGCTGTTCGAGACCATCCTGGCGACGGTCCCGCCACCGGAGTACGACGAGGCCGCGCCTCTGCAGGCGCACGTCACCAACCTGGACGCGTCCCCGTACCTGGGCCGGCTGGCCCTGTGCCGGGTGCACAACGGGCGGCTGCGCCGCGGCGAGACGGTCGCGTGGTGCCGCACCGACGGCAGCGTCGAGTCGGTCAAGGTCAGCGACATGTTCGTCACCGAGGCGCTCGACCGCGTACCGGCCGATGAGGCCGGCCCGGGCGACATCGTCGCGATCGCCGGCATCCCCGACATCACGATCGGCGAGACGCTCACGTCCGCCGACGACCCCCGCCCGCTGCCCGTCATCAAGGTCGACGAGCCGTCGATCTCGGCGACCATCGGCATCAACACCGCGCCGCTCGCCGGGCAGAGCGGCGACAAGCTCACCGCCCGTCTGGTCAAGAGCCGGCTCGACGCCGAGACGGTCGGCAACGTGTCCATCCGCGTGCTCACCACCGAACGCCCGGACACCTGGGAGGTGCAGGGCCGCGGGGAGCTGCAGCTCGCCGTGCTCGTCGAGCTGATGCGCCGCGAGGGCTTCGAGCTCACCGTGGGCAAGCCGCAGGTCGTCACCCGCGAGATCGACGGGAAGCTGCAGGAGCCGTTCGAACGGGTCACCATCGACGTGCCGGAGGAGTTCGTCGGCGTCGTCACCCAGCTGCTAGGCCTGCGCCGCGGCCGGATGGAGGAGATGGTCAACCACGGCACCGGCTGGGTGCGGCTCGACTACGTCGTGCCCGCGCGCGGGCTGATCGGCTTCCGCACCGAGTTCCTCACGGAGACCCGCGGCACCGGCCTGATCCACCACGTGTTCGACGGCTACCAGCCGTGGGTCGGCGAGCTGCGCACCCGCCCGCGCGGCTCGCTCGTCGCCGACCGGCGCGGCACGGTCACCACATACGCGTGCTTCAACCTCCAGGAGCGCGGCACGTTGTTCGTCCGGCCCGGCACCGAGGTGTACGAGGGCATGATCGTCGGCGAGAACTCCCGTCCCGACGACATGGACGTCAACCCCACCAAGGAACGCAAGCTCACCAACGTCCGCTCGTCCACCGGCGAGGAGCTGGAACGCCTCGTGCCCGCTCGGGACATGTCGCTCGAGCAGGCGCTGGAGTTCTGCCGTGCCGACGAGTGCGTCGAGGTGACGCCGGCCGCTGTGCGGCTGCGCAAGGTCGTGCTCGACCGGCACACCCGCGAGAAGACGCGCGCCAGAGCGCGGCGCGACTGAACGGGCGGCGGCTATTCTCGGGTCGATGACTGCCTGGCTCGCACCGACCGTCGACGCGCCCGTGCGTGCGACGGTGACGCTGCCCGGCTCGAAGTCGGTGACCAACCGCGCGCTGGTGCTGGCCGCACTCGCCGAACGCCCGTCGACCGTACGCCGCGCGCTGCGGGCCCGGGACACCTTGCTGATGGCCGCGGGCCTGCGCGCGCTCGGCGTCGCGGTGGACGACACCGGCCCCGACTGGCAGGTGACGCCCGCGCCGCTCTCCGGCGGCGCCGAGATCGACTGCGGCCTGTCCGGCACCGTGATGCGGTTCCTGCTGGCGGTCGCGCCGCTCGCCGACGGCGTGACCCGGTTCGACGGCGACGCCGCCGCACGCGTCCGTCCCCTGGGCGACCTCGCCGGCGCGCTGCGCCGTCTCGGCGCCGAGGTGGACGGCGACCGGCTGCCGCTCACGGTCACCGGCACCGGCGCGCTGCCCGGCGGCGAGGTCACGATGGACGCGTCGGCGTCCAGCCAGTTCGTCAGCGCGCTGCTGCTCGCCGGCTGCCGGTACGACAAGGGCGTCACGGTGGAGCACGTCGGGCCTCCCCTGCCGTCGGCGCCGTACGTCGCCATGACGCTGCGCATGCTCGCCGATGCCGGCGTCTCGTCCGAGCCGCTCGGCGCGACGACCTGGCGGGTCGAGCCGGGCCGCCCGAGCGGCGCCGGCATCACCGTCGAACCCGACCTCGTGAACGCGATCCCGTTCCTCGCCGCCGCGCTGCTCACCGGTGGCGAGGTGTGCGTCAGCGACTGGCCCGACCAGCCGCTGCAGGCCGGCGACGGCATGCTCGCGGTGCTCGAGGCGCTGGGCGGCAGCAGCGAGGCGACCGCCGGCGGCCGCGTCGTCCGCGGTGACGCGCTGCACGGCGCCGACCTCGACCTGCACGACGTCAGCGAGCTGGTCCCGACCGTCGCCGCGCTGGCCTGCTTCGCCGACGGGGTGACGCGCATCCGCGGCGTCGCCCACGTCCGCGGGCACGAGACCGACCGACTGGCGGCGCTCGCGACCGCGCTCAACGACCTCGGCGGCCGGGTCGCCGAGACCGACGACGGGCTGTCCGTCGAGCCGGCGGCGTTGCACGGCGGCGTGTTCCCGACCTACGGCGACCACCGGCTCGCCACCGCCGGCGCACTCGTCGGCCTGCGGGTGCCCGGCGTCGAGCTGGACGACGTCACCGTGACGACCAAGACGCTGCCGGACTTCCCCGGTCTCTGGCGCGGGATGCTCGGTCTCTGACCGTGGCGACGTCCGGACGGAACGCACACCCAGCGCAGGAGCTGACGAGTGAGCCGGAGGTAGGGGCCGCGGAGACCGCGATCACCGGCGACCACGCCGTCGCGGCACCTGCCGGAGGCGAGCGAGGAAGCGGGCGCGCGTGAAACACCGTCTCGACGAGGAGGACGTCCGGGTCCGGCCGGGCCGCGGCTCGCGGCCGCGCACACGCAAGCGGCCGCGGCACGAGGACGCGGAGGAGTGCTTCGTCGTCGCCGTCGACCGCGGCAGGTACACGTTGCGCGTCGACGACCACGACGCGCTCGCGATGCGCGCGCGGGAGCTGGGGCGGAAGTCGGTGGTGGTCGGCGACCGCGTCGACGTCGTCGGTGACCTGTCCGGCGCGCCGGGCACGCTCGCGCGCATCGTGCGGGTACGCGAGCGCGCGTCCGTGCTGCGGCGCACCGCGGACGACGACGATCCCGTCGAGCGGGTGATCGTCGCGAACGCCGACCAGCTCGTCGTCGTCATGGCACTCGCCGACCCGCCGCCGCGCCCGCGACTGATCGACCGCTGCCTGGTGGCTGCGTACGACGCGGACGTGGATCCGTTGCTGTGCCTGACGAAATCCGATCTCGCCGAGCCGGACGAACTGCTCGCCGCGTACGAGCCGATCGGCGTGCCGACGGTGGTGACGCACCGCGGCGGGCCGCTGGACGAACTCCGCGCCCGGTTGGCCGGCCGGATCAGCGTGCTCGTCGGCCACTCCGGCGTCGGCAAGTCGACCCTGGTGAACGCCTTGATACCGGACGCCGGCCGTGCGATCGGCGGCGTCAACGTCGTCACCGGGCGCGGCCGGCACACCTCGTCGTCCGCGGTCGCCCTCGAGCTGCCCGCCGGGGGCTGGATCGTCGACACTCCTGGCGTCCGCAGCTTCGGACTCGCGCACGTCAGCCCCGACACCGTCCTCGCCGCCTTCCCCGACCTCGCCGAGGGCGCCGTGTACTGCCCGCCGGGCGACGACCACCTCGGTGCGGAGTGCACGCTCGACGCGTGGGTCGCCGCGGGCCACGCCGACCCCGCGCGGTTGGAGTCGCTGCGCCGCCTGCTGCGCAGCCGCACCCCCGCTGCCGGCGACTGAGCGTCTGCCCCGTTGCCCGCCCATCCCGGCGGTGTTACACATGTTTCACCTCACGGAATGGATTCCGGATAATGGAATCGATGCGGATCTCGGACGTGGCCGTGCTCGACAAGGTCATGCTCGTGCTGCACGCCTACCGCAGGGGTGACACGCGCCTCGAACCGCGCACGATCGCCGAACGCACCGGGCTCGCGCTGCCGACCGTGTACCGGTTGCTCAAGGCCATGACCCGCCATCGCCTGCTCGAGAAGGACGGCATGGCCTTCCGGCCCGGGCTCGCCCTGCTCCACTTCGGCAACCTGGTCGCCGACGCGCTCGACCTGCGCCGGGTGGTGCTGCCGCACCTGTCCCGGCTCAACGAGCGGAGCACGGAGAACGCCGAGCTGCACGTGCGCCGCGACCACACCCGGGTGCCCGTCGAGGTGGTGCTGAGCCCGCAGAACCTGCGGCCGTTCGTCGAGATCGGCGCGCCACTGCCGCTCCACGTCGGCGCCAGCAGCAAGGTACTGCTCGCGTGGCTGCCGCCGGACGAGGCGATGGCGATCGGGCTCGCCAGCAGAGCGCGCTTCACGCCCGCGGACGAGTTCGACGAGGTGCGGTTCGCCGCCTCGTTGCGGCGGACCAGGGACCGCGGCTGGGCCGAGAGCGAGGGCGAGCGCTCGGAGGGCATCGCGGCCGTCGCCGCGCCCGTGTTCGACGCCGACGGCGAGGTGGCCGCCGCGATCGCGCTCACCGGGCCGTCGAGCCGGCTGCCGGCCCGACGGCGTAAGGGATTGGCGCCCCTGGTGTGCGAGGCGGCGGCCGCGGCGTCCCGCGACGCCGGGTACGCGGACGAGCCGGCGGCGGCGGTGAGGGGGCGGCATTGACCGACACATCGGCGGCGAGCGAGGCGGCGTCCGGCCCGCTGGTGGGCCTGCGCGTGCTCGACATCGGCACGGTGTTCGCCGCCCCCTTCGCGGCATCCGTGCTCGCCGACCTCGGCGCCGACGTCGTGAAGGTCGAGCTCCCCGGTACCGGAGACCCGCTGCGCGGCATGCAGCCGATGGACGGCGCGGAGTCGCTCGTCTGGGCGGCGGTCTCGCGCAACAAGCGGTGCGTGACCCTCGACCTGCGCACCGGGAAGGGCCGCGACCTCCTGCTGCGTCTGCTCGCGAGCCGCGACCTGCTCATCGAGAACTTCCGCCCGGGCACGCTCGACCGCTGGGGACTCGGCATCGACGACCTGCGCGCGTCGAACGCGGACCTGATCGTGGTGCGGGTCACCGGTTACGGCCAGACCGGACCGTACCGTGAGCGCGCCGGCTTCGGCACGCCCGCGACGGCGTTCAGCGGCTTCGCGCACATCAGCGGCTACCCGGACCGACCACCCGTCCTGCCGGCGATCTCGCTCACCGACTACGTCACCGGCCTGTTCGCCGCGGTCGGTGCGCTCGGCGCGCTCTACCACCGCGACGCGCTCGGCGGCAGCGCGCAGGAGGTCGACGTCGCGCTGTACGAGTCCATGTTCCGGTTGATGGAGACGGTGGCGGTCCACTACGACCGGCTCGGCGTCGACCGCGAGCGGATGGGCAACGAGCTGTCGGCGTCGGTCCCCGCCGGTCCGTTCCTGGCCGGCGACGGCACCTGGCTCGTCCTGACCACGAGCACCGAGCGCACCTTCCGCAGGCTGGCCGTGGTCATGGGCCGGGCCGACATGCTCGACGACGAGCGGTACGCGACCAACCGCGCCCGCGTCGAGCACCGGGCCGAGGTGAACGCGATCGTGGCCGACTGGTTCGGCGCCCGATCGGCGGACGAGATCCAGCGCAGCTGCGACGAGAACGGCGTCCCCGTCTCCCGGATCATGAGCATGGCGGACATCTTCACCGATCCGCACTATGCCGCAAGGGGCATGCTCGCCGAGGTCGACGACCCGAAGCTCGGGCGCATCCGGCTGCCCGGCGTCGTGCCGAAGTTCAGCGCGACACCCGGCAGCGTGCGCACTCCCGGCCGCGCCATGGGCCAGGACAACCGCGAGGTCTACGCGGAGCTCGGCCTGTCCGAGGCCGAGATCGCGCGACTCGACGAGGAGGGGGTGATCTGATGGCCGCATGGGAGCTGCCGTCCCGCGTCCACGTGCGTGAGGTGGGTCCGCGCGACGGGTTCCAGGCCGAGACGGCGCACATCCCCGTCGACGCCAAGGTCGCGATCATCGAGGAGCTCTCCCGCACCGGCGTGCCGACGATCCAGGCCACGTCGGTGGTCCACCCGCGTGCCGTACCGCAGCTCGCCGACGCCGAGGAGGTGATGCGGCGCATCGCCCGGCGCGACGGCGTCCGCTACTCGGTGCTCGTGCCCAACCTGCGCGGTGCCCAGCGCGCGGTGGGGATGCGAGCGGACGAGTGGGACCTCATGCTCTCGGTCACCGACTCGCACAGCCGGTCGAACGCCAACCGCGGCACGTGGGCGGCGCTGGAGGCCCTCGCGCCCGTGGTCGAGCTCGGCGGCGAGCACGGCGTCCGGGTGGTCGGCGGGATGGCGACGGCGCTCGGCTGCCCGTTCGAGGGGCGGGTGCCGTACCAGCGCGTGCGCGACGTCGCCGGGCGGTATCACGACCTGGGGATCCGGCACATGTCCGTCGCCGACACGGTCGGCGTGGCCGACCCGTCACTGGTCCACGACACGATGTCGCGGTTGCGCACCGACTTCCCCGACGTGGAGTTCGGCCTGCACCTGCACAACACCCGCGGGATGGCGCTCGCGAACGTGGTCGCGGGCCTGCAGGCGGGGGTCGCGTCGTTCGACGGGGCGGTCGGCGGGATGGGCGGGTGCCCGTTCGCGCCCGGCGCGAGCGGCAACCTCGCGACCGAGGACCTCGTCCACATGCTGGACCTGATGGGGATCGACACCGGAGTCGACGTCGACGCGCTGCTCACGCTTGCGAACGGCACCGTCGCGGACGTCGTCGGCCACCCGCTGGAGAGCTCCGTCGCCAGAGCCGGCGTCGCCTGGACCCTGCACGCCGCACCGGACCACCAGATCCTGACCGACGGGGGCAGTAACGGGGGCAGCAGCACTCCACCGCAGCAGACGGGAGTCTCCGCGCCATGACCGAGCGTCAGCGAGGGAATCATATGCACTGCATGTCATGCGTCCGCCGAACCAGCGCAACGTCGAACGACTTCCGACCAGCTGCGGAGGCGGACGCATGAGTCAGAGTCAGAGTCACAGTCAGAGCCAGGGCCAGAGCCCGAGACAGGTCCACGCCAGCGTCGCCGACCGGCTGGAACGGCTGCCGTTCAGCCGGTTCCATCGCAACTTCCTCCTCATGGTCACCGCGGGCGAGTTCGTCGAGACGTTGATGCTGCTGGGCAACGGCCTCGTCCTCGCCCTCGTCGCGGAGGTCATGAACTTCTCTCCCACCGTCAGCAGCTACGTGATCCCGGTGGCGTTCTTCGCCGGCGAGTTCGTCGGCAGCATCGCCTCGGGGTACGTCGCCGACAGGTTCGGCCGGAAGACCGTGTTCCTCTACGACCTGCTCATCTTCGGCGTCGGCATGCTCCTCGCCGGCTTCATGAGCTCGGCCGCCCTGATCGCGGTCTTCGTCTTCATCGGCGGGATCGGCGTCGGCGGCGAGTTCCCCGTCGTCGACACCTACACGACGGAGATGTTCCCCGGGCACCAGCGGGGCAGGCGGATGGCGACCGTCTACACCATCGCGGTGCTCGCGGCGCCGATCATGGCCACGCTCGCCTACCTCGTCTCGCACCCGAGCCCGGGCCCGTACTCGTGGCGGATCCTGTTCTGGATCATGGGCGCCGCCGCCGTCGTCGTGTGGATCGTCAGGTTCCGGGTGCCGGAGTCGCCGCGCTGGTTCGAGAGCCGCGGCCGCCACGAGGAGGCGGCGCGGCTGATGGACGAGATCGAGCAGCGGGTCATGCGCGAGACCGGCCGCACCGAACTGCCGGCCGTCACCGAGCCCGTCGAGGTGCCGACGCACCGGTCGCGCTACCGCGACATCTTCGCGCCGGACGTGCGGAAGCGGACCATCATGATGCTGGTCTTCCAGTTCTTCCAGTCCGGCATCTTCTACGGCTTCACGTCGCTGGCGCCGACGTTGTTGCTGCACAAGGGGATCACGCTCGTCCACACGCTGACGTTCAGCATGATCATCTACGCGGGGTTCTTCGTCGGGAGCGTCGTCAACCTGTTCATCATCGACCGGATCGAACGGAAGTGGGGCATCGTCGGGTCCGCGATCATCGCCGGTGTGCTCGGCACGATCTTCGCGACCGTCCCGAGCGTCCCGGTCACCGTCGTCCTCGGGTTCCTCGTCACGTTCACGCTGTGGCAGTTCTCCAACTTCCTGCACACGTACCAGGCCGAGATCTTCCCGACCCGGGTGCGGTCGACGGCGGCCGGCACCGTGTACAGCGTCAGCCGGATCTCGACGTCGATCCTGGTGCTGATGATCACCACGATCTTCCTGCCACACGGGCTGCTCGCCACGTTCGGGATCATCTGGGTCTTCATCCTCATCGTGGTGGTCGACATCGGCGTCTTCGGGCCGAAGACGTCCAGGCGGCGGCTGGAGAAGATCGCGCAGTGAGGAACGCCGTCCGACCCGGGCACTAGGGTCGGAGGCATGGCATCAGCGCAGGAGCTGACGAGTGACCCGGAGGCAGGGGTCGCGCGACTTCACCGGTACCGGCGACCGACGGTGTGCGCGGCACCTGCCGGAGGGGAACGAGGAAGCGGGCGCGCATGACACGTGCGAACGACGACGTCGCGGCGGTCCTGCAGGAGTACGCCGACCTCGTCGCCATCACCGGCGGCGACGGCTACAAGGTGCGCGCGTACGAGAAGGCGGCGCGGTCGGTCGCCGGCTTCCACGAGGACGTCGCGGCGCTGGACGCCAAGGGGCTGCAGCGGATCCCGAACGTGGGCAAGGCGCTCGCCGAGAAGATCGAGAGCTTCCTGCGCACCGGACGGATCCGGCAGGTCGACGAGCTGCGCGAGCGGATCCCCGCGGGTGTCCGCGAGCTGACGGCCATCCCGACGCTCGGGCCGAAGAAGGCGATGGTGCTGTACGAGGAGCTGCACGTCGCGTCGATCGCCGAGCTGACCGACGCGATCGACGCCGGTCGGCTGCGCGACCTCAAGGGCTTCGGCGAGAAGACCGAGGAGAACATCCGGCACGGCATCGCGTTGATGCAGGCACACGGCGGGCGGGTGCACATCGACGTCGCCACCGAGCTCGCCGAGGAGATCGTCGGCGCGCTGTCTTCGGTCACCGGCTGCGAGCAGTGCACGTACGCCGGTTCATTGCGGCGGATGCGCGAGACGATCGGCGACATCGACGTGCTCGCCGCGTCCGACGACTCCACCGCGCTGATGGACACGTTCGCGACGCTGCCGATGGTCACCGAGGTGATCGCGCGCGGTGAGACGAAGACGTCGGTGCGGACGAGCAAGGGGCTGCAGGTCGACCTGCGCGTGGTGCCGCCGGACGTGTGGGGCGCGGCCCTGCAGTACTTCACCGGCTCGAAGGAGCACAACGTCCGCGTCCGCGAGATCGCCGTGCGCAAGAAGCTCAAGCTCTCCGAGTACGGGTTGTTCGACGGGGAGTCCGGTGAGCTGGTCGTGTCGAAGACCGAGGCCGAGGTCTACGAACGCCTCGGCCTGCAATGGGTTCCGCCGACGCTGCGCGAGGACCGCGGCGAGGTCGCGGCGGCGGCGAAGGGCGAGCTGCCGCGGCTGGTCGAGCTCGCCGACATCCGCGGCGACCTGCACACGCACACCGACCTCACCGACGGCGTGTCGTCACTCGAGGACATGGTGGCCGCGGCGGCGGGACGCGGTTACGCGTACTACGCCGTCACCGACCACGCTCCCAACCTGTTCATGCAGCGCATGTCGGACGAGAAGATGCTCGCGCAGCGGGACGAAATCGAGCGGCTCGGCGAGCGGTACCCGTCGATGACACTGCTGCACGGCACCGAGCTGAACATCGACCCGGACGGCGAGGTCGACTGGCCCCCGGAGTTCCTCGCGGGCTTCGACGTCTGCGTCGCCTCCGTCCACTCGCACTTCACCCAGAGGCGGGAGGAGATGACCCGGCGGGTCGTCCGCGCGTGCGAGAATCCGTACGTCAACGTCATCGGCCACCTCACCGCCCGCCAGATCGGGCGGCGCCCGCCCGTCGACCTCGACCTCGACGCGGTGTTCGAGGCGTGCGCCCGCACCGGCACCGCGCTCGAGGTGAACGCGCACCCGCACCGTCTCGACCTCCGCGACGAGCACATCGGGTGGGCCAGGCGGCACGGCGTCAGGTTCGCGATCGACACCGACGCGCACGCGCTCGGCCACCTCGACCTGATGCGCTACGGCGTCGGCACCGCCCAGCGCGGCTGGCTCACCCCCGACGACGTGATCAACACCTGGCCGCTGGAGAAGCTGCGCACGTTCCTCCGCAAGGGGCGCTGATCGGGGCCGGCCCCGCGTGGGGCTGCCTCCCGTCATGGTCCGAGTGCGGGCGGGTGGTTGCGGGTGGCGTACCTGGGTGTCTGGTCCGGGTCGACCCAAGGTGGGGGGATGACGGCGGGCCGGCCGTTGATCATGACGATCTGCCAGCCCTGGTGGTGGATCCAGCCGTGTTCGATGCCGCAGACCAGGCACATCTCGTCCACGTTCGTGCTGCCGAGGTCCTTGGCCCATTCCTCGACGTGGTGGGCCTCCAGGTACTCCAGTGGGGTGTCGCAGCCGAACGCGCAGCCGCCGTCGCGGCCGAACAGCGCCTGCTTCAGCGCCGGCGACGCCGTCCGCCTGGTCCGCCCGTAGTACAACAGCTCACCTGGGCCGCCGAACACCGCCAGGTTCACGTCCGCATCACACAACGCCTGGATGACGGTGTCCATCGAGACGAGGTCGCCGTGGTTGAGCCGCGCGACGCCCTGCCCGAGCAGCAGGTTCGCCACGCTGGTGGTCAACGTGACCTGCGGCCGCCGGCCCGCCACGAGCGGCAGCTCGCCGGTGTTCAACGCGTGCTGGAACACCTTCGTCATCGCGTCCGCGCGGCGCTTCTCCGGGCTCCGCGGGTCAGGCGCCGCCTTGGACCCGGTCGGCATGGCCAAGGGCCCGACGACGGTGTCGACCAGGTTCTTCGTCTCCGCGGTCATCCACCAGATCCCCCGGTACATGCCATGCACATCCGGGGAGATCGCGAACGACTCCCGCGCCCGCTGCTCCCGTTCCTCAGAGAGCAAGCCGTCCGGGTCCAGATACGACGCCAACACCTGCACGTGACGGCGCAGCAAGCCAGGATCTGACTCCCGCGCCTTCTCCACCAGGTATGCCTCGGCCTCGGTCTTCGTCTCCGCGCCGAGCGACTCCGGCAGCCGGGACACCGCGGTGGCGATCTCCTGCGCGTGCCGCGTCGAGATCACACCCGATGACACCGCCTCCGCGACCGCCGGATACACCGGCTCGAGCGGCTCACCGGTCAACGCACGACGCGGATGCCACCGCTCGTACCCCATCAGCCGGGCCTTCGCCTCCGCAGTGGAGATCCGCAGCACCTCACGGAGATACTGCACCGTCCGTACGTACCCACGCTTGGTCGCCAAACCTTGCTCGTCGGCGTGCCCGGCGTATTTCTGCTGCAGGTACGAGCCGACCCGCATCAGCTCCTCGTGCGCCTGCAATACCAGGTCGAAATCCTCGTCCGGCAGACACGACAGGTCGACATCGACCAGTGACCGCAAGGCTTCCAGGGCAGCACACGTCGCCTCGAGGAAGTCGGTTCCGCTGCGCTGCTCCATATCGAACATACTATCGAATAGCTCCGACAATGCGTCGCGCTGTCGACAGGAGTTGTCGATGTGTTCCGAGGGAAGCGGGTGCTTACGTCAGATCGGTCAGCGGGCCGTCGATATGTAGCGTCGCCATCCGGATCGGCAGCCTTGCACCCTGCTCGGGGCGAGGACGTCGCGATGCTCCTGGGCATACGAGCACATGAACGACATCGAGGCGGCCGCGGCCGGTTCGACGGGCGACAGGACTGACGTCGGACGCGCTCAGGCTGACGCCGCCGTCGTCGCCGTCCCTTCCGACTCCGGGGTCTCGACGTCCTGGCCCACCGGCTCCCATTTGATGAACCCGAGCGCCACCAGCCCGACGAGCGGGATCACGATCAGCGCGAGCATCGTGTGGGCCAGCCCGGCGGCGGCGAGGATCACCGGGAACACGTAGAAGCCGAGGATGGTGCCGACACGCGACATGCCCTCCGTGAAGCCCATGCCGACACCGCGGATCTCCGTCGGGTACGACAGCGCCGCCATGGTCTTGCCCTGCGCACCCGGCCCGAACGAGTGGCCGAAGATGAGCACGCCGACGAGCAGCGCCGCGACGACACCGGGCACCGACCCGCCGACGATCCCGAGCAGCAGCAGGCAGGCCGCGACGATGATGTAGCCGGTGATGGCGAGCCGGCGCACGCCGAGCCGCGCGGTGACGAACGGCTGTGTCGTCCCGCCGAGGACGCCGAACAGGTTGATGACGATGGTGCCCAGGATCGCGTAGAGGGTGCCCTGGCCGAGCAGCAGCGCGACGATCGTCGGGATGTAGAAGCCGACGGCGAAGTACTCCATCGACTGCGTTCCCGAGATGATCGCCGCCAACGCCGTGCGCGCACGGTATCTCGAGGTGAAGATCGCCCGGAATCCCGGCAGCCGCTTGACCGCCTCCTGCCCCGCGGCCTCGTCCACGACGACGTCGACGCCGTAGCTCTTCTCCAGGATCCTGGCGGCGTCGCGCAGGCCGAGCCGGTGCGCCGCCCACATCGGGCTCTCCTCGGTGAACCGCAGCCGCAGCAGCAGGACGATCGCCGCCGGCACCGCGCCGAAGCCGACCGCCCAGCGCCACAGGTTGGGCCCCGCGCCCGCGAAGTAGAACGGCAGCACGACCAGGCCCGTCGCGACGACGGCGACGTACCACATGCCCTGCCACATGTTGACGTACTTGCCCTTGCTCTGCCGGTTGGTGAACTCCGCGACGAAGCTGAACGACGCCGGCATGTCGAGCCCGACGCCGAAGCCGAGGAAGAAGCGGAACACCAGCAGGATGCCGAGGTTCGGCGCGAACCCGGCGCCGATCGCGGCGACGACGAACAGGATCAGGTCGAGGACGAACAGCTTGAACCGGCCCACGCGGTCCACGAGATAGCCGCCCAGCAACGCACCGAGCAGCGCGCCGACGGCCATCGCGGCGGTCATGGTGCCGACCTGGAACGCCGACAACTGGAACTGCGCCTTCAACGCGTCGACGCCGATGCCGAGACTGGTGAAGTCGTACGCGTCGACGAAGATGCCGCCGAGCGCGATGAACACGAGCGCCTGCGTACGCCTGGTGCCCTTCGGGTGGCTGTTGACGAAGTCGATGATGTCGCGCTTCGTCCGCACCGTGATGGAGTCGGCGGCCATGGTGCTACCCCTTCGGCGAGAGCAGTTCGTAGAGCTTGTAGACGGCGCCGGTGTCGTCGGCCGACCAGCCCTGCCGCGCCGCAAGGGTGTTGACCTGGTCGACACAGTTCGCGACGAACGACGCGCCGCCGACCTCGCGGGCCAGTTGCAGCGCGAGCCGGTTGTCCTTCTGCAGCAGGCCGAGACCGAAGTTCGGCGAGAAGTCGCCGGCGGGTATGCGTCCGCCGAGGTGGCGGAACAGCGGCGACACGCTGGCCGCACCCGAGTCCGCGACGATCGAGAAGTACCGCTCCGGCGGGACACCGGCCAGCCGGGCGACGTTGAACACCTCGGCCGTCACCGCGTTGATGGCGCCGAACATCAGGTTGTTCAACAGCTTCACCGTGGACCCGGCGCCCACGTCACCGGCGCGCACCATCGCCTTGGCGATGCTGCCCACGAGCAGGTCGCGGACGCCGTCGATCACCTTCTCCGGGCCGCCGGCGACCAGCGTCCACTCACCGCAGGCCTCCGGGCGACCGAGCACCGGCGACTCCACGTACGTCGCGCCGCTCTCGCCCACGATGCGCGCGGCCTGCTGCGCGGTGCCCGGGTCGATCGTGGAGATGTCGACCACGACCGTCTCCGAGGGCAGACCGGTGAGCGTGGCACGCGCCGTCTCCAGCACATCCGCGGGCATCGGCACGGAGACCACGACGACAGCGGTGCCGGCGACCGCGCTCGCCGCGTCGTCCGCGACCGCGACGCCTGCGTCCCGTGCCCGCGTGCACGCGCCGGGCGACGGGTCGTAGCCGGTGACGTCGACTCCCGCTCCGGCGAGCCGGACGGCCGCCCGGCCGCCCATGTTCCCGAGTCCGAGCACGGCGACCTTACGCGACATGGGCATCGCCTCCAGCAGAGCTACATGTAATCTTGCTGATCTGCATGTAGCCTGGTGTCCCAGCTCGTCCGTGTCAAGGGAGGCCGTGCCGTGGTGATGGCCGCCGATCGCCTCGGCGACACCGTCTACGAGCGGATCAGGGAGGAGGTCCTCTCCGGCGCTCTCCCCGCCGGCACCCGGCTGAGCGTGCCGGCCATCGCCGCGCGGCTCGACGTGAGCCGCAGCCCCGTGCGCGACGCCGTGCTCCGCCTCACGCAGGAGGGCCTGGCCCGCGAGGAGCCGCGCCGCGGCGCCGTCGTCGCCCGGATCACCGCGGCCGACCTCGTGACGCTGTACGAGGTGCGCGAGGTGCTCGAGGGGCTGGCCGCCCGGCTCGCCGTGGAGAACGCCGGGCGCCGTCTCGTCGACAACCTCGCCGACGTCACCCGGCGGCACGAGGCGGCGGTACAGGCGTCCGACCTCGCCGGCCACTTCGAGGCCGACACCACGTTCCACCGGCTCATCCGCGAGGCGGGCGGCAATCCCGAGGTGTGCCACATGCTCGACCGGATCGGCGGCAAGGTGCGTCTCGCGATGCGGACGACGTCGGTCACCGCCGGCCCGAGGCAGGCCCTGCGCGACCACAAGGCGATCCTCGCCGCGATCAGGAAGGGTGACCCCGTGCACGCCGAATCCGTTGCCCGGGCCCACATCTCGCGGCTGCGCACGGCGCTCGCCGCGGCCGCGGAGGACAGCCGTTGACCCGGGCCGGGCTCGCCCGCGTGGCCCGGGCACGGATCAGGGTGCTGCGTGCTCCGGCCGCCGACGGGATCGCGATGTCGTTCGCGCCGCTCACGCACCGCTCGTGCGTGCTCGTCGAACTGGAGTCCGACGACGGCGTCGTGGGTTACGGCGAGAGCTGGGTGAACTACCCGCCCTGGGCGTACGAGGAGCGGGTCGCGACGCTCCGCGACGGCGTGCTGCCGCTGGTGCTCGGGCGGTACGCGAGCGACGTGCGTACCGTGCAGGCCGAGCTGGTCGCGGCCCTCGACCCGCTCGGCCGGCAGTGGGGCGCGCCCGGCCCGGTCCGGCAGGCCGTCAGCGGCGTGGACATCGCGCTCTGGGACCTGTGGGGCCGGACAGCCGGCCGCTCCGTCGCGGAGCTGGCCGGCGGCCGCGTGCGCGACGAGATCAGCGTCTACGCCAGCAGCCTCGGGCCCTCGGGCGTGGCGGAGCAGGCGGCCGCGTGCCGGGCGGCCGGTCACCGTGCGGTCAAGGTGAAGGTGGGCTTCGGCCGCGAGCGGGACGAGGGCGCACTGCGAGACGCGCGCCGGGTGCTCGGCAGCGTGACGCTCTACGCCGACGCGAACCAGGCGTGGTCACTGGACGAGGCGTGCGAGCTGGCCGGCATGCTGCGCGACCACGGCGTCGCCTGGCTCGAGGAGCCGGTCCGCGGCGACCGCGTGGCAGACCTCGAGCGCCTGCACGAGCGCACCGGCATCGCGATCGCGACGGGCGAGAACGTCTACGGCCTGGACGCGTTCCGCGCCGTCACCGAGTCTCCCGGCGTCGCGGTCGTCCAGCCCGATCTCACCAAGGCCGGCGGCATCACCGAGGCGCTCACCGTGTGCGCACTCGCCGCCCGCCGCGGCACTACCGTGAACCCGCACCTCTACGGCGGTGCGGTGGCGTACGCCGCCACGCTGCAGCTCGCCGCGCACGCGGCCGTCGTCGGCACGGTCGAGTACGACGTGCGGGACAACGCGCTGCGCGACCCGCTGCTGCGCGACCCGCCGCGGCCACGCGACGGCGTGGTGTCGCTGCCGTCCGGACCCGGCCTCGGCGTCGAGCTCGACCCGGGCGCGGTGGACGGGCGCACACAGTCGGTGATGACGGTAGCGTGAGCGGGGTGACCCGCACCCAGAGCTTCGACGACGACCTTCGCCTCGCGCACGTCCTCGCCGACGGCGCGGACTCGATCACCACGAGCAGGTTCCGTGCGCTCGACCTCCGCGTCGAGACCAAGCCCGACCTGACCCCGGTGAGCGACGCGGACACCGCCGTCGAGGAGGCCATCCGCAGCACGCTCGGCCGGGTGCGCTCCCGCGACGCCGTCCTCGGGGAGGAGTACGGCCGGCAGGGCGACGGTCCGCGGTGCTGGGTCGTCGACCCGATCGACGGCACCAAGAACTATGTCCGCGGCGTGCCCGTCTGGGCCACGCTGATCGCGCTGCTCTACGGCGACGAGGTGGTCGTCGGGCTGGTCTCCGCGCCCGCGCTCGGCCGACGCTGGTGGGCGGCCAAGGGCAGCGGCACGTGGACCGGCAAGAATCTCGCCGGCGCCACCCGGTGCTCGGTGTCGAAGATCGGGTCGCTGGGGGACGCGTCGCTGTCGTACTCGAGCCTCACCGGGTGGCGCGAGCGCGGCATGCTCACCCGCTTCCTCGACCTGGGCGAGAAGGTGTGGCGCACCCGCGCCTACGGCGACTTCTGGTCGTACGCTCTCGTCGCCGAGGGCGCGGTGGACGTGGCCGCCGAGCCGTCGGTGTCGCTGTGGGACCTCGCCGCGGTCGCGATCCTCGTCGAGGAGGCGGGCGGCCGGTTCACCGGCCTGGACGGCACACCGGGCCCGCACGCCGGCAACGCGGTCGCCACCAACGGCCTGCTCCACGGCGACGTCCTGGCCGCGCTGACCGACACCGCCCAGCTGTTCTGACGGCGGTCGGCGGTCGGCTTCACACGACGAACGGTGGCTCCACACGAGTCGTGCGCCGTGTGAAGTACCCGTCGATCACGTTAACGTGATCGACGGGCCGGCGCACCGGGCGCGATCTGGCTGGTTCAACCCCTGACCGGTCGAGTCAGGGCGACATCCGCAGCACGGTCTCGCCGCCCGGCGTCCGGATCTGCACCGAGGCGATGTCGGCGACCCGCCAGGACGTGCCGCCCTGCAGCTTGGCGTCCTTGCCGGGCAGCAGGCTCCAGCTGCCGAGCTGCTGGACGTCGCCGTGCCGGTCCACGACGACCATCGTGTACACGTGCTTGCCGCCGTCGAAGTCGCGCTGGTACATGCAGTGCATGTTGATCCGCGTGCCCCACGCGACGTCCTGCAGGCCGACGGTCGCGAACACCGGCGCACCGGACACGGGCGTCATCGTCGCGGTCGGGATCGCCACCGGCTGCTGCGTCGTGGCCGGCCGGAGCGTGATCGCGAGCACCAGCGCGAGACACGCCGCCGCCGCGAGGCCCGCGGCGCCGAACGCCGTCCACCTGCTGCGCCGCCGCTCCCGCCGGACGCGGCGCAGCAGCGACATGAGCAGTGACGGCGGCGGGCCCGGGTCCTCGTCGGTGACGGTGACGAGATCCTCCGGCACCTTGGCCAGCAGGCCGGGCAGGCCGGCGAGTTCGCGTACCGAACGCGCGCAGTCGTCACACTCGCGCATGTGCCGCTCGAAGTCCTGCCGGTCCTGCGCAGAGAGCGCTCCGATGACGTAGGCGGCGTCGTAGGAGGCGAACCGGTCCTCGGTCATGTCGTCACCCCCAATTCCTCAAGCGCGAGCCGCAGGGCGCGCAACGCGTAGTGCAGCCGCGACTTCACCGTCCCCTCCGGAATACTCAGTCGGCTTGCCGCCTCGGCGACGGACATGCCGCGGTAATAGCACTCGACGACCACCTGCCGGTGCGGCACGGAGAGCCGGTCGAGCGCCTCGGCCACGAGAAACGCCGTCATCGTCCGCTCGGTCTCGTCGTCCTCCACCACGTACCTGCTGGTGCCCGGCAGCTCGGCCACCGGCACCTCGCTTCGCGACCGGGCCGTGCGCCAGTCGTCGATCACGATGCGGCGCGCGACCGTGAACAGCCAGGAGCGCGCCGACTCCGCACGGTCGAGCACCTGGGGGCTGCGCCACGCCCGGAGCAACGTCTCCTGGACCACGTCCTCGGCGCGGCTGCGGTCACCGCCGGTCAGCCGCAGGGCGTAGGCCCACAGCGCCGCCGCATGCTCGTCGTGCAGCGTACGCATCAGCTCGGCCTGACTGTCCGGCACCCCCACCCGCCTCTCGACCTCAGCGTACGGCCGCGACCCGGTTAACGTCGGCGTTCCCGCGGACGAACCAGCAGGACGAGCCCGCCGACCAGCGCGACGACGTCACCGATCATCGCGAGCACCTCGGGCGTGTTCCAGGTCGTCTCGTGCACGCCGAGCAGCCCGACGGTGAGCGACATCAGGAACGCGGCCAGCGTCAGTGCGCCGAAACCGACCGCGCCGAGCACGGGCAGCCAGTGCCGCCAGACGAGCACGGCGGCGGCGATCACGATGCCACCGACGGCGTTCAGCATGAACAGCGGGCCGATCACCGGGATCTCGGAGAACCCGTCGAAGTACAGGACGAGGTGGACGCCCGCCGAGAGCAGGACGGCAGCGGCCGTGACGGCCCTGAGGACGAGGTGCCGAGCCGACGACGCGTGGCGCGCGCGGCCGGCGGCCTCGGGTGCCAGGCGGGTCATCAGCTGTTGCCTCATCGTGTTCTCCCTCCGCTGGACGTGCTCTCGTCGGTGCATACGGGCGGCGGTGGGGAAAGGTTCAACGTGGCTCTGAACCCGCGCCGGAGGGGCTCCGTACTGTTCGGGGACCGACGTTCGCACATTGGAGGGACATACAAGTGGATCTCGAGCCGATGCCGTCACGACGTCACGTCCTCGCCGCCGGCGCGGGCGTGGGTGCCCTCGCCGCACTCGCGGGCTGCGGGCAGGGATCCGCGGGTTCCTCGGGCTCCGGCACGGGCCAGGCGGGTTCGTCGCCGTCCGTGGCCGCCGGAGAGACCGTCGCCACGGTGGCCGACATCGCCGTCGGCAGTGCCGTCTCGGCGAAGAGCGGCGGGAAGGACATCATCGTCGCCCGGCCGACGTCGGACACCGTCGCCGCGTTCAGCGCGATCTGCACCCACATGGGCTGCACGGTGCAGCCGAACGGCAAGGAGCTGGACTGCCCCTGCCACGGCTCGAAGTTCTCCGCGACCACGGGCAAGGTCATCAACGGGCCCGCCAAGGCGCCGCTGCCCCCGGTCGACGTGCACGTCAAGGGCGGCAAGGTCGTGACCGGCAGGGCGTGAGACGGGGCCGCATGGCAGGCTCGTGCCATGACGGACGCACCGATCGGCCCCACCGACAGCTCACAGGTTCCGCGGTTCGCGGGACCCGCGACGTTCGCGCGACTGCCGAGGCTCGACCAGGTCCCGAGGACGGACGTCGCGGTCGTCGGCGTGCCGTTCGACAGCGGTGTGTCGTACCGTCCGGGGGCGCGGTTCGGGCCGGCGGCGGTGCGCGAGGCCAGCCGGCTGCTCCGCCCGTACAACCAGGCGCTCGACGTGGCGCCGTTCGGCGCCGTCCAGGTCGTCGACGCCGGCGACGTCGTCGCGAACCCGTACGACATCCCCGCGGCCATCGACGCGATCGACGCGCACGCGCGGACGCTGCTGGACGAGGACGCCCGGCTGGTCGTGATCGGCGGCGACCACACCATCGCGCTGCCGATGCTGCGCGCCGCGGCGCGGAAGCACGGGCCCGTGGCCCTGCTGCACTTCGACGCCCATCTCGACACGTGGGACACCTACTTCGGTGCGGCGTACACGCACGGCACGCCGTTCCGCCGCGCGGTCGAGGAGGGCCTGCTCGACACGCAGGCGGTGAGCCACGTCGGCATCCGCGGACCGCTGTACGGCAAGGCGGATCTCGCCGACGACAAGCGGTTCGGCTTCGGCATCGTCAGCTCCGCCGACGTCCTGCGGCAGGGCGTCGACGAGGTCGCCGGCCTGCTGAGGGAGCGCGTCGGCGACCGCCCGCTCTACATCTCCGTGGACATCGACGTGCTCGACCCGTCGCACGCCCCGGGCACGGGCACGCCGGAGGCCGGGGGCCTCACCAGCCGCGAGCTGCTCGAGGTGCTGCGCGGCCTGGCCGGCTGCGACATCGTGTCGGCGGACGTCGTCGAGGTGGCCCCCGCGTACGACCACGCCGACATCACGGCGGTCGCCGCGTCGCACGTCGCCTACGACCTGGTGAGCCTGCTCGCGCTCAGGAAGTGACGACGCGGCCCAGGCAGGCGGCGAGCGGGTCGGCGGCGACCGCGTCGTCGGCCACCGGTTGCTCGGGAGCGAAGCCCTCGCCGCCGCGGGGCAGGCCGCCGATCCAGGCGCGCCACACGGAGAGCGACTCCTCCGCCAGCTCGGGTTCGATGTCGGTCGGCGCCCAGCCGTTCCGGCGGTACGGCAGCGACCAGGCGCTCGGCCGTGCGCTGGATCCTGCGGTAGGAGTCCAGCACGGTGTCGCGGCGTACCGGCGCGGCCATCGCTTCGTTCATGGGCTCTCCTGTCTCGCGTCCGACGGTAGGAGCCGTCGCGGTCAGCGAGTGTCCTGGTGCCCCGGGTCGCGCGTCGCTACTGTGCGACAGAGATGACGAACGACGCCCCGCCCACCGTGCGTTTCCGCGACGGGCACGCCGGCGACGCCGAGCGCGTCGCCGCGCTGCACGCCGCGAACTGGCGGCGGCACTACCGCGGCGCCTTCGCCGACTCGTACCTGGACGGCGACGTCGTCGCCGACCGGATGACGGTCTGGTCGGCGCGCCTCGCCGCGCCCGGCGAGAGCATCACGGTGCTGGCCGAGGACGACGACGGCCTCGCCGGGTTCGTCCACGTCATCCTCGACGAGGACGCCGAATGGGGCAGCCTCGTCGACAACCTGCACGTCGACCACCGCAGGCGGCGCAGCGGTATCGGCGGCGCTGCTCGCCCGCGCCGTTCCGGGCATCCTCGAGCGGGCCGCCTCCCCGGCCGTGCACCTGTGGGTGCTCGAACAGAACACGAACGCGCGGCGGTTCTACCGCGCGCGTGGCGGCGTCCAGGTGGAGCGTGCACCCGTCCCGCCGCCCGGCGGTGTGCCCTCGCGCCTGAACGGCTCCCCGCTCGGTCTCCGCATCGCCTGGCCGCACGCGTCGGCCCTGGTCGGTGAGGGCTGAGGCCATGCTGGGAAGGTTGCGCGTGTCGACGTGCACGAGGAAAGGCTCAGATGAACGTGATGGCACTGGCCCGGCAGGAACGATCGGACCTGGCCGACTTCCTGGAGGAGCTGACGCCGGAGCAGTGGCAGGCGCAGAGCCTGTGTCCGAGGTGGCGGGTCCGCGACGTCGTCGCCCACGTCATCAGCTACGAAGAGCACGGGACAGGTGACCTGTTCCGTCGGTTGGCCAGGGCCCGGTTCCGCTTCGGCGAGCTCAACGAGGTGGCGCTGGCGGAGTACGCGCATCTCGACACCAGTCAGCTGGTCGCGTTCCTGCGCGCTCATCTCGACCCCCAGGGCTCGACCGCGCGGTTCGGCGGCCGGGTCGGTCTCGTCGATGCGCTGATCCATCAGCAGGACATCCGCCGTCCACTCGGCAGGCCGCGCGTCATCCCCGAGGAGCGGCTGCGGCATGCCCTCCCGTTCGCGGTCACGGCCCCGCCACTGCGCGGTTTCCTGCACGCGCGGGGCGTGCGCCTGATCGCGACCGACCTGGACTGGTCCCGCGGCAAGGGTCCCGAGGCACGAGGCACCGCAGAGGCGGTCCTGATGGTCCTGGCGGGACGCGCCGGAGTCGCGCACGAACTCACCGGGCCGGGCGCGGACGTCCTCCGGCGCCGGCTGGGGTGACCGCTCGGAGCCCGGAATGATCACGTCAAGCAGGTGATTCCCGTGATCCCTCGGTGAGTCGCCTGCCAGGCTTCCGCGCGGCGCAGAAACTGATAGCATTGTGATATCAGTTTCTTTCGCCTGGAGGCGGCGCCATGGAACGGTCCGACCGGTTGCCTGTGCTCGCGTGGGTCGTCGCCGGTGTGTTCGTCGCCGGGGAGTTGGCGCTGAGCGGACGGTACGGGTTCCTGTCCGACGAGCTCTACTTCGTCCAGGCGGGCCGGCACCTGGCGTTCGGCTACGTCGACATGCCGCCACTCGCTCCGCTGGTCACGCGCGTCACGGATCTCGTCGGGCTCAGCCCGACCGCGATCCGGGTCGTACCGGCACTGGCCGGCGGCGCCGTGGTGCTGATCACGGCCAGGATCGCTGCGCTGTTCGGTGCCCGGCGGTTCGGGCGCGTGCTCGCCGCGCTCGCCGCCGCGTGCGCACCACTCGTCTTCGCGCTGGCGCACCTCGGCATCACCGAGGTGTACGACCTGCTCGCGTGGGCCGCCGTCCTGCTCTTCGTCACCACGGCGCTGCTGCGCGACCGGCCACGCATGTGGCTCGCGGCCGGTGTCGCCGCGGGCATCGGGCTGCAGGCCAACAACCTGATGGCGTTGCTGTTGCTGGGTCTCGCGGCGGGCCTGCTGCTGACCCGGCGGCCGGTGCTGCGCACCGGATGGCCGTGGCTGGGCGCGGGTGTCGCCGCGGTGATCTGGGCGCCGAACGTGGTCTGGCAGGCGACGCACGGCTGGCCGCAGGTGACGATGGCCACGCGCCTGCACCAGATCAACAGCGGTTCCTTCGCGCACGTCTTCGGCGTCCTCGACCAGCTGGCGTACGCCGGACTGCTGGTGATCCCGGTGCTCGTCGCGGGCTTCGTGCTGCTCTGGCGGACGCCGGAACTGCGCTTCCTCGCCGTCGCCGCCACCCTGCTCGTCGTGTTCGTGCTCGTCTGGGTGCCGGGAAAGGGCTACTACTCCGAGGGCATGGCGCCGGCGGTGCTCGCCGCCGGGTCGCTCGCCGTGGAACGCTGGGTCTGCCGGGGCCGCCGACCGGCGCTCCGGCGCGGGCTCGCCGTCGCGGCACCCTTGCTGAGCATGGCGGTCTCGCTGCCGAGCACCCTGCCCGTCGTGCCGGTGGGCGACCTGCACGAGGTCCGCAATCTCGACAGGGTCACGACGGCCGACACGGTAGGCTGGCCGCAGTTCGTCCACGCCGTCGCGGCCGAGGACGCCTCCCTCACCGAGGCGGGCCGGCCCGCCACGTCGATCTTCACCGCCAACTACGGGCAGGCCGCGGCGCTCGACGTCCTCGGCGACGGTCTCCGCCTCCCACCCGTCCTCTCCGGGCACGACACCTACTCCCTCTGGGGACCCGGTCACGCGTCCGATCGCACGGTGCTCGCGGTCGGCACACTCGGCCCGCTCCGCCCGTACTTCGGGGAATGCCGCCGGCTCACCACGTACCGCGCACCCGACCACGTCCCAAACGACTACTTCCCCGTGCCGATCGGCGTCTGCACCCACCCGCGCGGCGACTGGCGGACGCTGTGGCCGCATCTCATCCACTACGACTGACGAGGAGACGAATGACGCACGACGCAGCCGTCGCCCGACGGCTCGCCGACACGCTCGCGGCCGAGCACGGCCTGCGCTTCACGCCGCGGTCGCGGTTCGCGAGCGGCCTCCAGGGGGGTGCGTGGCTGCTCGTCGCCGACACCGGCGCACGCGCCGTGCTGAAGTGGAGCTCCGACTGGTCGCCGGAGCATCTCGGCCGGGTCGCCGACACCGTCGACCGGCTGCGTGACGCCGGCCACCCGACGCCGCCGATCCTCGCGACCGGCGCGGCCGGCGGACACGCGTACTACGTGCAGGCGCACGCCGCCGGCGTCCCGTCCACGCCGCTCGACTCCGAACGCACGGAGCTGCTGCTCGATGTGCTGGAACGCCAGCGTGACCTGGAACCGTTGCTGGACAACGACTATCGCGACCACGTCCGGGTGAGCGTGGCCGACGAGTCGGCCGGGAGCCTGCGCAGCCGCACCGCCGGCAGCGGGCCGGCCGGGCGTGCACTCGTCGACCGGTACGACGCCGTGCTCGCCGGCGTCGGGGACGTGGCGCTCCCGCACCGCGACGTCGTGCACGGGGACTTCAACAGCTGCAACATCCTGCTCCACGGTGGCCGCGTGAGCGGCGTCGTCGACGTCGCCGGCATGGGGCGCGGCACGCGCGTGTTCGACTACGCCTGCCTGTTGCGGGAGGCGTACGTCGAGGGCTACGGCGACGACGTCACCCGGCGCATCCACACGGCCGCGGAGAAGGTCGCCGGCCCGGACGTGCTCGCCGTGTGCGCCGCGGCCGCCGCGTTCTTCATCGTCCCGTTCAAGCAGGCGCACCAGCCCGGAGCCCTCGACCGGACCGTCGCGCGGCTGCACCGGATGGCCGACGCCCTCAGCGCGCGGTGAAGCGGTCCGGCCGGAACGGGCGGAGCAGCGGGTCGACCTCGCCGTCGACGATCTCGGCGGCGAGCAGCCGGCCGAGCAACGGGCCGAGAGTGACGCCGCTGTGCGTGACCGCCACGTGGTAGCCGGGGACCGACGGCACGGCGCCCACCGCGGACACGCCGTCCGCCGGGATCGGCCGCAGCCCGACGTGCGTGCTCACCACACGTGCGGACGCCAACGCGGGTAGCACCCGCATCGCACGGTCCAGCATCACGCCCGCGAGCTCGTCGCGGTCGGCGTGCGGCAGCAGGTCGTCGAGAGTCGTGTCGTGCAGGCGGACGAGGTCGCGTCCCTCCGGACGCAGCTCGACGTCGGTGGTGTGCACGACGTTGCGCAGGGAACGCTCCGGCGCGTGCACGAGCACGGTCATGCCCGGCGGGGACGTGAGCGGCATCGGCACGCCGACCAGATCGCCGACACCTGTCGATGCGACGCCGGTCGCGTTGACGACGGCGTCCGCGGTGAGGAAGGTGCCGTCGGAGAGGCGGACGGTGAACGTCCCGGCGTCCCGCGAGAGGGCGTCGGCGTTCGCGCCGAAGTGGGCCAGCACACCGCGCGCCGCACACTGCTCGGCGAGCAGCCGCGTCAACGCCACGGCGTCGACGCAGAACTCCTCGGCGAACCACGCGACCGGTGTGTCGGGATCACCCAGATCGACCGACGGCTCGACCTCCGCAGTGACCGTGCGGGCGTCGAGCAACGAGGCCGCGTAGCCCCACGAGACGAGACGGCGGACGTGCGCGTCGAGATCGGGGATGTGGCCGGCCGTGGCCAGCCGCCCGCCGCGGTGCAGCCATCCGGTCTCCGGCAGCTCGTCGGCCAGGCGCGCGTACTCGCGCATCCCCGCGTGGTTCAGCTCGAAGTACTCGCGCGGCCGTTTCGCGTTGGCGTTCACCCACGCGAAGCTGACCGCGGTCGCGCCACCGCCCGGGCCCGCACCGTCGACCAGTACGACCTCGGCATCCCGTCCGGCCAGCTCGTACGCGACCGACGCCCCGACGATCCCGGCTCCCAGCACACACACGCGCACCCGCGCCACCTCCCTGCTCCCGGCGCGTCCCGCCACTCGCTCGTCTGCAGTATCGCGGCATCGTTGACCGCGTGCAGGGCTCCCGCCATACTTCGGCGGTGCGTCCTGTCTACGATGTCGTGCTGCTGCCCCCCGACCATGTCAACCGGGCGTCGATCCAGGCGAGCGAGCGGCTGCGCGACCGCAGCGTCTTCACGTTGAACAACCGCGACGCCGTGCCGCACCTCTCGCTCTACATGGCGAACATCCGGGAAGAGGACCTCGGCGCGGCGAAGACGGCGCTGGCCGAACTCGGCCGACGGACGCCCGGCCTCTCGCTGACGGCCCGGGAGCACCGGGCCAACGAGCACGGCATGGTCGAAGTCTTCTACGAGAAGACCCCGGGGATCACCCGGCTCCAGGAGGACGTCATCGCCGCCGTCAACCCACTGCGCGACGGCCTCAGGGAGCTGGACCCGGTCGGCCGGTCCATCGCGGAGCGGATGCGCCAGGCGACGGGCGAGCTCGCCGACAACTTCAACACGACCGGTTACGACGAGGTCGGCGGCTACTTCAAACCGCACATCACCTACGCCCGGCTCAGCCCCGGTAACCGCGGGCAGCAGCCGGGAGCGCCGGACCTGACCGAGTTCGACGGCAGGTTCGAACGGCTCGGGCTGTTCCGGATGGGCGAGGACGGACGCTGCGTCGAGAAGCTCGGCGAGTGGCGGACCGGCGGGCGCGGCACCGCCGGGGACGGCGCGCCCGCCCGTACCCAGGGCCGGCAGCAGCCCAGGCTCGGCCGCGAGCAGCGGGACCCCTCGCGCGTCCCCGCGGCGCGGCAGCCGGAGCGCTGACGCACGCAACGATCGGTCACAGTCCTTCCGGTATGCGCAACGATCGGCTGTTGATCGCGCAAGGTTTCGGCGTTGTCGTCGGTGATCACCCGCTCCTACCCTGTTTCGTACGGGGACACGGAGAGGATGTGGTCGATGACGACAGGCACGGTCGAGGCGGCGGCGGTACCGGCGCGTACGCCGACGGCCCGGCGGTATCTTATGTGCCCGCCGACGTACTACGAGGTCCGGTACGCGATCAACCCGTGGATGGACCCGGCCACACCCGTCGACACCGCGCTGGCCATGGCGCAGTGGGAACGGTTGGTCGGGCTCTACCGGTCGCTCGGCCACCGCGTCGACCTGATCGAACCGGTGCCGGGGCTGCCCGACATGGTCTTCGCCGCGAACGCCGCTGTCGTCGCCGGTGGCCGCGCGCTGGGCGCCCGGTTCCGCAACGCGGAGCGTCGGGCCGAGGCACCGGTGTACCGGGACTGGTTGCTGCGCAACGGATTCGGCGACGTACGCGAGCCCGAGCACGTCAACGAGGGCGAAGGCGACTTCCTCGTCACCCGGCGCTGGGTGCTCGCAGGCACCGGCTTCCGCACCGACACCCGCGCGCACCTCGAGGCACAGGAACAGCTCGGCCGCCCCGTCATCGGCCTCCGCCTCGTGGACCCGCGGTACTACCACCTCGACACCGCACTCGCCGTGCTGTCCGACGACGACGTCATGTACCTGCCCGAGGCCTTCTCGCCCGGGAGCCGCGCCGTCCTCGACGAGCTGTTCCCGGACGCGATCCGCGCGACTCCCGCCGACGCCGCGGTGCTCGGTCTCAACGCCGTGTCGGACGGCCACCACGTGCTGCTCGCCGCCGAGGCCGTCGGTCTCGCGGCGCGGCTGGCCGACCGCGGCTACGAACCCGTCGGCGTCGAGATGTCCGAGCTGCGCAAGGCGGGCGGCAGCGTCAAGTGCTGCACACTGGAACTGCGGGAGTCGGCGGGCGCCTGATCAGCGCAGGAGCTGACGAATGAGCCGGAGGCAGGGGTCGCGCACGCCGACCGTCAGCACCATCGGACACTGTGCGCGACACCTGCCGGAGGAAACGAGGAAGCGGGCGCGCATGTTGCGACTCGACGCCACGGACGAACGGATCGTCGGCATGCTGCTCGACGACGCCCGCGCGAGCTACGCGGAGATCGGTGCCGAGGTCGGGCTGTCCGCGCCCGCCGTGAAGCGGCGTGTCGACCGGCTGCGCTCCGCGGGCGTGGTCACCGGGTTCACCGCCGTCGTCGACCCGGTCGCGATGGGTTGGAACACCGAGGCGTTCGTCGAGCTCTACTGCCAGGGTCGGACGTCGCCGGAGCAGATCCGCAAGAGCGTGCTCAAGCATCCCGAGGTGGTGGCGGCGTACACCATCACCGGCGAGGCGGACGCCCTGATCCGCGTGCTCTCCGCCGACACCCGTCACCTCGAGGAGGCGCTGGAGCGGATCAGGAACGAGCCGAACGTGATGCAGACCAAGAGCGTCATCGTGCTGTCCCGGCTGGTCGACCGGCTGCGGATGGACCTGCCGTAGCCGAGCCCGTCAGGCGGTAGACGCGCATCGCGTTGTCGACGCCGATCGCCTGCGCGACGCGCACGGCGTCGGCCTCGGTCCACTCGCCGTCGTCCACGAACCGGCGCAACGCCGTCGCCATGCCGCGCCGCCAGAACAGCGCGCCCAGGTGGTGGAGTTCGGCCAGGCCCCAGGCGTCGCTGGAGTACAGGATCTTGCCGAACGGCGCCAGCTCCAGGGACTCGGCGACGACCGTCGCGGAGCGTGCGCCGGTGAACATCGTGGCGAGCCCGACGTCGAACCACACGTGGGGGAACATCGCCGCGAGGTAGCCGGCGTTGCGGTGGAACGGGTAGTTGTGCAGCAGCAGGATCGGCACGTCCCGGTCCGCCGTACGGCGCAGGAAATCGGTGAGGTGCAACGGATCGCAGCGATGCAGGTCGAGGTCGGGATCGCCGAAGCCGACGTGGAACTGCAACGGCAACCCGCGCTCGACACCGGCCCAGATCAACGCGCGCAGCAACACCGGATAGGTCACTCGCGGCTCCGCGCCGGCGTCGGTTCGCCGCAGCCAGGCACCCGCCGCGGCGACCACGTCGCGCCGGGCCGGCGGCGCGGGGTCGAAGTCGAGCCCGTAGCGGTACGCGACGACCGACTTGAGCCCGGCCGCCTCGGTCGTGGCCGCGTCGAGCGCCTCGCGGTACCGCTCGGGGAACTCCACCGCGCCGACGCCGCTCGCGGCGAGAGCCTCGGCGACCGCCTCGAGCCGGACGATCTCGTGCACCTCGCGGCCGCTCAGCTCGCGCATGCCCTCGACGCCGTGCAGCAGGCCGCCGCGGAATCCCGTGTCGACGAGGTAGCGGCCCACGCCGCTGGCCGCCAGCAGCGAACGGTTGACGGCGTCCGCGCCGAGCTCGGCGCGGCGGGCCAGGTACGCCGCCGGCCCGGCGTGCGGCTCCAGGCCTAGTACCGGAGCACACCAGCGGCGGACGGCGAAGCCGAGCTGCGAGTCCCACGGCGACGCTCCGTCGCCACCCACCCGGTCGGACTCGGTGAGCAGCAGCTCGAACCCGGCGGCGTCGACGTCGTCCCTGAGCGCGCCGTGCACGTGATGGTCGACGAGCGCGAGCCCGTCGACCACCTCCTCGAGTGCCGGGCCGGCGCTCACCCGCGTCCCCTCGTGAGCAGGTCGGCGAGCACCGCAGCCTGGCTGCGCGCCACGTCCTTGGTCGCGGTGAGCAACGTCAGCGGCCCCTGCTCGGCGCGTTCGGCCAGCCGGCGCAAGGCTGCGCGGCGTTCCGGCTCGTCGAGCTCGCGCTCGTAGCGCTGCCGGAACTCCTCGAACTTCTCGGGCTCGTGCCCGTACCACTTGCGCAGCTCCGTCGACGGCGCGACGTCCTTCTCCCACTCGTCCAGGCGCGCTGCCGCCTTCGCGATGCCGCGCGGCCACACCCGGTCGACCAGCACCCGAGCCCCGTCGTCCGGCTCGTCGTATATCCGCGCCACCCGAACGTCTCTCCGCGTCATCGGGCCAGGCTACGCTTTCCCAGACATCGGCACGGAGAGTTCTCGAGGAGGACACGTGGCAGGCACTCGCCGGGTGGTACACCGCACGGTTCCGCTCGTCGCCGCCGTCCTGGCGGCCGGTCTCGTGCTCGCCGCCTGCGGCGGCGGGCTCGCCCCGCGCAGCGGCGGTGGCGGTTCGTCGGCCGGCTCCGGCCCGGTGTCGACCAAGGTGCCGAGCGGCAAGGTGACGCTGACCCTCGCGTTCACCGACGCGCCCGACCTGGTGAAGCAGCTCGCCGCGATGTACCACGCCAAGCACCCGAACGTCACGATCAAGACGCAATACACGCAGTTCAACGACTACGTCAAGAACATCAAGCTGACCATGTCGTCGGACACGGCGCCCGACATCGCGCAGTTCAACTCCGGTGCGATGCAGAGCATCATCAGCGCCGGGCTGCTGCGCAACCTCGACCCGTACGCCAAGGCGTACAGCTGGAAGTCGGCGTTCCCGCCCGTGAGCCTCGAACAGCTCAGCACCGACAAGACGGGCAAGGTCTTCGGCACGGGCTCGCTGTACGCCGTGCCCGCGGGCCTGTCGCTGGTGGGCGTCTACTACAACAAGAAGCTCGCCAGGAAGGCCGGCATCACCGCGCCCCCGAAGACGTTCGCCGAGTTCTCCGCCGACCTCGCCAAGGCCAAGCAGGCCGGTGAACTGCCGTTGCAGGTCGGCGCGCTCGACCCCGGCGCGCTGCACCTGTGGTCCGAGCTGCTGAACATCAACATGCCGCTGTCGCAGTACCGCACCTGGGTGTACGGGCAGCCGGGCGGCAGCATCAAGACGCCGGGCGCGAAGGCGGCCACCGACACGGTGCGGGAGTGGGCGCAGAAGGGCTACATCGCGAAGTCCGCCAACGGCACCAGTGAGAACGACTCTGCCGCGAAGTTCCAGCAGGGCAAGGGTGTCTTCCACGTCAACGGCAACTGGGCGGCCGGCGACATCGCCAAGAACATGAAGGGCGACGCCGGGTTCTTCGCGATGCCGCCGCTCAAGGCGGGCGGGCTCGCGACCGGCAACGGCTACAGCTTCTCCTTCGCCGTCTCGTCGAAGTCCAAGCACGCCGACGTCGCCGCCAACTTCCTCGACTTCCTGCACTCGACGGAGGCGGCCAAGGCGGAGAGCGCGGCGGGCATCCTGCCGGCGAACCCGAAGGCGGTCGCCAAGCCCAGCGGTGTCCTCGGCGACCTCAACACGACGTACCAGCAGGTGGCCGCCGACAACGGCATCCAGCAGTTCCCGGACGCCTCCGCGCCGAAGATGCTCGACACCATCGAGTCGGGCCTGCAGTCGCTGATCGCGGGGCGGATGACGTCCGACGCGTATCTCGACTCGGTGCAGAAGACCTGGACCGACTACCACAGGTAGGCGCCACGCGATGGCCGGCACCGTAACCAGGACCGAGCGCCGCACGTCGACGGGCGAGGCCGGCACGCGCCGGCGCCGCCCGCGGCTGCGCGTCCGCGGCTACGTCTACGTGCTGCCCGCGTTCCTGCTGTACGTCCTGTTCTCGATCCTGCCGGCGCTGCACACGCTCTACCTGTCCTTCTACAACTGGGACGGCGTGGGCCTCGCGACACCGGCGGGCCTGCACAACTACGCGAGCGTGTTCACCGACCCCGACCTGCGCGGCGCGCTCTGGCATGCGGTCGTGCTGATCGTGTTCTTCGCCGTCCTGCCCATCGTCGTCGGGCTGTTGCTGGCCGGGCTGCTCTCGCGCCACCGGCGGCGCGGGATGACGGCGTTCCGGGTGCTGTTCTTCCTGCCGCAGGTGGTGCCGATGGTCGCGGTCGGCATCACCTGGCGGTGGATGTACGCCGACGACGGCGTCGTCAACCAGGTCCTGCGGGTCATCGGGCTCGGTGGCGTCACGCAGGCGTGGCTCGGCAGCTTCCGCCTCGCGCTGCCGGCGGTCGGCATCGTCGGCACCTGGGCGCTCACCGGACTGTGCATGATGCTGTTCCTCAGCGGCGTGCAGAAGGTCGATCCCGCGCTGTACGAGGCCGCCACGCTGGACGGCGCGGGGCCGGTTCGGGAGTTCACGACGGTCACGCTGCCGGCGTTGCGCGGCGAGATCGCCGTCGCGCTGACCGTCACGGTCATCGCGGCGCTCGCCAGCTTCGACGTCGTCTACGTCACCACGAACGGCGCGCCCGGCGACACGACCACCGTGCCCGGGCTCCTCGTCTACCGGCTCGCGTTCACCGACGGCCAGGTCGGTGTCGCGTCGGCGCTCGCGATCGCGCTGACGCTCATCATCCTGCTCGTCGTGCTCGCCATCAACAGGCTCGTGAGGACGGCCGAGTGAAGCCGGCACGCAGTGAGACGGTGCTCAGCTACGCGATCCTCGTCGCGATGGCGGCTGCCGTGATCCTGCCGTTCATCAGCATCGTGCTCGCGGCGCTGCAGCCGTCCGGCTCCCCCGTGTCCGGCCTCGCGCTGCCGACGAGGTGGAGCTGGGGCAACTTCGCCGCCGCGTGGTCGGTGGCGGGCTTCGGCCGGCTCATCGCGAACGGCGCGGTCATCGCCGTCGGCGTCGTGCCGCTGTCCGTCGTCCTCGCGACGCTCGCCGGGTACGCGCTGGGCACCATGCGACTGTCCGGGTCCGGCGTCGTGTTCGCCCTGTTCCTGCTCGGCCTCACCCTGCCGATCGAGCTCGTCATCATCCCGCTCTACTACGACCTCCGGCTGATCGGTCTCACGAACTCGTACTGGGGCGTCATCCTCGCCGAGAGCGCGGCGTTCATGCCGTTCGGCGTGTTCTGGATGCGCGCGCACTTCCTCGCCACGCCGCGGTCACTCATCGAGGCCGCGGAGATCGACGGTGCGTCGACCGCCCGTACGCTCTGGTCGGTACTGCTGCCGCTCGCGCGCGCTCCGATGTCGACACTGGCCGTGCTCTACTTCATGTGGTCCTGGAACCAGTTCCTGCTCGTCCTCGTGCTGATCCAGGACCCGCAGAAGCGAACGGCGACGGCCGGGCTGGGCTTCTTCGTCGGCCAGTTCACGACGAACGTCCCGCTGCTCGCCGCCGGCACCATCGTCGTGCTGTTCCCGATCTGTGTCGTCTACCTCACGTTCCAGCGCCACTTCATCCGCGGCATGCTGCAGGGCGCGTTCAAGGGCTGAGGGGAGTTCCTTCGTGACCTCGACGAGGCCGCGGCTCGCGCCGGCCACGCTCGTGTGGCTCCTGCCCGTGCTCGGCGCGCTGCTCGTCGCCGCGGCGGGCGCGCTGGAGGTCGCGTCGGGGCGGTTCGGCGGCCTGCGGCCGCCGGGCGTGGTCGTCGGCCTGGCGTTGGTGATCGCCGCCGTGCTCGCGTACCGCTGGCGGCAGCGGCGCACCCCGCTGTGGGTGGTGGCGGGCTGCGTGCTCGTCGCGGCCGTGGTGGCATCGTGGTACGCGCTGGTCCACCTGCCCGCACCGGGCCCGGCGCGCGCCGCCGACGCCGGCACGATGGTGCTGCCCTGGTGCGCGGGGCTCGCCGTGACCGGCGTCGTCCTGGTGGTCGTCGCCGGCCTGCTTCCCGCCGACCCGGACGACGCCTGGTACCCGGCGCCGGTGCTCTGCTCGATGCTCGCGGTGGCGGCTGTGGCACTGGCGGTCGCGGTCGTGGCGGGCGTCGTCGTGGTGCCGGCACGGGTGACGGCGGCGAACACGTCGGCGACGACCACCTCCGCGCCGGCGCCGCGGATCGGTCCGCCCCGGCTCACCGGCGAGGTGGCCTGGCGGGGCCTGCCGTTCGCCGGCGCCACGGTCGCCGGGTCGGCCGTGCTGTCCGACCACGGCATCGGCGTCGTCGACCCGCGCACCGGGGCGCTCCGCTGGCGGTACCAACGCTGGGACTACCTGTACGCGGGGTCGGTGCTGGTCGAGGCGAACGCCGCCACCTCTCCGGACGGCCGGCTGATCGCCGTACAGCCGGAACGCGACGGGGACCCGTCGCCGCGGCTGCAGGTCTTCGACGCCGTGACGGGACGGCTCCGGCATTCCGCCGCGAGCCCGCGCGGGAAGCTGCTTACCCTCACGGCGCAACACCTGGTGGTGCTGCGGAGCGACACCCGCACCCTCGAAGGCGGCGTGCTCACCGCGTACACCGTGGCCGGCGAGCGCGCCTGGTCGACCCGGCTCGGCCGCGGCTGCGACTCCGTCGCCAGCAGTGACGCGCGCACGATGGTGCTCGGGTGCGCCGGCGACGTGACCGCCCTCGACCCCCGCACCGGCAGGACCCGGTGGACCCTGCACTCCGACGGCGAGGCCCTCGACGCCGTGCCCGCTCCCGGCGGGGCGGCGCACCTGCTCATCCGCGCCACCGGGGAGCAGCGGCAGTTCCTCCGCTACTTCGCGGTCCGCCGTGACGACGGGCGTACCGCATGGACGGTGCCGAACCCCCGCGGCTGGCCGCCGCTGCCGAGGCACGTCGACGAGACGCTCGGCCATCCCACCGGCCGGTGCGCGGCCGCGGCAGCGGGCAGGGCGTTCGTCCTGGTGGCCCTGTGCCGTCCCGCCTCCGGACGACACGAACCGGAGACGGTCGACCTGGCCGTTTTGCGCGCACGCGACGGGCGTCGCGTCCTGCACCACGCGGTGCCGAACGTGAAGGTTGCGACGGAGCAGCCACTGGACTTCCCGCTCACCGCCGCCGCCCTGGACGACGGCAGGCTCGTGTTCGAGTACGCCGGCACGGGCTTCCCCAGCGCCTGCCGCCTGGTCGTCGTCGAGCGGGACCACCGCGACGTCCGCGAGGTGTCCCACACCGGGTTGTCCGTCCCGGGCTGCGCCCACGAGCTGCGTCCCACGCCCGGTCAGCTCGTCCAGCTGCGTGGCCTCGACCAGGCGGTCGCACTCGCCTGAACGGAACCGGCCGGTCTCAGCGGATGCCCACCAGCTGACCCAGGTTCCCGCCGAGCACCCGGTCACGCACCTCGCCGGGAGGGGTGACCCGTTCGACGGTGGTGCGGGCGAGCACAGGGTCGCCGTACGGGGCGTCCGACCCGAACAACGTGCGCTCGGGTATCTCCCGGACCGCCAACCGCACCGCGAAGACGACGACGGCCGTGGACAGGTCGAGATACATGCTCGGCGTGTCCCGCACCAGTTCGATCGCCTCCATCCAGTTCAGGCCGCCGAGTTGACTGACGACCAGCGGAACCGCCGGGTAGCGCGCGGCGAGACGAGACAGGATCCGCAGGTCCTCAGCGGTGCTGGGCGCGAAGCCGTGGACGACGACGGGGAGCCCACCGTGGTCGCGCGCCGCCCTGAGCACGGGCTCGATCCGGGCAGCCTCCCCCGCCGGCGGCGTGAGCTCCCCGATGCCCCGCCAGCCGCGTCCGACCACCCCGCGGTCGACCACCGCCGCGACCTCCTCGTCCGGCAGGTCGAGCGGCACGGAGCCGAATCCGATGAACCGGTCCGGGTGCGCCGCCAGCGCCTCGTCCAGCTCCCGCCAGGCGGCGCGGTAACCGTCGACGCTGTTCCCCCTGCCAGCGACGGCATTGCCGAGGACAGTCATCTCGCGGCGCAGGGAAGCGAGATCGGCGGCACGCTCCGGGTGGGCGCGGGTGCCGAAGAGCACCGCACGATCCACCCCGGCCGCGTCCAGGTCGGCAAGGTGGTCGTCCACCGGATCGTGGACATGGCTGTGGGCGTCGATGATCACGGGCCCTCCGATCTGGTGTGGTCCGCGGAATGCGGCGGGCGGACCCACTGTTGCGCCTTGACACCGTTGGAAGGTCAAGCGCGCGGGAGGCACGAACGGTGCTCATCGGAGAACTGGCCGAGCGGACCGGTACCAGCGAACGCCTGCTGCGTTACTACGAGCGGGTGGGTCTGCTCTCGTCCGAGCGCCAGGCCAACGGGTACCGGACGTACGACGAGAGCGCCTGCACGACCGTCCGGCGGATCCGCGCTCTGCTCGCGGCGGGACTACCGACCCGGGTCATCCGCCGGGTACTCCCCTGCACCGACGCCGACGCCGCCGTACTCCCGTGTCCCGGTGTCCTCGACGCGCTGCGGGACCAGCTGCGCATCCTGGACCAGCGGTCGGCCGAGATCGCCGCCGCCCGCGACGTCCTGCAGCGGACCATCACCATGACCGAGGCGAGCGCCGCCGCAGCGCCTATCATCGACGCATGACGACAGCGCAGGAGCTGACGAGTGAGCCGGAGGTAGGGGCCGCGCACGGCCACCGGCACCAACCCGCCAGATCCAGCGCGGCACCTGGCGGAGGCGAGCGAGGAAGCGGGCGCGCATGACGGCCCGGCGGCTGCCTCGATGGGAGGAGCTGCGGCCGCTGCTCCGGTTCCAGCGGATCCCGCTCGACGCCACGGAACGCCGGCTCGCCGGGGCGAACACGATCCCCGACCTCCGTCGCATCGCGTCCCGCCGCACGCCGAAGGCCGTGTTCGACTACACCGACGGCGCGGCCGAGCAGGAGGTGAGCCTGCGCCGGATGCGGGACGCATTCCGCCGCGTCGAGTTCCGGCCCGGCGTGCTGCGCGATGTCAGCGACACCGACCCGGGCACGACCGTCCTCGACCGGCGCTGGTCGCTGCCGTTCGGCCTCGGGCCGACCGGGTTCACCCGGATGATGCACCACGAGGGTGAGCGTGCGGTGGTCCGCGCCGCCCAGCGCGCGGGCGTCACCTATGCGCTGTCCACCATGGGCACCACCTCGATCGAGGACGTCGCCGCGGAGGCCCCGGCCGCCCGGAAGTGGTTCCAGCTGTACGTGTGGCGCGACCGCGACGCCGGCAAGGAGCTCGTCCAACGGGCACTGGACGCCGGCTACGAGGCGCTCGTGCTCACCGTGGACACGCCGATCGCCGGCGCCCGGATGCGCGACGTGCGGAACGGGCTCACCATCCCGCCGAGCCTGACGCCGACGACGGTGCTGGACGCCGCCCTGCACCCCGCGTGGTGGTTCAACCTGCTCACGACCGAGCCGTTGACGTTCGCGTCGATGACGCACTGGAGCGGCACGGTCGCCGACCTGGTCAACCGGATGTTCGACCCGTCGGTCACGTTCGACGACCTCGCCTGGATACGGGACGCCTGGCCGCGGTCGCTGGTCGTCAAGGGCATCCAGAATGTCGCGGACGCGCGCGCCGCGGTGGAGCACGGCGCCGACGCGATCGTCGTGTCCAATCACGGCGGCCGCCAGCTCGACCGCACACCCGTCCCGCTGGCCCTGCTGCCCGAGATCGCCGACGCCGTCGACGACCACGTCGACGTGCTGCTCGACGGCGGCATCCTCTCCGGCGCCGACATCGTCGCGGGTCTCGCGCTGGGCGCGAAGGCGTGCCTGGTCGGCCGGGCGTACCTGTACGGGTTGATGGCGGGCGGCGAGCGGGGCGTCGACCGCGCCGTCGAGATACTGGCCCAGGAGGTCACCAGGACGCTGCGGTTGCTGGGCGTCTCGTCGGTCGAGGAGCTCGACCGCTCGCACGTGTCGTTGACAGGCTGAGGAGACAGGCATGGACGTCGTCGAGTTCACCCCCACTCGCGAGCAGTACGCGTGGACGTTCGGCGGGGTCGCGCCGGTGCGCCGCATCCAGCCGGGCACGGCACTGCGGCTGTGGACCGAGGACGCGTACGGCGGCGTCCTGCAGAGCACTTCGGACCTGCCGAGCGAGAAGCTCGAGATGCCGTTCGTCAACCCGCAGACCGGGCCGTTCTACGTCGAGGGCGCCGAACCCGGTGACACGCTGGTGCTGCACTTCGCCGACCTCACGCCGGCGCGCGACTGGGCGGCGTCCACGACCATCCCCTTCTTCGGCGGCCTCACGAGCACCGACCGCACGGTCACGCTGCAGGACCCGCTGCCCGAGCGCACGTGGATCTACCAGCTCGACCGCGACCGCGGGACGGTGCGGTTCGCCGCGCAGAGCAGCGACCACGAGCTGGAGCTGCCGATCGCACCGATGCTGGGCACGGTGGGCGTGGCGCCGGCGGCGTTCGAGGCGCGGTCCTCGCTGGTGCCGGACAAGTTCGGCGGCAACATGGACACTCCCGAGATGCGGGCGGGCGCCACGTGCTATCTCGGCGTCAACGTCGAGGGCGCGCTGTTCTCGGTGGGCGACGGCCACTATCGACAGGGCGAGGGCGAGGCGTGCGGCACCGCCGTCGAGGGCGCGATGAACGTGACCGTCCTCGTCGAACTGGTCAAGGGCCGGGCACCGGTGTGGCCGCGCATCGAGAACGACACCCACATCGCCAGCGTCGGTTCCAGCCGGCCGCTCGAGGACGCCTGGCGGGCCGCCCAGACCGACCTGATCATGTGGCTCGGCGAGCTGTACGGGCTGGACAAGCTGGACGCCTACCAGTTGCTCACCCAGATCGCCGAGGCGCCGCTGGCGAACGTCTGCGACGCGAACTACAGCTCCCTGGTGCGCGCCCCGAAGTCGCTGCTGCCCAGGGGCGACACCTACGGCGGCATGCACGCGCACCTGCGCGACCTCGCCAGCACAATCCGATCGGCATGAGGGACGAAGACATGGACCTGCAACTTTCGGGCCGGCGCTCTCTGGTCACCGGCGGCACCAAGGGGATCGGCCGCGCGATCGTCGAGACGTTCGCCGCCGAGGGCGCCGCCGTCTCGTTCTGTTCCCGCACCGAGCCGGACGTCACGGCGCTGGTCAAGGACCTCCGCGACCGCGGCGTCACCGCGACCGGCGCCGCGGTCGACGTCGCCGACGGCGCCGCGCTGGCACGGTGGGTCGAGCAGAGCGCGGACGAGCTCGGCGGCGTCGACATCGTCGTCGCCAACGTGAGCGCACTCGCCATCCCCGACGAGGAGGCGAACTGGCAGCGCAGCTTCGAGGTCGACATGATGGGCACCGTCCGCCTGGTCAACGCCGCGCTGCCGTACCTGGAACGCAGCGACGCCGCGTCGATCGTCACGGTCGGCAGCGTCTCCGGCCGGGAGATCGACTTCGCCGCCGGACCGTACGGGACGTTCAAGGCCGCGATCGCGCACTACACGCAGGGGCTCGCGTACCAGTTGGCCGACAAGGGCATCCGCGCCAACACCGTCTCGCCCGGCAACACGTACTTCCCGGACGGGGTGTGGGCCACCATCGAGGCCGGCAACCCGGAGCTGTTCGGCCAGGCGATGGCGCTGAACCCGACCGGCCGGATGGGCACGCCGGAGGAGGTCGGGCGGACGGTCGCGTTCGTCGCCAGCCCGCTGTCGAGCCGGATGAGCGGCGCCAACGTCCTCGTCGACGGGGCGCTGACCCGCGCCGTACAGCTCTGAGCCGAGTTGTCAGGCTCTCACAGCGCGATGGGCCGGGGAGAGCCGGACAACTCGTCCCCTACCGCAGAAAGGCCTGCGGGACGCCGCCGTCCACCGGCACGAGCAGGCCGGTCGTCAGCGGCAGCGAGCCGTCGGTGAGCGCGACGACGGTGCGCGCGACGTGCTCGGGCAGCACCTCCTGCTTGAGCACGGTGCGCTGCGCATAGTACTTGCCGAGGTCCTCCTCCGCGACGCCGTACGTCTTCGCGCGCTCCGCCCCCCAGCCGCCCGCGAAGATGCCGGAGCCGCGCACCACGCCGTCGGGGTTGACGCCGTTCACCTTGACGCCGATCTCGCCGAGCTCCGCCGCGAGCAGCCGCACCTGGTGGCCCTGCGCGGCCTTGGCCGACGAGTAGGCGAGGTTGGCCGGACCGGCCGCGACGGCGTTCTTGCTCACGACGTACACGATGTCGCCGCCGATCCCCTGCGCCCGCAGCACCCGCGCCGCCTCGCGCGAGACGAGGAACGAGCCGCGCGCCATCACGTCGAACTGCAGGTCCCAAAGCTGCGTCGTGGTGTCCTCCAGCTTCCCCGCCTTGCTCAGCCCGGCGTTGTTGACGATGAGATCCAGCCCGCCGAACGCGAGCACCGCCGGCTGGAACGCCGCGCGTACCGCGTCCTCGTCGGACACGTCCATCGCGACCGCGGCCGCCCTGTCGGCGCCACCGAGCTCCTTGACCACCTGGTCGGCACCGTCGGCGTCGAGGTCCGCGACCACGACGCACGCGCCCGCCTCGGCCAGCGCGGCGCACGTCGCGCGGCCGATGCCGGACGCGCCACCCGTGACGAGCGCGACGCGGCCGGCGAGCGCCTTGGGCCTGGGCCGGCGCCGCAGCTTGCGCTCCTCGAGCTCCCAGTACTCGACGCGGAACTTCTCCCGCTCCGAGACGGGCGCGTACGTCGACACCGCCTCGGCGCCGCGCATCACGTTGATGGCGTTGACGTAGAACTCGCCGGCGACGCGGGCCGTCTGCGCGTCCCCGCCGTAGGAGAACATGCCGACGCCCGGCACGAGCACGATGGCCGGGTCGGCGCCGCGCATCGGCGGTGTCGACTCGTCGGCGTACCGCTCGTAGTAGGCGGCGTACTCGGCGCGGTACTCCTCGTGCAGCTCGCGGACGCGTGCCTCCACCTCGTCGAGCGGAGCGTCGGGCGCGGTGTCGAGCAGCAGCGGCCGCACCTTGGTGCGCAGGAAGTGGTCCGGGCACGAGGTGCCGAGCGGCACCAGACGGTCGAGCGCCTCGCGGGACAGGAAGTCGAGGACGCCCTCGTCGTCACGGAAGTGCCCGACCATGCGCGAGTCCGTGGACGCGATGCCGCGCAGCAGCGGCGCCAGCGCGGCGGCCCGGGCACGGCGTGCGTCGTCGGGAAGCGGAGCGCGGTCGGGACGGACGGCGCCGAGCGGCTCGTCGCGGCCGGTGCGGAGGATGAAGTCCGCCGCCTCGGCGATCAGCCGGAACGCGCGTTCCTCACACTGCTCGCTGGTGGCGCCCCACGTGGTGAGCCCGTGCCCGCCGAGCACCACGCCCTCGACGTCGGGACTGGACCGGACGATCGCGGCGATCATCCGGCCGAGCTCCCAGCCGGGCCGCTGCCACGGCACCCACGCCACGCGGCCGCCGTAGCAATCCTGGACGAGACGCTCGCCGTCCGCCGCCGCGGCGAGCGCGATCACACTGTCGGGATGCAGGTGGTCGACGTGCGGCGCGTCGACGAGTGCGTGCATCGGCGTGTCGATGGACGGCGCGGCGCCGCCGGTGCCGAAGCCGCAGTGGTCGAACAGGTCGACCATCTCGTCCTCGTGCTCGACACCGCGGTAGCGGTCGTCCAGCCCGCGCAGCCGGTCCAGCTCCAGCACAGCGAGCCCCGGATAGCGCAGTGTGCCGAGGTCTCCGCCGGATCCCTTGACCCACAACAGTTCCGCGTCCTCGCCGGTGGCGGGATGCCGCATCCGGCCCTTGCACGAGGCGTTGCCGCCGCCGTAGTTGGTGACGGTGCGGTCACCGCCCAGCCGGTTGGCCCGGTCGAGCATGGCGGCCACGTCGTCGGGCACGCCCGGTGGTACATCGCTTCTGTTGGTCATGAGCCGGCCTTCCGCGTGAGCATCGTAGCGAGGACGACAACCGCAACGCCTGTGCTTCGCGCTCGTGGGCGAGGAGCGGAGCGCGGAAGGTCGGCGGAATACACGGTCATGCTCCCCATCCCATGGCTTCTCCCCCGACCCGTTCGGCGACGACGCGTTCGGCGTAGCCGGACTCCCGGTACGCCGCGATCGGGTCAGGATGCAGGCCCATCTCCTCACGCAGCGACGCGAGCAACGGCCGCACGTCGGTGGCGAACGCGTCCATCAGCACGCCGTGCGCGCCGAGGACGTCGCCGTCCCGCTGTGCCTCGCGCAGCGCGTCGTGGTCGACGAGCAGTGCCTTCGCGGTCGCCTCCTGCACGTTCATGACCGACCGCAGCATCGCCGGCAGCTTCGGCTCGACGTTGTGGCACTGGTCGAGCATGAACGCGACGTCCCCTTCAAGCGCGTCGGCCGAGACGATCTCGTGCATGATGCGGAACAGGCCGAACGGGTCGGCCGCGCCCACCATCAGGTCGTCGTCGGCGTAGTAGCGGCTGTTGAAGTGGAACCCGCCGAGCCGGTCCTGCCGCAGCAGCAGCGCCACGATCATCTCGATGTTCGTGCCCGGCGCGTGGTGCCCGGTGTCGACGAGCACCTTCGCGCGGTCGCCGAGGGCGAGACAGTGCGTGAGCGACGTGCCCCAGTCGGGGATGTCGGTGTGGTAGAACGCCGGCTCGAAGAACTTGTACTCCAGCAGCATCGTCATGTCCGGCGGCATCGCGTCGTACGTCGTGCGCAACGCCTCGGCGAGCCGGTCCTGGCGATCGCGGATGGAGTCCTGCCCCGCGTAGTTCGTGCCGTCGGCGAACCACAGCGACAGCTGTTTCGACCCGGTCTGCTCGGCGATGGCGATGCACTCGAGCAGGTGGTCGACGGCCTTGCGGCGTACCGCGGGGTCGGGATTGCAGACGCTGCCCAGCTTGTAGTCGTCGTCCTGGAACACGTTCGGGTTGATCGCGCCGATCTCGATGCCCTGTTCCTTCGCGTACGCCGCCAGCGCGGCGTAGTCGTCCACGCGGTCCCAGGGGATGTGCAGCGCGATCGACGGCGCGACACCGGTGAGCCGGTGCACCGTCGCGGCGTCGTCGATCTTCTCGTACGGCGTCCGCGGCACGCCCGGCTGCGCGAACACCTTGAACCTGGTGCCGGAGTTGCCGTATGCCCAGGACGGTGTCTCGATCCGTTGGCGCCGCAGCACCTGCTTGGCTTCGTCGACGTTCATCGCCACCCCATCTCCCGTCATTGCAAGCTTCCGTAGCGGCGCAACGTGACCGCGTTCAGCAGAGCCGAGCCGACCAGCACGAGGCCGAGTGCCAGCAACTGGTACTGACTACCCTGGTCGCCCTCGAACATGAGCAGGATCCCGGCGTTCAGCCACGTGACGAGCAACGCCGCGGCCGCCACGCCGCCGACCCGCCCGACGCCGCCGGAGATCGCCACGCCACCGAGCACGGCGATGGTGATGGCGGGCAGCGCCATGCCGTTGCCGACGGTGCCGGCGTCCGGCCGCGCGGAGGCGAACTGCCCGACGGTCACCACGGCGACGACCGCCGACAGCAGGCCGGCCAGGGTGAACGCGCGGAACCGCACCCACGGCACGGAGATGCCGGCGAACCGCGCGGCGACGTCGTTGGTGCCGACGGCGTAGAGCTTGCGCCCGTAGGTGGTGCGGTTGACGACGAGCCAGATGACGACGACGCACGGCAGCAGGAACGTGAACACCTGCAGCGGGAACGTCACCGCGTTGCCGGTGCCGGGGAGCGCGACGTCGCGGGTCAGCGAGTGCAGGTCCTGCACCGGCTTGGTGGAGATCGGTGCGTCGTCGTTGCTCACCAGCGCGAGGGAGCTGTAGCCGTAGTAGGTCGCCAGCGTCGCGATGAGCGGCGGCACGCGCAGGTACGCGACCAGCACGCCGTTGACCGCGCCGAGCACCAGCCCGGCGACGAGCGTCACCAGCAGCGCGGGCAGCATCGGCCAGTGCCACTGCCCGACCATGAAGCCGAACGCCATGCCGGCGAGACTCACGATCGAGCCGACGGACAGGTCGATGCCGCCGCGGCCGGAGACCATCACGAGCAGCTCGGCCAGCGCCAGCACGCACAGCGGCACCATCGACTCGAGCGCCGACGCGAGGTACGACACGTCGTACGGCGCGACGAGATAGTCGTTGCGGTCGAGCCAGGTCATCCAGACGAGCAGCACCACGAGCAGGATCGCGAGCAGCGCCACCCGCTCGGTGAGCACGACGCGCAGCACCTTCGCCGGCGTGCCCTCCTCGCGCCGCGTCTCGTCCGGCGCGGTGTCGGGTGTCGTCGTCGTCATGCGCGCCGCCTCCTTCGTTGCCGCAGCAGGTCGACGCCGACCGCCACCAGGATGAAGACACCGACGGCGAGGTCGGAGAGCTCGGTGCGCCAGCCGAGCAACGTGATCGCGCTCTCGATCGTGCCGACGAGCAACGCGCCGAGCAGTGTGCCGAGGACGGTGCCCCGGCCGCCGAGGATGCTCGTGCCGCCGATCACGACGGCCGCGATCACCTCGAGCTCCATGCCGATGCCGGAGTTCTGCTGCACCAGGCCGCCACTGCCGATCAGCACGCACGCGGCGAGCCCGACGAGCACGCCGGTGAGCGTGTACGCCGCGACCTGGCGTCGTGCCACGCGCACGCCCGCGAGCCGCGCGGCGACCTGGTCGCCGCCGATGGCGTACCAGTGCCGTCCGGACGCCCAGTAGCGCATGTACACCCAGACGGCCGCGGCGATGAGCATGGCCAGCCACCACGCGTTCGGCACCCCGATCGTGCTGCCGCCCGCCCCGCCGCCGAACCACGACAGCGTGCCCGGCACGCCGTCCACCTGCTTCGACTGGAAGATCTGCAACGCCACGAAGCGGTACACGTTCAGCGTCGCGAACGTGATGATGATCGGGTGGACCCGGCCGTACGCGACGAGCAGCCCGTTCACGACGCCCAGGGCGCCGCCGAGCACGAGCGCGACGAGCACGGCGGGCAGCCACGGCATGCCCTGGTCGCGGACCAGCTTGGCCACCACGACCATGACGACCGCGACGGCGCTGCCGACCGACACGTCGATGCCCGCGGTGACGATGACCGCGGTCATCCCGATGCCGACGATCGCGATCGGCGCGACGCTGTAGACGATGTTGCGCAGGTTGCCGGACGTGAGGAACGTGTCGGTGCCGAGCGACAGCGCGATCCAGAGCACGACGACGACGGCGAGCAGCGCGGCCTCCTGGCCCTCGATCGCCCGCGCGATCGGCCGCCTGGTGCGCGCCCGTTCCAGCGCCGCGGCGACGCTCACGACGCCACCTCTCCGGCTGCCGCCGGCCGGCGACTCCACACGACGAACGGTGACTTCACACGGGTCCTGCGTCGTGTGAGGTCACCGTCGATCACGTTGACGTGATCGACGGGGCCCGCGGGGACGGCTCTTGTGGCCGCGACGCTCACGACGCCACCTCCTCGGTCGCCTCGTCGTCGCCGGCGGCGGCCGCGAGGACGTCCGCCTGCCGGGCGCCGCGCGCGAACTCGCGGACGACACGGCCGTCGCGCACGACGAGCAACCGGTCGGCGAGGAACAGCGCCTCGGGCAGGTCCGACGACACCACGACCACGGCGCTGCCCGCCTCGGCGAGCTCGACGACGAGCTGGTGGATCTCGTCCTTGGCGCCGACCGCGACGCCCTGCGTCGGCTCCTCGAGCACGAGCACCTCGGGGCGTTCGACGAGCTGGCGGGCGAGCACCACCTTCTGCTGGTTGCCGCCGGAGAGCGCACCCACCTGCGTCCCGGACGACGGGGTCTTGATCGCGATGCGGTCGATGAACTCACGTGCGACACCGCGCTCGCGCTTGCGGTCGACCCAGAAGCCGGCCTTGGCGAGCCAGCGCAGATGGGCGCTCGCGATGTTGAACGCGACGCTCTTGGACGCGAAGACGCCTTGCTGCTTGCGATTTCCCGGCAGCATCGAGATGCCGCTGCGCAGCGCCTGCACCGGGTCGTGCGCCAGGGCGTCGCGCCCGTTGACCCGGACGGTGCCGCGCTCGGCCGGGTCGATGCCGAACAGTGCCCGCGCGACGTCGCCGGCGCCCGAGCCGACGAGCCCGTACAGCGCGACGATCTCCCCCGCGCGCACGTCGAAGGTGACGTCGTGGAACCGGTGACCGCGCCCGAGCCCCGCCACCTCGAGCACCGGGTCGCCGCTCGGCGGCCGGCGGTCGACGGTGCGTTCCGCGATCGCCTCGCCGACCATCAGCTCCGCGACCTCGCGGACGGACAGCTCGGCGCTCTGCCGCACTGCCACGACGCGGCCGTCGCGCAGCACGGTCACCTGGTCGCTGATCCGCCGCAGCTCGTCGAGCCGGTGGCTGATGTAGACGACGCCGGCGCCGGACTCGCGCAACCCGCGGACCACCGTGAACAGCGTCCCGATCTCGCGGTCGGTCAGCACGGCCGACGGTTCGTCCAGGATCAGCACGCGCGCGTCGTGCGCGAACGCCTTCGCGATGGACACCAGCTGCTGCTCCGCGGCGGGCAGGTCGGCGACCCGCACGTCCGCCATCCGCTGGTCGAGGCCGAGCCGGTCGAGCAGGTCGCTCACCTGGGCCCGCTGCGCCCGCCAGTCCACACGGCCGAACCTCCGGTGCTCGCGGCCGAGGAAGATGTTCTCCGCGACGGTGAGCTCGGCGAACAGCTGCGGCTCCTGGTAGACGGTGGCGATCCCGGCGTCCAGGGCGGCGGACGTGCTGCCGTGCCCCAGCTCGCGCCCGTCGACACGTACGGTGCCGGAGTCGGCCGCCTCCGCCCCGGACGCGATCTTGATGAGAGTCGACTTGCCGGCGCCGTTCTCGCCCACGAGGGCGTGCACCTGCCCGGCGTCGACCGCGAAGTCGACGCCGCGAAGCGCGTGCACGCCCCCGTAGCGCTTGTGTATCCCGGTGAGCTCGAGCAACATCGCGGTGATCAGTAGTTGAACTTGCCGGCGTTGGCCTTGGTGATGATCAGCGGGTCGCCGAGCAGCAGCATCTTCTGGTCGGGGAAGTACTTCACCGCGGTCATGCCCGGGCCGACGTCGTTGGTGTCCTGCAGCTTCTTGCCCTGCGCGAGCTGCTTGCCGGCCCACGCGGTGAGGTAGCCGAGGTTCTCGACGTTCCACAGCACCGAGGCGGACGACGAGCCGTCGTCGAGATACGGCTTCATCGACTGCGGCGTGCCCAGGCCGACCGTGTGCACCTTGCCGATCTTGCCCGTCTCGCGGACGGCCTTCGCGACTCCCGGCGCGGACGACGTGCACTCGCCGACGAGACCGGTGAGCTTCGGGTGCGCGTCCATCAGGCTCTTCGCCATGGTCACGGACTTCGCCTCGTCCTCACCCGCGTAGACGATGTCGTCGATCTTCGCGTTCGGGTACTTCTGCTTCGTGTACGCCTTCTGCACCTTGATCCAGGAGTTCAGGTTCGCCGCGGTCTGCCCGCACGAGACGATCGCGTACTCGCCCTTGCCGCCCATCGCCTTCATCAACTGGTCGGTGAGCGCCTTGCCGAGCCCGTCCGCCGAGGCCTGGTTGACGAACAGCTCGCGCACGGAGTTCGGCGCGTCGGTGTCGGACGTCATGACGTGGATGCCCTTGTTCTTGGCGTCCTGCAGCACCGGCGCCATCGAGTCGGGGTCGTTCGGCGCGACCACGAGCACGTCGACCTTCTGCTGGATCAGCGACTTGACGATGTCGGTCTGCGCGCCGGGATCGGCGGTCGTCGCGCCCTTATAGATCCAGTTGATCCCGAGCTTCGCGGCGGCCTGCTTGCCGCCGGTGTTCATCGCCTCGAAGTACGGGATCCCCTGCAGCTTCGGGACGAACGCGACGGTGACCTTGTCGTTGCCGCCGCCACCGGAGCCGGACCCGTTGCTCTTCTTGCTGCAGCCGGTGAGTGCGAGCGAGGTCGCCAGCACTCCGACGGCCAAGGCGGTCAGCGCCTTGCCGGTCCTCGTCGACCTGAGCATGGTCAGTCCCTTCGCGATGTTGGTGTCTTGGACAGGTCCGCACGCTCGACCAGGGTTCGGAAGCGGTCGTACCTCTCGTCGTTCGCGGCCCCGGCCTCCGGCTCGACCGGCTGCGGCGGGTCGCTCGCCCGCACGACCTCGCGCATCTCCGCCAGGCCCGACAGCTCGCCGAGCGTGCCGAGCTGCACGAGCACGTTGCCGAACGCCGTCGCCTCCACCGGTCCCGCGTGCACCGGCAGGCCGGTGGCCTCCGCGGTGAGCCGGTTCAGCAGGGCGTTGCGCGACCCGCCGCCGACGACGTGGAGGCCCGTGACGTCCGTGCCCGTGACCGCGGCGAGGTCGTCGAGGACCATCCGGTACCGCAGCGCGAGGCTCTCCAGGACACATCGAGCCATGGCCGCCGGCGTCTCGGGGATCGGCTGCCCGGTACGGATCAGGTAGTCACGCACCCGTGCGGGCATGTCACCGGGCAGTACGAACTCGTCCTCGTCGGGGTTCACGAAGCTCGTCGCCGGCGGCTCTGCGGCGGCCATCCGCGCGAGCGTCGCGTAGTCGTACGCGTGGCCCTCGCGTTCCCACTGGCGCCGGCACTCCTGCAGCAGCCAGAGGCCCATGACGTTGCGCAGCAGCCGGGTGGTGCCGTACACGCCGCCCTCGTTGGTGAGGTTGGCGCTCCGCGCCGCGTCGGTGACCACCGGCGCGGGGCTCTCGACGCCGACGAGCGACCAGGTGCCGCTCGACACGTACGCAGGCGCGGGGCCGGCGAGCGGCACGCCGACGACCGCGCTCGCGGTGTCGTGCGTCCCCGGCGCGATCACCCGTGCGTGCCGGAACGCGGCCGCGCCCGCGGGTTCTCCGCAGACGGCGCCGAGGTCGGTGCCGGCGTCGACGACCTCGGGAAGGTACGAGGTCGGCAGGCCGAGGTCGTCCAGCAGCTCGGTGGCCCAGCGGCCGGCGACCACGTCGTACATGCCACTGGTGGTGGCCATCGTGTACTCGGCGACGGTCGACCCGCACATCAGGTGGTGCAGCAGGTCGGGGACGAACAGCATGACCCGCCCGGCGGCCTGCCGGCGCCGGCCCGCCTCGGTGCGCGACTCGGCGAGCTGCTGGTAGACCGTGTTGATCTCCATCAGCTGGATGCCGGTGGAGCGGTACAGCCGGTCCCTGCCGACCAGCCGCTCCGCCTCCGCGAGCGCTCCCCTGATCCGGCCGTCGCGGTACGCCACCGGGTCGTCGACGATCCGCCCGTCGGCGTCCAGGAAACCGTAGTCGACGCCCCAGCCCGCGACTCCGACCGAGTCCACGACGGTGCCCGTGCGCGCGGCCGCGGCGAGCCCTGCCCCGACCTCGCGCCAGATGCGGCCGAGGTCCCAGCGCAGCAGCCCGTCGGCGTGCCGGGCGGTGTTGGGGAAGCGGTGCAGGACGTCGAGGTCGACGCGCCGCCCGTCGTACCGCGCGAGCACGACGCGCCCGCTCTCCGCGCCGAGGTCCACTGCCACCACGTTGCGGGTCATGCGTCCGCCTTCACCCTGCGGACGCGGACGCCGGCACGGCGCCAGGCCATGACGAAGCTCCGCGGCACGGCGTCGTCGGTGATGAGCTCGGTGACGGATCCCGGCTCGGCGAACGGGTGCAGCGCGAACTGGTCGACCTTGGTGGCGTCGAACAGCCCGTACACCTCGCCGCACGCCGCGGCCAGCCGCCGCTTGGTCGTCGTCTCCTCCTCGCTGAGCTCCATCAGCCCGGCCTCGGTGGACAGGCCGCGCAGCCCGAAGAAGCCGCGCGCGAGGCGGCCGCGGCTGGCGAGCACGTCGCCGATGTCGCCGACGATCGAGCGCGAGGAGTGCCGCACGACGCCGCCGGGCAGCACGACTGTGATGGTGCCCGACTCGCTCAGCACCGACGCCGCCTCGAGCCCGTTGGTCACCACGACCAGGCCGCGGCGGTCGCGCAGCAGCTGGGCGAGGTAGTAGCAGGTGGTGCTGCAGTCGAGCGCGATCGCGTCGCCGTCGTGCACGAGCGTGGCCGCCGCGGCCGCGATCGCCTGCTTCTGCGCGGCCCGCTGCCGCAGCCGCAGCGCGAAGGCGCCCTCGTCGGTGCGCTGCGCGACGACGCCGCCGCCGCGCACGCGGTCGAGCAACCGGCGGCGTTCCAGGCTCAGCAGGTCCTTGCGCACCGTCACCGCGGACACGCCGAACCGGTCGACCAACTGCGTGACGCTCACCCGGCCGTCCACGTCGAGCAGCTGCAGGATCTCCTGCTGCCGCTCGTGTTCGGCGATGCCGGGCATGGAGAAGAACGTAAGTGTTCGAAGCCGAACCGTCAATGATCGAAAGCGAACCGACAATCGCCGCCCGGACGCCAGGCTGACGGCTCAGCGCGAGTGATCATGAAGATTTCGTGCCGCTACAGGAGCACTCTTCCTTCATGATCATGGGGATTATCGTCAGCCGGTCAGCCGGTCAGCAGGTCGGCGACGGTCTCGATGCCGGCGCGGATGGCGCGCCTGGAGGTGTTGCCGAAGCCGAGCACCAGCTGCGGCGGATCGGTGGCGTGGTCGAACCGCTGCTCGCTCATGCCGTACAGCCCGACCGACCGCTGCCTCGCGGCGTCGATGACCGACCGTTCGGCTGCTCCCGTAGGGAGATGCGCGACGGCATGGAACCCGGCGGCGAGACCGGTCAGGCGGACGCCGGGGGCGTGCTCGGCGAGGGCGGCGACGAGGGTGTCGCGGCGTGCGGCGTACTCGGCCCGCATCCGGCGCAGATGGCGGTCGTAGCGACCGGACTCCAACAGCGTCGCCAGCGCGAGCTGGTCGATGCCGGGTGACCCGCGGTCGTTGACGAGCTTCGCGCGGGCGAGGTCGTCGACCAGGTCGACCGGCCCGACGGCCCAGCCGAGCCGCAGCGTCGGTGCGAGCGACTTGCTGACCGTCCCCAACGTGACCACGTGGGCGGGCGCGAGCCCCTGCATGCTCCCGACCGGCTCGCGGTCGTAGCGGAACTCGGCGTCGTAGTCGTCCTCGACGATCGTCGTGCCGCGGCGCTCGGCCCAGCCGACGAGCGCGAGCCGGCGTTCCGGCGCGAGGACGACGCCGGTCGGCCACTGGTGCGCCGGTGTGAGCACGACGGCGTCGGCGCCGGACCGGTCGAGCACGTCGGTGTCGACACCGAGCTCGTCCACCCGCACGGGCACGGTCTCGAGCCCGGCCCGGCGCGCGGCCGGCGCGACCGTCTCGACCGAGCCGGGGTCCTCGACCGCGACCCGGCGCGCGCCGCGGTCGGCGAGGACCGCGAAC
>DASUWX010000160.1:0-9281 GCA_036378185.1 Streptosporangiales bacterium | reverse complement strand
AAGGACGCCGCCAGGCGGATCGCGTTCGCCGAGGACCGCGCCGGTTTCCACGGTTATGCGGACGCAGGCATCGCCGGTCTCGCGCCCAGCAGCTCCAACTCACCGTGCCCCCTGCCCGCGGACGTCCGGGAGCTGCCGGCCACGGTCGCGCACGCCGTCACCTCGCTCCGGGAGGCGGGCGTCGACGGGCCGTACGCACTGCTGCTGTCCGCCGAGACCTACACGGCGGCCGCCGAGACCACCGACCACGGGTACCCGATCTGGAAGCACCTCGAGCGGGTCGTCCCCGAGGGCCGGATCATCTGGGCGCCGGCCCTCGACGGTGCGCTGCTCCTCTCGACACGTGGCGGCGACCACGAGCTGCACCTGGGTCAGGACCTGTCCATCGGCTACCTGTCCCACGACGCCGAGAGCATCGAGCTGTACTTCCAGGAGTCGTTCACGTTCCTCGTCTACACCAGCGAGGCGAGCGTGGCGCTGCCCGTGAGCTGAGACGCGTCGCTACGGACGCGCTCCGGTACTGCCGCGGTAGTGGTCGGCCAGTGCGCGGAAGGCGGCCTTCGGCTCCCAGGGCAGGTCGGGATACGTCTCGCCGAGACGGTCCTCGTAGACCTTCACGATCCCGGGTCCGGCCATGTCGAGGTCGTCGCGCGGGTCGCCGTCCGGGCGGTGGGGGAAGCTCTCGAGCGCGAAGAGGAAGACGAAGGTGCTGTCGACGCCCGCGGCGTCGAAGACCTCCAGCAGCTCGCGGATGTAGGCCGCCTGGCCGGCCTCGTCGCGCACGTACTCGCCGTCCAGCCGCACGGGCGCGCCGGTGTGTTCGTCGAACACGCAGATCTCCATGGCACGTGCGCCCGCGTCGCCCGCGCCGCGGTACGCGGCGCTGCCGAACTCCGTGACGGCGACCGGCTTGCCCTGTGCCACGAGGCTGCGGACGCCGTCGGCGAACCGGTCGGCGACCTCGGCGGAGCGGTAGAGGTCGACGCCGACGAAGTCGAACGGCGTCCAGTCGATGCGCTCGAACGGGATGGCTGCGTAGCTGATCCTGCCGCCGAACCGTTCCCGGACCAGCGCCACGGCGGCGCGGAGGAACTCGTCGACGCGAACGCTGACCTCGCGGATCCGCTCGGGGAGCCGATCGGGTTCGTTCAGCAGCGGGTCCAGGCGCTCGGTGACCGACGCCCCCGGCAGGAATCCCTCGTTCATCAGGCTCAGCTCCGCGCCGGTGACGAAGACGACCTCGGCGCCCTGCTGCCGGACCCGCTCGGCACGTTCCGCGCAGTCGGCGAACAGCGTCAGCATCTCGTCGGTGGTCAGCTCGAGCGGGTACGGGGAGAACCAGACCTCCAAGCCGAGCTCGGCCGCGCAGGTGGCGGCCAGCTCCAGCCGGGCAGGGTCACCGCCCGTGACGCGCACCGCCGTGCAGTGCAGGTCGTCGCGGATGATGCCCAGCTCGCGCTCGACCGTGGCCACGTCGAGCCGCGCCCGGGAGAGCGCGCCGCCGCGCAGGAAACCGGTGTCGTAGGTGATGCCCTTGGCCCGCATGTCCCGGCCCTCTCCTGCGAGGTATGTGTGCGCTCCCGAGGTTACGCCGAAAATTGCGTACACGCAATTTTGCGTACACGTAGCGAAGGTGAGATGCTGACGGCGTGGCACGACGGACCGGGTTGCGCGAGCGGAAGAAGCACGCGACGCGCCAGGCGTTGCGGGAGGCGGCTCTGCGCCTCGCCTTGGAACGAGGGCCGGACAACGTGCGGGTCGACGACATCGCCGAGGCGGCGGGAGTCTCGCCGCGGACCTACAACAACTACTTCCCCAGCCGGGAGCACGCGATCGTCGCCGCTGTCACCGCCGAGCGGGAGGCCAGGGTCGCGGCGGCGGTGGCGGAACGGCCGGCGCGCGTCCGCCTCGCCGAGGCGGTCGTCGACGCGGTCGTCGAGCAGTACACCGACCCGGGTGAACGCGCCCGCGACGCGCTGCTGCTGATCACCACGCGGCCCGCGCTGCGCGACGTGTTCGTCGGCAGCGCGGGCGCGATGGAGCATCCGCTCGCCGACGCGATCGCCGCACGCCTCGACGACGAGGCTGCCGACGCCGCGCGGGTGCTGGCGGCGAGCGTGGCCGCCGCCGTCCGCGTCGCGCTCGAGCGATGGCTGCAGCCGGCCGAGGCGTCCGGCGCGGCGCCTGGCCTGGTCGTGCCGTCCGGCTCGCTGCCCGACCTGCTCAGGTCCGCGCTCGCGCCGCTCGTGCCCGCGCTCGACGCGGTCGAGGGGCGACCACGCCGGCCGCGCCGTTGACCCCGACGGCCTGGCTTAGCAGATACGCCCGTCCCGGCTAGCCGCGGCCGCGGGGCAGGTCCGGTGCGAAGGGGCGTGTGACCGTGTCGAGGAACGGGATCACCCAGCGCCACCACACCCAGAAGTCGCACGGGATCTCCTCGTAGTTCAGGGCGAAGCTGGACGGCGCGCCGTCCGACCAGATCACCTCCACGCCGATGCCGAGAACGGGGAATCCGGACGGCAGGGCGACGAAGCCCACCCGTACCTCCGAGACGGCACCGGTGAACTGGCGGGTTCCCACCGACGTCGTCGGGCCCTGGTAGCTGCCGTTCGCCGTGTTGAGGTTGGCGCCGACGTTCACCTGCGCCGCCACGCCCGGACGGTGGGACGTCACCGTGACCGTCACCTCGTCCGGCGAGAAGCCCTTGAGCGGCACGGACACCTGACACTCCTGCGTGATCGTGACGGTGATGTCCGAACCGGCCTCCTGAACCCCGGGCCGCGGGACATCGGCCGGGTCGGTGTGCGTCCTGCGCCACACGTGAGCAATGTCCATGTCCGCCTTCTTCCTCGAGACGAGTGTCACCGCGACCGTCCGCCGCGTCCAGCGCTCCCGTCACGGTCGTGGCTGAGCGTGCGCCAGGCCAGGGCCTCGTCGTCGGCGATGCCTCTACGGCGCCGCGTCCGTAGCATGGCGGCATGACGACGCTCCCGACGATGCCGCTCGCGGACTGGCGCGAGAGCAAGGAGACGCTGCACCGGTTCCTGCAACTGGTCGGCAAGATCCGGCTGGCGTCGAGCGCACGCCGCAACCACTGGTGGAACGTGCCCTACCACCTCACGGGGCGCGGCCTGACGACCAGGCCGATGGGCGGGCGGGACGGAAACCCGATCTTCACCATCGACTTCGACTTCGTCGCCCACGAGCTGCAGGTCGCTGTCGTCGACGGGCGCGCCGTACGGTTCCCGCTGGTCGGCCGGTCGGTCGCCGCACTGCACGCCGTGCTCCACCGGACGTTGTGTGAACTCGGGATCCACGTCGAGATCGCGCACGACGCGCCGTTCGACCTGCCGGACGCCTCCCGTCCGTTCGCCGACGACACCGAGCACGGCAGCTACGACCCGGTGGGGGTGACGCGGTACTGGCAGGTGCTGAGCTGGGTCAACCTGGTGCTGGAGGAGTTCTCCGGGCGCTTCGCCGGCAAGATCAGCCCGGTGCACGTGTTCTGGCACACGATGGACGTCGCGGCCACCCGGTTCGGCGACCGCGTCGTCGACCATCCGATCCAGGTCGACCCCGTGACGCGCGAGGCGTACTCGCGGGAGGTGGTCAGTGCCGGATTCTGGTTCGGCGACGAGAGCACGCCCCACCCCGCGTTCTACAGCTACACCAGTCCCGAGCCCGACGGTCTCGCCGACCGGCCGCTCCAGCCCGACGGGGCGGAGTGGCTGCCTCGCAACGGCAGCCACCTGGCCGTCCTCGGCTACGAGCAGGTGCGGCTCGCCGACGACCCGCGGGCGGCGGCGTTGGCGTTCTACGAGTCCACGTACCGTGCGGGTGCCGGCCTGGCCGGCTGGGACCTGGACCGCTATGCCTGCGAGGACGGCATCACCGACCCGTGTCTGAACCCGGCCGGGACGTGAGCTCGGCCAACGCCGCATCGACGCGTGCGGAAACGGCATCGCGCGAACCGCTGCCGTCCACCGCGGTCAGCAGGCCCTGCCGGCGGTAGTGGTCGCGCAGTGGCCCCGACCGGTCGGCGAACACCTGCATCCGGTGTCGCGCGGTCTCCTCCGTGTCGTCGCGGCGATGCTGGGAACGCGCCCGCTTACGTATCCGGGCCAGCACCTCGGACTCGTCGATCGTCAGCTCGACGACCACGTCGAGTCGCTCGCCGCGCTCGGCGAGGACACGGTCGAGCGCCTCGGCCTGGGCCAGCGTACGCGGGAAGCCGTCGAGGACGAACCCGTCCGCGCAGTCCCAGTCGCCCAGTCGCTCCCGAACCATCTCGATGACCAGCTCGTCCGGCACGAGCTCGCCGTGCTCCACGCACGCGCGGGCCTGCTCGCCCAGCGGGGTGCCCGCGGCGATCTGCTCGGCGAGCACCTGTCCGGTGGAGAGCACGGGCAGTCCGGTGCGACGGCCGAGCCGCGCCGCCTGGGTGCCCTTGCCCGCTCCGGGCGGGCCGAGCAGAACCATGCGCAACACGATCGACGCCTCGCCTCAACCGATCTGTGGCGTGTTCTCGGTCAGCTGCCAGAGGTAGAGGCACGCGAGCGACCGGTGCGGCCGCCAGGGTTGCGCGATCCGCTCCAGCTCGGCGGGACCCGGTGACGCCGGCAGCCCGTACACCCGCGCGACGGTCCTGCGGAGCTCGAGGTCGCCCACCGGGAGCACGTCCGGCCGCCGCATGTGGAAGATCAGGTAGATGTCGGCGGTCCAGGTGCCGACGCCCTTCACCGCGCTGAGCTGCGCGACCACGTCCTCGTCGGGCAGCTCGTGCAACCGCTCGAGGTCCAGCTCGCCGGAGAGGATGTGCTCGGCGAGCGAACGCAGGTACACCATCTTCGCCCTGGACAGGCCGACGGCCATCCGCAGGTCGGGGTCCTCGTCGAGGATCTCCTGCGGCGTCGGCGGGCGGCCACCGAAACGCTCGAGCAGTCTCCGGTGGATCGCGCGCGACGCGACGGTCGAGATGTTCTGGCTGACGATCGCGCGCACCAGCACGCCGTAGCCGTCGGCCGGCAGGTACGGATCCGGCGGCACCGCAGGGTCGGGCGTCAGCGTCGGACGGACGCCGTCCGCCTCGCGCACGACCCGGTCGATGACCCCGGCCAGGACCGGGTCAGCGCGACTCAGGTACTGATCGGGACTGCTCGTGCTCCGCTGCGGCACCCGCTGATCGTACGCCGGGGCCGCGCAGGGCACCGCTGCCTTCGCTCAGGAATCGTCCTCGTCGGGCACGACGTGCACGGCCGCCTCCTCGGCCGAGGCGCCGGCGCCGTCGACACCGACGTCGCGGGCCCACAGGTCCCGCGAGTCGAACTCGTCGACGTCCTCCAGCACGAGGCGGCCGGAACGCGCGTCCCCGACCTGGTCGTCGATCGGCTCACCGTCGGTGTCGTCGGTGTCGCCGATGCCGTCGCCGTCGTCGGTGTCGTCGTCCTGCTCCTCCTGGGCCAGGCGACGATCGAGGTCCTCGGGTTCTTCCTCCTCCTCCGCGGTGACTCCCCACGCGGTCACGCCCCGCGGGCGCTCGGGCGGGGAATAGCCCTCCTCGGGGTCCACGCCTGTCTCGTCGTCGTCGAGACTCTCCTCGGGAGGAAGCGTCTGCTCCTCGAACGAACCGTCGTCGGAGATCGTCACCGGGTCCACCCCCATCTGCTGCTCCCGGTCATCGTCGCACGGCCCTCCCGGCACCGCTCGGGGGACCGTTGGTCGCGGCGTTCCGATGCGCTCGGCCGTGGGGCATGCTGGACGGGTCGCCCGGAACCAGGAGGACGCGCGTGAGCAACCTGGAGTCGGCGCCCGCGGAGCTGACCTGCGGCTCGACCGCGGCCGCCGCCGAGGCGCCGGAGCGGGGGCTGGTGCTCGAGGCCCGGGAGGTGCCGCTGGGCGGTCCCCGGGCGATGACCGTGCGGCGGACGCTGCCGCAACGGGCACGGTCGTTGATCGGCGCCTGGTGTTTCGCGGACCACTACGGGCCGGACGACGTGTCGGTGAGCGGTGGGATGCGGGTGCCCGGCCATCCGCACACCGGCCTGCAGACGGTGTCGTGGCTGTTCCGCGGCGAGGTCGAGCACCGTGACACCCTCGGCACCCACGCGTACGTGCGTCCCGGCGAGCTGAACCTGATGACCGCGGGAGCCGGGATCGCGCACTCGGAGTACTCGACGCCGGCGACGAGCGTTCTGCACGGCGTGCAGCTGTGGGTCGCGCTGCCGGAGCGGCACCGGTTCGCGGCACCGTGGTTCGAGCACTACGCACCGCCGGTCCTCGACCGCGACGGCGCACGGATCCTGGTGTTCCTCGGTACGCTGGCCGGTCACTCCGCGCCGGTGCGCACCTACAGCCCGCTCGTCGGGGCGGAGATCACACTGCCCGCGGGACAGCCGCTGCGACTGGGCGTGGACCCGGCGGACGAGCACGGCGTGCTCGTCGACACCGGGCGGGTCGTCGTCGGGGGCGTGCCGGCAGGCCCCGGCCGGTTGGTCTACCTGCCGGTGGGCGCCGACGAGCTCGCTCTGCGCGCCGGGGACGAGGGCGAGGCGCGGGTGCTGCTGCTCGGCGGCCGGCCGCTGGGGGAGCGGATCGTCATGTGGTGGAACTTCATCGGCCGCGACCACGACGAGATCGCCGCCTACCGGGAGCAGTGGACTCGCGAGCGTGCCGGCGTCACCTACGCGGAGCCCGCGCGGTTCGGGACGTTCCCCCCGCAGTGGCGGGACACCCTGCCCGCGCCGGTGCTGCCCACCGCGCGACTGCGCCCGCGGGGATGAGGGCGGATGGGGCGGCGACGACGGCGTGGCCGCCGTCCCAGGCCGTCGTCGCCTGCGTCACTACTCGGCCGGCTCGTCCGGCGCCGGTGCCGGCCGCGCCTCGACCAGGTCCAGCCGCTGCCGGTATTCGGCACAGGGGTTCATCGACGCGGCGATCCGGTAATGACGACGCGCGTCGTCGTGCCGGCTCTGCCGCTCCAGGGTCCGGCCGAGCGCGAAATGCGCGAAGTCGTTCACGGGGTCGAGCTCGATCACCCGGCGGAATGCCAGCTCCGCCCGCCCGAGCTGGGCGGACGCGAAATATCCACGAGCGAGCAGCAGCTCACCGGAGACCACGCCGGTCAGCTCGTCCTCGACCGGGCGCAGTGCTTCCAGCGCGGCGAGCGGCGCTCGCAGGTCGAGGTAGTCCTCCGCCATCCGCATGCGTTCGACAACGGACACGTGCGTTCCCTTCGAAATCCGGAATACCCGCGCTTATCGCGCGGCTTTTGCTGAACACTTCCGCGTGCTCTGGGATTCCCGCGCATTTTCCCGCCCATTTCGCCGGCCGCCGGCGAGGTCGGGGTGCGGCGTACGCGAGGCGTTGTCCTAGCCTCGGCATCGACGGCAGCGGTGACTCAGGGAGGTGACATGACCGCACGACCGGACGCGGCATCTCCCCGGTTGTCTCGGATCGGCCTGGGTCTCGCCGCGGTGGGCCGGCCCGCCTACATCACCGTGGGCAGGTCCGCCGACCTGCCCACGGACCGGTCCGTGCCGGCCCTGCGGACGCGGGCGTTCGAACTGCTCGACCTCGCCTACGCCCATGGCATCCGGTACGTCGACGCGGCGCGCTCCTACGGCCGGGCCGAGGAGTTCCTCGGCCAGTGGCTGGCGCGCCGCCCGGACGCCGACGTCGTCGTCGGGAGCAAATGGGGGTACACGTACGTGGGAGACTGGCGCATGGACGCGGAGGTGCACGAGATCAAGGACCACTCCCTCGCGGCGTTCGAGCGCCAGTACGCCGAGACCCGCGCGCTGCTCGGGGACCGGGTCGCGATCTACCAGGTGCACTCGGCGACGCTCGAGTCCGGCGTGCTCGACGACGGGCGGCTGCACCGTGCCCTCGCCCGGCTCCGGGACGAGGGCATCCGGGTCGGGTTGACGACGTCCGGGCCGGGACAACGCGACACGGTCCGGAAGGCGCTGGACATCCAGGTCGACGGGGTGCCGCTGTTCGGCTGCGTCCAGGCGACGTGGAACGTCCTCGAGACCAGTGTCGGGCCGGCGCTCGCTGACGCGCACGACGCCGGCTGGATCGTCATCGTGAAGGAGGCGGTCGCCAACGGCCGGATCACCGCCGCGGGCGACGTCGGCGGTCCCGGCAGCCCGTTGGCCACGGCCGCGTCGGAGCTGGACACGACGCCGGACGCCCTCGCGATCGCTGCCGCGCTCGCACAACCCTGGGCCACGGTCGTGCTCTCCGGCGCCGTCACCACCGGCCAGCTGCTGAGCAACCTCGCCGCCCTGGACGTACGGGTGCAGGGTGTCCCGGCGCTCGCGGAGGAGCCCACCGCGTACTGGTCCCGACGGGCGGCGCGGCCGTGGCGCTGAATCCGTCGGCGGTCGCGAGCACACTGTTCGAGTTCGTCCTGCGCCCGTCCCAGAGCCGCTCCGTCGACGCCGTCGTCTCGGGCCGCGACACACTGGTGGTGCTGCCGACGGGCGGCGGCAAGAGCGCCGTCTACCAGGTGGCCGGCCTGGCGATCGGCGGCCTGACGCTGGTCGTCTCGCCGTTGATCGCCCTGCAACGAGACCAGCTCCGCTCCCTCGCCGGGCGGCGACTCGGCTCGGGACGGACCGTCGGAGCCGAGCTGCTCAACTCATCCCAGAAGGCGCACGAGCGACAGGACACGCTTGCCCGGGTCCGCCGCGGCGAGGTCGACTTCCTGCTGATCGGGCCCGAGCAGCTCACGAACGCCGAGACCCGGGACGCCGTGCGGACGGGCGCGCGCGACGTCGGGTTGTTCGTCGTCGACGAGGCACACCTGGTCAGCGAGTGGGGACAGGAGTTCCGCCCCGAGTACCTGCGCCTGGTCGACGCGATCGGGGAGCTGGGCCGGCCCACGATCCTCGCCCTGACGGCGACCGCGTCCCCGCCCGTCCAGGCGGACATCACGCGCCGACTCGGGATGCGGTCTCCTGAGGTGGTGGTCGCGGACTTCGACCGGCCGAACATCTCGCTGGCCGTGGCGCACACGCGTCCGGACCGACGGGAGGCGGAGGCCGTCGACGACCGCTGCGTCGACGTGCTGATCGAACAGGAGGCGCCGGCCCTGGTGTACGCGCTCACCCATGCCCGGTGCGAGTCGCTGGCCGAACGGTTGCGGCACGACGCATTCCGGGCGGCGCCGTACCACGCCGGGCTGCCGGCCAGGGTGCGAGCGGACGTGCAGGACCGGTTCTTCTCGGGGCGGCTGGACGTGGTGGTCGCCACGAGCGCGTTCGGCATGGGCATCGACA
>DASUWX010000159.1:0-12864 GCA_036378185.1 Streptosporangiales bacterium | reverse complement strand
AGCGGGTGCGGGCCGTGCTGGGCGCCGTCGCCGACCTCGCGGACGTGGTGTCCGGCGCCGACCCGTACCGCGTGGAAGACCTGTGGCAGCGGATGCACCGCGGTGCGTTCTTCCGGTCCGGGCCGGTGCTCGCGACGGCGTCGGCCGCGGTCGAGCAGGCGCTGTGGGACGTCAAGGCGCGTGCCGTCGGCCTGCCGGTGTACGAGTTCTTCGGCGGTGCCGTGCGGGAGCAGGTGCGCAGCTACGCCTGGATCGGCGGCGACCGCCCGTCCGACGTCGTCGCGCACGCGCGGCAGCGGCGCGAGCAGGGCTTCGACGCGGTGAAGATGAACGCCACCGCGCAGCTGGACTACCTCGACCACAACTCGCAGGTCGACGCCGTGGTGGAACGGGTCGGCGCGCTGCGGGACGCCTTCGGCCGCGACCTCGCGATCGCGCTCGACTTCCACGGCCGCGTGCACCGGCCGATGCTGCGGCCCCTGTTGCGCGCACTCGAACCGTTCGGGCTGATGTGGGTGGAGGAGCCGCTGCCGCCGGGCCACGAGGACTCGCTGCCCTCCCTCGTCGCCGCCGCGGGCGGTACGCCGATCGCCACCGGCGAGCGGCTGCTGAACCGGTGGCAGGTGCGGCAGGTGCTCGAGCAGCGGGCGGTCGACGTGCTGCAGCCGGACGTGTCGCTCACCGGGATCTCCGAGCTGGCCACGATCTGCCGGATGGCGGAGGCCTACGACGTCGCCGTCGCGCCGCACTGCCCGAACGGCCCGGTGTCGCTGGCGGCGTCGCTCCAGGTGGACGTCGCGTGCGGCAACGTCGTGATCCAGGAGCAGAGCCTTGGGCTGCACTACAACCAGGGCTACGACGGGCTGCCGCCCGGCGACCTGCTCGACCTCGTGCCCGACCCGGCGCCGCTGCGTACCGTCGCCGGCCGGCTGGCCCGGCCGACCGGCCCCGGGCTCGGCATCGAACTGGACGCCGCGCGCATCGAGGCGGCGGCGACGCGGTGGCACCTACCGGACGCCGACTGGACCTACGCCGACGGCCGCTACGCGGAGTGGTGAGCGGCGGCGCGACCCTCGGGTACCGGTCCTGGTGCGGAGCCGGTGGGGAGCGGTCAGCCCACGGCGAGCACGACCTTGAAGCACGTCGGACAACGACACCCTCACCGGTGTGGCGTCCCCACGCCGGGCCGGCATGGGCATACTCCGAATATGGCAGCCGTCGACATCGACGATTACCTCGCCGGCCTGGACGAGCCGAAACGCAGCACGCTGCAGCACGTCCGGCAGTCGATCCGCCATGCCATACCCGACGCCGAGGAATGCATCTCGTACGGCATGCCGGCCTTCCGCTACCAGGGAAGGACCGTGGCCGGATTCGCCGCCTTCAAGAACCACCTCAGCTACCTGCCGCACAGCGGCTCGGTGCTCCCGGCCCTCGCCGACGACCTCGCCGGTTACGAACGGACCACCGGTTCGCTTCACTTCGCCGTCGACGAACCGCTGCCGTCCGCGCTGGTCGGCAAGCTGGTCACGACCAGGCTGCGGCAGCTCGGGCTGCGGTAGGGGAGACCACCTCAGCCCGGGGTCTCGTCGGTGGGGAGAAGGCGCACCAGGACACCGCCGGGGCGGTGCGGCACGACGCCCTCGCCACGGAAGCCGACCGGGTCGCGGTCGCCGGAGAGCCTGATGCCGGTGACGTGCGCGTCCTTCGGCACGTCGTACCAGAGCTCCACCTCGACGGCGTTGTGCCCGCCGATCCGGATCCGGTCCGGCTGGCGGCGTACGGCCATCGCGAAGAAGTCCGGGCGGGCGACCGACCCGGTGACGCCGGCGAGCGTCTGCTCCTTCGTGACGTAGTCGTGGAACGCGGGGTCGTGGTTGTCGACCCGCAGCCGCACGTTGCAGAACTGCCCGTCCGGCTGGCCCTCGGCGTGCGTGCCCTGCACGGCCGTGAGCCCGCAGCCGAAGGTGAGCACGGTGAACGTCAGGTGCCCGTCGACCACCGGCCTCGCCATCGGCCGGCCGCTCGTGCCGGGCGTGGGCGTCGCCGGGGCGGGACCGGCGCCGGAGCCCGAACCGTGCAGCAGCCAACCCACGACGCCGCCGACGACCAGCGCCACGGCCAACGCCGCGCCCTGGACGAGCCGGGAGCGGTGGGGGAGCGCGCTCATTCGTCGAGTATGCGGCAGATCCCGGCCACGACCTCGGCGTTGACGGGAAGCGACGCGTGCCGGACGCCCGTGACGGCGATGCTGCGCACGTCCAGGTCGTCGTGCACGAGTACGGCGGTGTCGCGCGGTGACATCAGGTGGTCGAGATCGCTCCAGAAGCAGACGAACCTGGTGCGGCAGCCGGTGGCCGGCGCGGCGAGGTCGCGGAGCAGCTCGCTGCCGGGCAGCAGCTGCCCGGTCATCCGGTACGGCAGCAGCCGGGCGAGCGTCGTGCCCTGGTGCGGCGTGCCGATCGTGACGAGGGTCGCGGTGCGCGCGTCGCCGTCGAGGAGCTGCACGTAGTAGCGGGCGATCAGCCCGCCCAGGCTGTGGGCGACGATGTGCACCCGCTCCTGGCCCGTCTCGGCACAGATGCGCTCGACCTCCCCGGCGAGCCGGGTGGCGGCGGTGCGGGCGTCGCCGGGGAACGGGTGGGCGTTCAGCGCGTACACGTTGTGGAATCCGGCCCGGCGCAGCTCGCGCCCGAGGACCGTGAACACGGACCGGTTGTCGGCGAGGCCGTGCACGAGCAGGACCGGTACGTCCGCATGTTCGGGCGAGGCGGGCGTCGGGTCGGCCCGCCGGCGCAGCGGCCCGAACGGGTCGGCGGGCGACCAGGACAGGTACCGGTCCGACACCAGCCCGAGCGGGTAGGTCGCCAGGTGTGCGGCGACCCAGGCGGCCTCGCCGAGCGTGGCGCGGGCGGCGGTGAACGTCCTGACGGCGGCGTCGACCGTCGCCTTGTGCCAGCTGCTCAGCAGGTCATGGCCCGGCAGCCGGTCGTAGGCCTCACGGGCGACCTGGGGCACGCAGACGTCCATGTCGATCGTCACATTAGCCGGATCGGACGTCGCCAAACGGTGCTCGCGGGACGTGGTTACGCTCTCGGTGAGGACCTCGCGACGATGGAGGCGGCGACGTGAGCGGCAAGATCAGGGTGGTCGTGGGCAAGCCGGGCCTCGACGGCCACGACCGCGGCGCCAAGGTCGTCGCGCGCGCGTTGCGCGACGCCGGCATGGAGGTCGTCTACACCGGGCTGCACCAGACGCCGGAGCAGATCGTCGAGACGGCGATCCAGGAGGACGCCGACGGCATCGGGCTGTCCGTGCTGTCCGGCGCGCACATGACGCTGTTCCGCCGCCTCGTCGAGCTGCTCGCCGAGCGGGACGCGTCCGACATCGTCGTGTTCGGCGGGGGGATCATCCCCGAGGCCGACATCCCCGAGCTGGAACGGCTCGGCGTCGCCAAGGTCTTCGGGCCCGGCGCGACCACGGAGGACATCGTCACCTGGGTCCGCGCCAACGTCGGCCACGAGTCGGAGACCGAGGCCGAGCCCGCGTCGTAGCCGCGATGTCCGGGCCGGCGACCGTCGTCCTGCCCCGGTAGCGCCCGCTCATCCCACTTCACTTGGCCCGTCGCGTGTTCACTTGGCCGCTCAGGTCGAGAACGGGGGCAATCCGGGCATAACGACCGGACGGGCCAAGTGAAGTGCCGACCGGCCAAGTGAAGCGGGCGCCCGGGGCGGGCCAAGTGAAGTGTCGAGCGGCCAAGTGAAGTGGGAGCCCGGGGCGGAGACGTGACGCGGCCCCCGAGGTGTGGGCTCGGGGGCCGCGGGGTGCGGGCGGTCGGATCCGGTCAGGCGTCGTTGGTCCTGCGGCCCGGGCGGCGGCGGACGACGAGCCAGACTGTCACCACGACGCCGGCGATGACCAGCAGCGGGTGGTGGGTGACGATCGCGCTGAGCCACGACAGGCCGACGATGGACGCGACGACCAATGCGATGATCATCACTATCTTGCCGGCGGACGTCCGCTCCTTCGGCCGCTGGGCCTGCGGGGCGGGGGCGACGGCCTGGCCGGCCGAGCCGCCCGGCAGGTCGGCGAGCAGGGCCGTGAGCTCGTGCTGGAAGGTGGCGCGGTAGGCCGTGTCCATCCGGTGGTTGAACTCCGCGTACCCGATGTGCCCGGTCTCGTAGTGTCTGCGCAGGTCACCGACGGTGCTTTCCCGGTCGGCATCCGATGCGCGCAGTCCGGTCTGGGTGGTGCCGCCAGGGCCGTTCATGCTGGTGCTCCTCGCTCTCTCGTGCGTCTGTCGCCAGACTCCCAGCCGGCTCTCCGCGCGGCTTCGGGGAACGACCCTGACCCGACCCTGACCGCCGTCGACCGCTACCCTCACCAGGGCGGATGTGGACGTCAGGAACGGACACCCAGTGGATCTTTACGAGTACCAGGCCAAGGAGCTCTTCGCGAAGCACGGCGTCCCCGTGATGCCGCAGGAGGTCGTCGAGACGCCGGACGCGGCGCGCACGGCCGCCGAACGGTTCGCGGACACCGTCGTCGTCAAGGCGCAGGTGAAGACCGGCGGCCGCGGCAAGGCGGGCGGCGTCAAGCTCGCCGAGTCGCCCGACGAGGCACGCGACAAGGCCGCGGACATCCTCGGCATGGGTATCAAGGGGCACGTGGTCCGCAAGGTGCTGATCACCCCGGCCGAGGAGATCGCCGAGGAGTACTACTTCTCGTTCCTCGTCGACCGCGGCAACCGCACCTTCCTCGCGATGGGCTCGCGCGAGGGCGGCGTCGAGATCGAGGAGGTCGCGCGCACCAAGCCGGAGGCGCTGGCCATGGTGCCGGTCGACGCCACGCGCGGGATCGACGAGCAGACGGCGCGCGACATCGCGACGCAGGCGAAGTTCCCGGCCGAGATCCTCGACGACGCCGCCGGCGTCATCGTCAAGCTGTGGGACGTGTTCGTCGGCGAGGACGCCAGCCTGGTCGAGGTCAACCCGCTGGTGCGCACCGACACCGGCCGGGTGGTGGCCCTCGACGGCAAGGTGACCCTCGACGACAACGCCGACTTCCGGCACGCCGACCACGCCTCGCTGGCCGACATCGCGGCCACGGACCCGCTCGAGGTCAAGGCCAAGGAGAAGGGCCTCAACTACGTCAAGCTGGACGGCGAGGTCGGCATCATCGGCAACGGCGCCGGGCTCGTGATGAGCACGCTCGACGTGGTCGCCTACGCCGGTGAGAAGCACGGTGGCGTGAAGCCGGCGAACTTCCTCGACATCGGCGGCGGCGCGTCCGCCGAGGTGATGGCGAACGGCCTCGACGTGGTGCTCGGCGACCCCAGCGTGCGCAGCGTGTTCGTCAACGTCTTCGGCGGCATCACCGCGTGCGACGCCGTCGCCAACGGCATCGTCTCGGCGTACCGGCTGCTGGAGGAGAGGGGCGAGCAGGTCGACAAGCCGCTCGTCGTCCGGCTCGACGGCAACAACGCCGAGGAGGGCAGGCGGATCCTCGACGAGGCCGGGCTCCCCGGCGTCGAGCGGGTGGACACGATGGACGGAGCGGCCGACCGCGCCGCGGAGCTGGCGGCGGAAGGGGCAAAGGCGTGAGCATCTGGCTCGACGAGAACAGCAAGGTCATCGTCCAGGGCATGACCGGCTCCGAGGGCAGCAAGCACACCATGCGGATGCTCGCGGCCGGCACCAACGTCGTCGGTGGCGTGACGCCGAAGAAGGGCGGCCAGCAGGTCGACTTCGGCAGCAGGCAGGTGCCGGTGTTCGACACCGTCGCCGACGCCATGGCCGAGACCGGCGCCGACGTCACCGTCGTCTTCGTGCCCGCGAAGTTCACCAAGGCCGCGATGATCGAGGCGGTCGACGCGGGCATGCCGCTCTGCGTCGTCATCACCGAGGGCGTGCCGGTGCACGACACGATGTACGCGTACGCGCACAGCCAGGGCAGCAACACCCGCTTCATCGGCCCGAACTGCCCCGGCATCGCGAGCCCGGGCAGGTCGAACGCCGGCATCATCCCCGCGGACATCACCTCGTCCGGCCGGGTCGGCCTGGTCAGCAAGAGCGGCACGCTCACCTACCAGCTGATGTACGAGCTGCGCGACGTCGGCTTCTCCACCTGCGTCGGCATCGGCGGCGACCCGATCATCGGCACCACGCACGTGGACTGCCTGCAGGCGTTCCAGGACGACCCCGACACCGACGCCGTCGTCATGATCGGCGAGATCGGCGGCGACGCCGAGGAGCGCGCGGCCGCGTACATCGCCGAGCACGTGACCAAGCCGGTGGTGGGGTACGTCGCCGGCTTCACCGCGCCCGAGGGCAAGACGATGGGGCACGCCGGCGCGATCGTGTCCGGGTCCGCCGGCACCGCCCAGGCGAAGGCCGAGGCGCTGGGCAAGATCGGCGTCCAGGTCGGCAAGACCCCGAGCGAGACCGCCCGCCTGATGCGCGAGGTCATGGCCTCCCTCTGACGGAGACCTCGGGGCCACCCGAACCGTGACGTGGGTACATCGCAGTGGTTATGACCACTGCGATGTACCCACGTCGGCGTTCCGGGGATCCCGGCGCGTCTCCATGACCACACCGGAGATGGTTGCGACGATGGCTCGGTGACGGTCGTCGCGGACTCCTCCGGCTCGCGCGCCCGCGGTGAACCCGGACGGGACCGGCGCGCGCTGCCGCCGTCGACCTCGCCCGGCCGGCTGGTGCTCGCCGGCGTGCTGGCCGCGCTGCGCGCGTCGGTCATCGGGCTGGTCGCGTGCATCCTCGCCGGCCTCGCCGTCGGCTGGAGCACGGACGGCCTGACCTTCGCGGGGACAGTCGGGCTCGGCGCCGACCTGTGGCTCGCCGCGCACCACGTCCCGGTCGTGTTCGCGCACGGCGACGTGGGGCTGCTGCCGCTCGGCCTGCTGCTCCTGCCGGTCCTCCTGCTCGTCCGCGCCGGCGGCCGGCTGGCCCGCGAGGTGGAGGTCGCCGGGCTGTGGCAGGCAGGCGTCGCGCTGGCCGCGCTCGCCGTGCCGTACGCGTGCGCCGGCGGCGTCGCCGCCGTGTCCACGCTCGCCCGGACCGACCACGCCTCGCTGCTCTGGGCGCCGGTCGGCGCGCTGCTGGTCGCGCTCCTCGCCGGCGGCGTCGGCGTGCTGCGCGGTGCCGGGCTCGGCCTGCGCCTGGCCCTCCGGGTGCCCGAGCGCGCCCGCCCGGTCCTGGTCGCCGCCGTCGGCGCGACGGGGACGCTGGTCGCCGGGGGCGCGCTGCTCGTCACCGTGATGCTCGCCGTGCACGTCGTCCGGGTCCGCGACATCACCGCCTCCCTGCACGCGGGCGGGCTCGGCGAGGCGTTGCTGTTCCTGGCCGGCGCGCTCTACCTGCCGAACGCCGTGCTGTACGCCGTCGCCTACGCCGCCGGCACCGGGTTCAGCCTCGGCGCCGGGACGATCGTCGCGCCGTGGCGGTTCGCGGGCGGCCCGCTGCCGTCGTTCCCGCTGCTCGGCGCGGTGCCGACCGGCACGCCGCCGCCGGTGGCGTGGCTCGTGCTGGCCGTGCCCGTGCTGGCCGGAGTCGTGGCCGGCGGCCTGCTCGTCCGGCACACCCTGCCGCGTTCGCTGCCGCGGGCGGCCGCGTCCGGTCTCGCCGTCGGCCCTCCGGTCGGCCTCGCCGTCGGCCTGCTCGCCGCACTGGCCGGGGGGTCGCTGGGTGCGCACCGGCTGGCGTGGCTCGGCCCGGACCCGTGGCTCACCGGGCTCGCGGTGGCGGGCGAGATCGCCGTGGTCGCGGCCCTGGCCGCGGTGGCGGCCGCCTGGCTGACCCGCCGCCGGGTCCCGCCGCCGCCGAGGGACGACCCCGCGGCCGCCGGCGCCCCGGACTCAGCCGGAGCTGGTGAGCCGGCCGACGAAGTCGGGGGAGGCGAACGGGACGCGTGAGGCGAGGCCGCGGTCGAGCGCCTGCCGGCAACTGGTCCGGTCGTGCACGGTGTTCGCGCTGGTGAGGCAGTCCTCGTAGTTGCTCAACGGGTTCCAGAACGGCGCGACGGCGACGGTGAGCGCCAGCCCGATGACGCCCACGGCGATGGCCGTCGGCGTGCCGGGTGCGACGCCGCCGGTGCGCCGGGCCGCGCGCCTCGCGGACACCCCTGCGATCAGCGCGCCCGCCCCGAGGATCGGCGTCGCGATCAGCATCGGCAGCACGGGGAGCACCAGCAGGGCGATCGGCAGCGCGCAGGCGAAGACCAGCGCGACCGCGCCGTACCGGCGCCGCTCCGCGCTCTTTCCGTTCGGCCCGCCCTGCCGCTCGGTCTCGCCCGGCCGGTCGCCGTCGGGTGCCGCCACCTGCGCCTCCGCGTCCTCGATCATGCTGCCGTCGGTGCAGCTTAGCGGCCGGGAAGGACACGCAGGCCCGCCGCGTTCGGCGCTCACCGTGCGTGTGTCCGCGAGCCGGTGCGGGTGCGGCAGTGACCGGACGGCGTAGGCAATACTTGCGTCGTCGTCGACTCACAGGGAGACAGCGCTTGTCCGGCAGACTCGTCGTGCTCGTCTCGGGGACGGGAACCATCCTGCAGGCGTTGCTCGACGCCTGCGCGGACCCCGCGTACGGCGCCCGGGTGGTCGCCGTCGGCGCCGACCGGGACGGCATACCGGCGCTGGACCGCGCCAGGGCGAGCGGCGTGCCGGTGTTCGTGCACCGGGTGCGCGACCACGCCGAACGCGAGTCGTGGGACACCGCGCTCACCGAGACCGTGGCGAGCTACGAACCCGACCTCGTCGTCCTCGCCGGGTTCATGAAGCTCACCGGCCCCGCCTTCCTGCGCCGGTTCGCGGGCCGCACCATCAACACCCATCCCGCGCTGCTGCCGTCGTTCCCCGGGATGCACGGGCCGCGGGACGCGCTCGAGCACGGGGTGAAGGTCAGTGGCTGCACGGTGTTCGTCGTCGACGAGGCCGTCGACGGCGGCCCGATCATCGCGCAGGCGGCGGTGCCCGTACTGGAGACGGACACCGAGGACAGCCTGCACGAACGGATCAAGAGCGTCGAACGCACGATTGTGGTCGAGACCGTGGGCCGGATGGTCCGCGAGGGCTGGACCGTGGACGGCAGGAGGGTGACGATCCCGTGACGGATGCGAACGGACGCCGGCCGGTGCGGCGGGCGCTGGTCAGCGTGTACGACAAGACCGGCCTGGACGAGCTGGCCCGTGGCCTGGCCGCGCACGGCGTCGAGATCGTGTCGACCGGCTCGACGGCCGCACGCATCGGCGCCGGCGTGCCGGTGACCCGGGTCGAGGACCTCACCGGCTTCCCCGAGTGCCTCGACGGCCGGGTGAAGACCCTGCACCCGAAGGTGCACGCGGGACTGCTCGCCGACGTCCGCAGGGACGACCACGCCGCGCAGCTCGACGAGCTCGGCGTCGCGCCGTTCGACCTGCTGGTGTCGAACCTGTACCCGTTCCGCGACACGGTGCTCGGCGGTGCCGCCCCGGACGAGTGCGTCGAGCAGATCGACATCGGCGGCCCGGCGATGGTCCGTGCCGCGGCGAAGAACCACGGCACCGTCGCGGTGGTGGTCGACCCGGCGCGGTACGCAGACGTGCTCGCCGCCGTCGAGGCCGGCGGGTTCACCCTCGACCAGCGCAGGCGCCTCGCGGCCGAGGCGTTCGTGCACACGGCGACCTACGACGTCGCGGTGGCGGCCTGGATGGGCAACGTGCTCGCGCCCACCGACGACGGCACCGGCTTCCCCGCGTGGACCGGCGCAACGTGGGACCGTGCGGCGGTGCTGCGTTACGGCGAGAACCCGCACCAGCGCGCGGCCCTGTACCGACACTGGCGGCCCGGCCTCGCGCACGCGGAACAGCTGCACGGCAAGGAGATGTCGTACAACAACTACGTCGACGCCGACGCCGCGCGCCGGGCGGCGTACGACTTCACCGAACCCGCCGTCGCGATCGTCAAGCACACCAACCCGTGCGGCATCGCAGTCGGCTCGGACGTCGCCGAGGCACACCGCAAGGCGCATGCGTGCGACCCCCAGTCGGCGTACGGCGGCGTCGTCGCCACCAACGTGGCGGTGAGCCTCGCGATGGCGCGACAGCTGGCCGAGATCTTCACCGAGGTGGTCGTCGCGCCGGACTACGAGGCCGGTGCCGTCGAGGCGTTGAGCGGACGGAAGAACGTGCGGCTGCTGCGTTGCCCGCCCGACGTCCACCCGGACCCGGTCGAGTTCCGCGGCATCAGCGGCGGCGTCCTCATGCAGAGCGTCGACCGGCTCGGCGCACCGGGCGACGACCCGTCGGCGTGGACGCTGCAGTCCGGGCAGCCGGTGGACGACGCCACGCTCGCCGACCTCGCGTTCGCCTGGCGGGCGATCCGCGCGGTGAAGTCCAACGCCATCCTGCTGGCGTCCGAGCGAGCCACCGTCGGCGTGGGCATGGGGCAGGTCAACCGCGTCGACGCCGCCCGGCTGGCCGTATCGCGGGCGGGGCCGCGGGCGCACGGCGCGGTCGCGGCGAGCGACGCGTTCTTCCCGTTCGCCGACGGCCTGCAGGTGCTGGTGGACGCCGGTGTGCGGGCCGTCGTCGAGCCCGGCGGGTCGATCCACGACGACGAGGTCGTCGCCGCCGCCAGGGCGGCCGACCTGCCGCTGTACTTCACCGGAGCCCGTCACTTCCTGCACTGAGCCGGCTGGACGGGGCCCCGCCCCACGCGTCCCGCGTCCTCTCCCCACCGCCGTTCTCCAAATGATCACGGTATGTAGGTTTCTGGGAACTCACCCAGTCGAGTGCCTACTTCCCTCGTGCTGCAGGACGCGGGAAGTAGGTACGCGTCTCGGTAGGCTCTGGAAACCCACATACCGTGATCATTTGGAACCCTGGCGCCGCCCGGGGAATCGCGGGATACGCGTCGGGCACACGGTACGGTGCAGGCGTCCAGGCGACGGAGGTCGAGACGATGTACCCACCCGGTGGTCAGTCGGGTCCCGCCGGTCCGCAGCAGCCGCAGTACCCGCCCCAGTACCAGCAGCCGCAATACCCGCCCCAGTACCAGCAGCCGCAGTACCCGCCGCAGCAGCCGCAGTACCAGCCGCAGCAACCCCCGCAGCAGTACGCGCTGCCCACCCGGCCGGGCTCGGGCGTGGGCCGGCTGGTGATCGAGGCGAAGTGCAGCCCGCTCGTCTGGATGCAGCGGTTGCTGGGCAAGCCGAAGATCATGATCAACGGCGGGTCGGTGCCCGCGCACTGGGGCGTCAACAACTACGACCTGCCCGACGGTGAGCACACCGTGCAGGCCACGACGGATTTCGTCTTCCGGTACGTCGCCACGGCGTACACGACCGTGCCGGTGCAGGCCGGCCGGCAGACGCTCCTGTACTACAAGGCGCCGGTGTTCGTCCGCCGTGCCGGTGCCCTCGACCAGAACCCCAAGGGCTACCCGGGCATGGGCATCCTGATCACGGGATACGTCAGCGCGGTCGTCGTCATCGTCGCGCTGGTCGGGTACTTCCTCTTCCTGTCCTCCTCGGGCTGAGCGACGCGGTGGGTCAGCCGCACGCGTCGAGCAACGCCGCCACCGCGGTCGCGGCCCTGGCGGGCTGCAGCACGCGGCCGCCCGCGTCGGTGACGTACAGCGTGTCGACGGCCTGGCCCGCGTAGGTCTCGACGTGCGCGGACCGCACCCGGACGTCCTGCGCGTGCAGCGCCGCGCCGAGGTCGTGCAGCAGGGCCGGGCGGTCCGCCGCACGCACCTCGAGCACGGTCGCCGTGTCGGACGCGCCCGCCACCAGGAACACCCGCGGCGGCGGCCCGGTGACGACATGCCTGGAGGAGTCGCGCCGGCGCATCCGGCGCAGCGGTGACCGGTCGCCCGCGGCGAGCCTGCGCAGCTCCTCGGCGAGCAGCCGCGCGTCGGGCGGGCGCCCGTCGGACGACTCGGTACGCCAGGTGTCCGCCGCGACGCCGTCCCGCGTCGCCACGTGCGCCGCCAGCACCGTCAGCCCGTGCGCCGCCAGCAGGCCCGCGACATCTGCGAACAGGCCCGGCCGGTCGGCTGTGACCACCGTCACCAGGTGCGTCGGCCCGTCGGTCGCGACGTGCACCCGCGGTGCGGACGGGTGCGTGGCCGGCAGGACGGCCTCCGGCGCCGGCTCGGGACGGGCGTCCCCGTCGTCGGCCAGCGCCGCACGCGCCAGCCGGGTGAGCTCGTCGACCAGGCGCGCCCGCCAGGACGTCCACGCCGCCGGCCCGGCGGCGACTGCGTCCGCCTCGGTGAGCGCGCGGAGCAGCTCGAGCACGTCCCTGCGCCGGTCGACGGCGGCGAGCAGCGTGTCCAGGGTGCGCGGGTCACCGAGGTCGCGCCTGGTGGCGAGGTCGACGAGGGCCAGGTGCTCGCGGACGAGCAGCGCGACGACGCCGACGTCGCGCGCCGGCAGGCCGATGCGGTGGCAGATCACCGCGGCGATCGGCGCGCCCGCCGCCGAGTGGTCGGCGCTGCGGGGGAGCTTCCCGACGTCGTGCAGCCAGGCGGCCAGCAGGAGCAGGTCGGGCCGGTCGACGTCGCGCAGGTGCGTCCGTGCGTACACGACCGTCTCGATCAGGTGCCGGTCGACCGTGTGCCGGTGTACGGGATTGCGCTGCGGCCGGCAGCGGATCTCCGCCCACTCGGGCAGCCAGCGGGCCGGGAAGCCGGCCTGGTCGAGCGCCTCCCACACCGGGATGAGCGCGGGACCCGTGGCGAGCAGGTCGAGCAACGCCTCGCGCGCCGGGGCCGGCCAGGGCACGGGCAGCTCGGGGCATTCCCTGGCGAGGCGCGCGACCGTCGCGTCGGCCGGACGCAGCCCGCGCCTGGCCGCCGCCGCGGCCACGCGC
>DASUWX010000158.1:0-45814 GCA_036378185.1 Streptosporangiales bacterium | reverse complement strand
CGTCGGCGGCAGCCGCGCGGCCGGCGCCCGGATGCTCGCCGAGGCGCTCGCCGACTGCCGGGACCGGTATCCCGAGGTGGACGTCGCCGAGCACGTCGTGCCCGACCCGCCCGCCCAGGCGCTCGTCACCGCGGGCGACGGCGCCGTGCTCGTCGTGGTCGGCTCGCGCGGCCGCGGCGGCTTCCGCGGCCTGCTGCTCGGGTCGGTGAGCCAGGCGCTGCTGCACCACGCGCCCGGGCCGGTCGCCATCGTCCGCACCCACGCCGGCGACCAGGAGCCGACCAGGCATTAGCCACTACACTGTGGCGACGACCGCAGTGTGAGTTGTGCCCGTTGACAGAGTCGGTGTGCGGCGAGCGTCCCCGCCGCGCGCCACCAGTGGACGGTTCTAGGTGGTGAGGACGAGCCGGACCGGGACGGACGCCCCCGGCTCGTAGTCCACCCCTTCGGGCGACGAAGGGCCCACCGTGCCGACCGCTGTCCCACGCCCGTCCCCTGCCCGTACGACGGGCACGTACCGTGCCGTCCTCGCCGTTCCCGGTGCCGCGGCATTCTTCGCCGTCGCCTGCGCCGGGCGGATCGGCATCGCGATGACCGGTCTCGGCATCATCTGGCTCGTCCACGCCCAGACCGGGGCGTACGGCGCCGCCGGCGTCGTCACCGGCGCGTTCGCGGTCGCGGAGGCGACGATCGGCCCGCACGTCGCCAGGTTCGTGGACCGCTACGGCCAGACCCGCGTCCTGCCGCCCGCGGTCGCCGTGCACGCGCTCGCCGTCGCCGCGCTCGTCGCCACGGCGCTGCTGCGGGCACCGGTCTGGGCGAGCGCGGTCGCGGGCGTCCTGGCGGGAGCGTCGATACCGCAGCTGGGCGCACTCGCGCAGACGCGGTGGGCCGCGCTGCTCGGGACCGGCGCCCTGCTCCCGGCCGCGTTCGCGCTGGAGGCGTCGGCCAACGGGCTGTCCTTCCTCGTCGGCCCGGCGGTCGTCGGCGCGGCGAGTTCGGTGGTGTCGCCGGTCGCGGGCACGGTGCTCGCCGCGACGCTGGTCGTCGGGTCGGGCCTGGTGCTCGCGGCCCTGCGGCGTACCGCACCGCCGGTGGCGGTGACACCCGCAGGACACTCGCCGGCGCGCGGGCTGCTGCGCCCGGCGTTCGCGATGCTGGTGGTCGTCGGGCTCGCGCTCGGCGGGTACTTCGGCGCGATGCAGGTGAGCGTGACCGCGTACGCCGTCGGCCACGGCGCCGCCCGCCTGGCCGGCCCGCTGTACAGCATCACCAGCGCCGCGAGCCTGGCGGCCGGCTGGCTCTACGCCCGCCGCCCCCGCCGCCGCGCACCGGCTGTCGAGCTCGCGGTCGCGGTGACCGGGCTGGCCGCGGCGTCCGTGCCGCTGCTGTTCGCGGGCTCGGTCGGCGCGCTGGCGGCGGCGTTGGTCGCCCCCGGGCTCGGGATCGCCCCCATCATGGCGCTCACCGGCCTGATCACGCAGGCGAACGTCGACCGGTCGGTGCTCACCCAGGCCCTGGTCTGGCTCAACTCCGCGAGCGCCGCCGGCGTCGCGGCGTCGGCCGCCGTCGCCGGGCACCTCGTGGACGCCTGCGGCACCCGTTGCGGCTTCGGCGTCGCGGTGGCGCTGACGGCGGCCGCAGCGGCGGCCGTCTGGGCCGGCCGCGGCGCGCTCCGCGGGCCGTCCCACCCGGGCTGAGGTCAGGTGACTTCACATGGCGCGGCCGGAGCTGCACACGACGAACGGTGGCTTCACACGGGTCCTACATCGTGTGAAGTACCCGTCGATCACGTTGACGTGATCGACGGGCGTCCCGCCGGCTTGCTATCGACGGGCGTCCCGCCGGCGCTGTCGGAGCGTGACCCGGCGCTGTGCGGGCTTGCTATCGGCGGGCGCGGGCGTGCAGGGCCAGGTCCGGGGCGCCGAAGCGGCCGGACGCGGTCTTCGCCTGGTGCCAGTGCGGGTAGATGAGCTCCGGTGCGCTGACCTCGTCGAGCCGGTCGACCTCCTCGGCGGACAGCTTCAGGTCCGCGGCACCGAGGTTGTCGCTCAGCTGGTCGTCCCTGCGGGCACCGATCACCAGCGTGGTGACGCCGGGCTTGGCCAGCAGGTACGCCAGCGACACCTGCGCCGCCGAGGCGCCGTGCCCGTCGGCGATCTCGACGATCGTCTCGACGGTGTCGTAGAGCTTCTCCCGGTCGCGCACCGGCGGCTCGTCCCAGTCGGTGAGGTGCCGGCCCTCGTCCGCCTGCCGGCCGCGGCGGTACTTGCCGGTGAGCAGGCCGCCGGCGAGCGGGCTCCACACCATGATGCCGAGGCCCTGGTCGAGCGAGGCAGGGACGAGCTCGTACTCCGCGTCGCGGCTCTCCAGTGAGTAGTAGATCTGGTTGCTGACGAACCGCTGGTACCCGTGCGCGTCCGCGATGCCGAGTGCCTTGAGCAGCTGCCAGCCGGAGTAGTTCGACACGCCGAGGTAGCGCACCTTGCCCGACCGCACCAGCGCGTCGAGCGTCTCCAGGGTCTCCTCGAGCGGCGTCTGCCCGTCCCACTCGTGCACGTGGTAGATGTCGATGTGATCGGTGTCGAGGCGGCGCAGGCTCGCCTCCACCTGGTACCTGATGTGGTGCCGCGACAGGCCCGAGTCGTTCGGGCCGTCGCCCATCCGCATCCGCACCTTGGTCGAGATCAGCACCTCGTCGCGCCGGCCCTTGACGGCCGCGCCCACGAACTCCTCCGACACGCCGCCGGAGTACATGTTCGCCGTGTCGATGAGGTTCACGCCCGCGTCGAGGCACATGTCGATCTGCCGCTTCGCGCCGGCCGCGTCGGTGTTCCCGATGCTCCCGAACGGTCCCCGGCCGCCGAAGGTCATCGTGCCCATGGTCAGCGTCGACACCCGCAGTCCCGAGCGGCCCAGCTGCCGGTACTCCATCACGACCTCCCCTGGCGGCGTTGCGGAAAACGTGTTCCAACGTATCCGTACCGCAGCCGGCGTACCCCGGCCCCCCGCCCGTACCCCGGAGGGCGCAGCCGGACAGACGCCGCTGACGGGATGACGCCGCACCGCGCCCTCGCGACACTGAGTGGCGTCGAATCGTTCCACGGAATCCGGAGGATGGTCACCGTGACGCAAGGGATGTCCGCGACCAACGCGGTGCCGGGCTCGGGCGTCCCGAGCGCCCCCGCACGGCCGCGCATGCTCACCGTGCTGCGCGTCGGCGTCACCCTCGAGCTGGCCGCGATACTCCTGCAGGCAGTGACGGCAGGCGGCATGCTCGACCACATCGCCGCCGAGCGGACCATGCACGGCACCGGCGCGCTCGTCGTCAACGTCCTCGGCCTGGTGATGCTGGTCGGCGCGATCCTGGTGTGGCGTCCCGGCCGCGGGCCTGGCTGGCCGGCGATCGTCAGCGCGATCGTCTTCGCCGGTGGCTTCCTGCAGGAGGCGCTGGGCGGCGCCCACGTGCTCAGCCTGCACGTGCCGTTCGGCATGACGCTGATGGCGCTGACGACCTGGGTCTTCGTCTGGGCCTGGCGGAGGCGCGCCAGGACCGCCTGACCGCCCGGGCGGTGTGCCAGGCTGTGCGGCATGCCCTCGCCCGACGCCGATCGCCTGCTCCGCCTGCTCGTCGCGCCGTGGGTGGCACGTGCCGTGTCGCTCGCGGCCCGGCTGCGCATCCCGGACCGCGTCGCGGCGGGCACCGTGACCATATCGGCGCTCGCCGCCGAGCTGGACGTCCAGCCCGAGCCGCTGGCCAGGCTGCTGCGGGCGCTCGCCGGCTTCGGCGTGCTCACCGGGGACGACACGGGCTACGCGCTCACCGCGACCGGCGGGCTGCTGCGCTCCGACGTGCCAGGCTCGCTCCGCGGGCTGGCCGAGCTGTACGGCGACGACCATTTCACCCGGGCGTGGGACCAGCTCGAGGACGTCCTGCGCACCGGCAAGTCGGGTGCGCAGCTCGCGTTCGGCGAGTCGGTGTTCGACTACCTCGGCGCGCACCCGGAGACCGCGCGCACGTACGACGCCGGCATGTCCGCCGTCGCCGCGGCGCTCGGCACGTTGCCCGAGGTGTACGACCTGTCCGGCGTGTCGACCGTCGTCGACCTCGCCGGTGGCACCGGGTCGCTGCTGGCCGCCGTGCTCCGGTCCGTGCCGGACGCCCGCGGTGTCCTGGTCGACCTGCCCCACGTCGCCGAGGCGGCGGCGCGGGAGCTGGCCGCCGCCGGCCTCGCCGAGCGCTGCACCGTCGTCGGGGGCGACATCTTCGAGCGGCTGCCGGACGGCGGCGACCTCTACCTGCTCTCGCGGATCCTGCACGACTGGGACGACGACCGGTGCCGCGCGCTGCTGGCCACGTGCCGCGCGGCCATCCGCCCGGGCGGCACATTGCTCGTCGTGGAACGGCTCGTCCGCGACAGCGGGGACCAGACCGTCCCGCTCGTCTTCGACCTGCACATGATGGTGATGACCGACGGCCGCGAACGCACCGAGGCCGAGTACCGCGAGCTGCTCGCCGGCGCCGGCTTCGAGCCGCGGGACGCCGTCGGCCTCCCGCTCGGCTTCTCCGCGCTCCCGGGTGTCGCTACGCCCTGACCACGATGTCCCGCTCGCCCCGGGGCACCAGCTCACCTATCACGGGCGCGCCGGGGATCTCGCCGGCGAGCAGGAGCCCACCGGACGTCTGCGCGTCGGCGAGCAGCAACGCGGTCAGCTCGTCGACGGCGTCGAGGTCGGCGTGCGGGCGCACCCAGGCCAGGTTGCGGCGGGTACCGCCGCTGATGCAGCCGGCCCGCGCGGCGTCCACCGCGCCGTCGAGGTACGGCACCGCGCCGGCGTCGACCACCGCGGTGGCGCCGCTCGCCCTGGCCAGCTTGAAGGCGTGGCCGAGCAGGCCGAAGCCGGTGACGTCGGTGCCGCACCGGATGCCGGCGGCGACGGCTGCCTCGGCGGCGTCCCGGTTCAGCGTCGCCATCGCCTCGACCGCGTGCGGGAAGGTCTCGCCGGTGGCCTTGTGCCTGCTGTTCAGCACGCCGACGCCGAGCGGCTTGGTGAGCGTCAACGGCAGCCCGGGACGGCCGGCGTCGTTGCGGATCATCCGCTCGAGCTCGACCGTGCCGGTGACCGCCAGCCCGTACTTGGGCTCCGGGTCGTCGACGCTGTGGCCGCCGGCGACGTGGCAGCCGACCGGGTGCGCGACGTCGACGCCGCCGCGCAGCACCTCGGCGGCCAGCTCCATCGGCAGCACCTCCCGCGGCCAGGCCAGCAGGTTCACGGCGACGACGGGCCGGCCGCCCATCGCGTACACGTCGGACAGCGCGTTCGCCGCGGCGATGCGGCCCCAGTCGTACGGGTCGTCGACGACCGGCGTGAAGAAGTCGGTGGTGAGGACGAGCCCGTGCGCCTCGTCCAGCCGGACGACGGCCGCGTCGTCGCCGCCGTCGAGCCCGACGAGCAGCTCGCCCGCGGGATCGCTCGCCCCGGCGGAGCCGGCGAGGCCGGCGACCACGTCCTCCAGCTCGCCGGGCGGGATCTTGCACGCGCAGCCGCCGCCGTGGGCGTACTGCGTGAGCCGAACGGTCTTGGTCATCCCCGCCTCCTACCCCGTTCCCCCGTGATCATGAAGATTCCCGCCCCCGGTGAGGGGTCGGAGGTTTCATGATCACGGGCGGGGGGAGACACCAGGTCACCGGACTAGGCTGGGCGTCGGGGAGGCGGTGGTCTGGTGACCGGTCCGGTCTTCAAAACCGGTGAGCGGCAGGAGCTGTCGCTCGCGGGTTCGATTCCCGTCCGCCTCCGCCACGCCTCAGGGACGGCGGGCGATGGGTGACCCGCGCGCGGACATCCCCGGCACCGACCGGCTGCTCCGCGAGCCCCGGCTCGCCGAGGCCGCCGGACGGCTCGGCCGCACGGTCGTGCTCGACGCCATCCGCGGCGCGCAGCAGGCCGCGCGTCGCGGCCTGCTGCCGGCCGCCGAGGTGGCCGACGCCGCCGTCGCCGCGCTCCCCCCGCTGGCGTCCTCGATGCGCCCGGTCGTCAACGCCACCGGCGTCGTCGTGCACACCAACCTCGGCCGGGCGTCGCTGTCGCGGGCCGCACGCGACGCCGTCGCGGCCGCCGCGGGTACCACGGACGTCGAGGTCGACCTCGCCTCCGGGCGCCGGGGTCGGCGTGGCGCCGGTACGGTCGCCGCGCTCCTCGCCGCGGTGCCCGAGGCCGAGGCCGCGCACGTCGTGAACAACAACGCCGCCGCGCTCCTGCTCTGCGCGCTGGCGTTGGCCGCCGGCCGCGAGATCGTGGTCAGCCGCGGCGAGCTGGTCGAGATCGGCGACGGCTTCCGCATCCCCGACCTGCTGGAGTCGACGGGCGCGCGGCTGCGCGAGGTCGGCACCACCAACCGCACGAAGCTCGCGGACTTCGCCGACGCCGTCGGCGAGCGCACCGCGTTCGTCCTGCGCGTGCACCCGTCCAACTACACCGTCTCCGGCTTCACCGGCATGCCCGCCGTCGCCGAGCTCACCGGGCTGGGCGTGCCGCTCGTCGTCGACATCGGCTCCGGGCTGCTGCGGCCCCACCCGCTGCTGCCGGACGAGCCGGACGCCGCCACGGTGCTGCGCGCGGGCGCCGACCTCGTCACCGCGAGCGGCGACAAGCTGCTCGGCGGGCCGCAGGCCGGTCTGCTGCTCGGCCGCGCGGACCTGGTCGAGCGGCTGCGCCGCCACCCGGCCGCGCGCGCCGTGCGCGTCGACAAGCTGACGCTCGCCGCGCTGGAGGCGACGCTGCGCGGCCCCGCGACGCCCACCCGGCTCGCCCTCGAGGCCGACGCCGGCGAGCTGCGCAGGCGGGCGGGCGCCGCCGCCGAGTCGTTGCGCGACAAGGGAGTCGACGCGGCCGTCGTCGCCTGCGAGTCGGTCGTCGGCGGCGGTGGCGCGCCGGGCGTCCGGCTGCCGAGCGCCGCGGTGGCGCTGCCCGCGCGCTACGCCGCGCCGCTGCGCACCGGCTCCGACCCGGTGCAGGGCCGGGTCGAGGACGGCCGCTGTCTGCTCGACCTCCGCACCGTCGCGCCGGACCAGGACGACCTGCTCGTCCGGGCCGTCCTCGCCGTAGAAGCGGAGCCGGCCGGCTGATGCACGTGATCGCGACCGCCGGTCACGTCGACCACGGCAAGTCCGCGCTCCTCCGGCGCCTCACCGGCCGCAACCCCGACCGCTGGGACGAGGAGCGCCGGCGCGGGCTCACCATCGGCCTCGGCTTCGTGTGGACGACGCTGCCCGGCGGGCAGGAGATCGCGTTCGTGGACGTGCCCGGCCACGAACGGTTCGTCCCGACCATGCTCGCCGGCGTCGGCCCGGTGCCCGCGGTGCTGTTCGCCGTGGCCGCCGACGAGGGCTGGATGCCGCAGTCCGCCGAGCACCTCGAGGCACTGGACGCGCTCGGCGTCCGGCACGGCCTGCTGGTCGTGACCCGCAGCGACCTCGCCGATCCCGGGCCCGCCCGCCGCGCCGCCCTCGACGCGATGGCGGGCACCAGCCTCGCCGGTGTCCGCTCGGTCGCCGTCAGCTCGGTCACCGGCGCCGGCTTCGGCGACCTCGTCGCCGAGCTCGGCCGGCTCGCCGACGCGCTGCCGCCGCCCGACCCGGGCGCCGACGTGCGGCTGTGGGTCGACCGGTCGTTCACGATCGCGGGCGCGGGCACCGTCGTCACGGGCACGCTGTCCGCTGGCACGCTGCGCGCCGGCGACGAGCTCGTCCTGGCCTCCACCGGACGGCCGGTGCGGGTCCGGTCGCTGCAGTCGCTCGAACGGCCCCGCGACGAGGTCAGCGCGCTCGCCCGGGTCGCCGTCAACCTGCGCGGTGTCGACCGGGCCGACGTCGAGCACGGCGACGCGCTGCTCACGCCGGGTCGATGGCTCAGCACCGACCTCGCCGACGCCGTGGTGTCCGCCGACCCGGGGCAGCTGCGCGGCGAGCTGACCGTGCACATCGGTTCGGCCGCGGTGCCGGTGCACGTACGCCCCCTGGGCACGGCGTCGGCCCGGTTGCGGCTGCGGCGGCCGCTGCCCCTGCGCGCCGGCGACCGGCTGCTCGTCCGCGACCCCGGACGCCACCGCGTGGTGGCGCGGGCCGACGTCGTCGACCCGCGCCCACCGGCGCTGCGCAGGCGCGGCGCCGCCGCCGCGCGCGGCCGGCGGGTGGACGCCCTGGCCGGCGCCGACCGGGAACGGCTCGCCGACGCGGTGCTCGCCGAGCGGGCGGCCGTGCCGGCCGACGAGCTGCGGCGGACGGGACTGCCGATCGCCGGTCGCCAGGCCGGTGGCTGGTGCGTCGCGGCGGACGCGTGGGCGCGCTGGCAGCGGGAGCTCGCGGCACTCGTCACGCTCTGGCGCCGGGACCGGCCGCTCGAGCAGGGCGTGCCCGTCGAGGCGGCGCGGCGGCGGCTCGGCGTGCCGGACGCGGCGTTGCTCGAGCAGGTCGCCCGCGCGGCCGGCCTGGTCGTGACCGGCGGCGTGGTCCGCGCCCCGGGCGGCGAGCCGGGCCTCCCGCCGGCGGTGCGCGAGGCGGTGGCGGCACTGGCCGAGGACCTCGGCACCGACCCGTTCGCCGCGCCGGACGCCAACCGGCTGCGGGAGCTCGGCCTCGGCCGGCGCGAACTGGCCGCCGCGGTCCGCGCGGGCGCGCTGCTGCGCGTCGCCGACGGCCTCGTCCTGCTGCCCGGCGCCGAGGACGCCGCCGTGCAGCGGCTCGCCGGGCTCCCCGAGCCGTTCTCGGTCAGCGACGCCCGCAAGGCGCTCGGCACCAGCCGCAGGGTCGCGGTGCCGCTGCTGGAGCTGCTCGACCGGCAGGGCCGCACCGAGCGGCTGCCGGACGACACCCGCACGATCAGGAATGAACGCGGGAACGAGGGGTAGTTCCGTCGCGACCGTGGTCCGTGGGGAGGTACGCGCGTGGGCGTGCGGCAATGGATCGGGAGCTGGCCCGTCTACCGCCAGCTGACCGGCACCGACCGGCTCGCCCGCGGCGCGGCCGCGCAGTCCGGCACGAGCAAGCGGCTGCGTCCGCGCACCGGCGACGCCGACCGGGTGGTCCGCTCGATCTGCCCGTACTGCGCCGTCGGGTGCGGGCAGAAGATCTACGTGCAGGACGGGAAGGTCACCCAGATCGAGGGTGACGAGGACTCCCCCATCTCGCGCGGGCGGTTGTGCCCGAAGGGATCGGCGAGCAAGGAGCTCGTGACGAGCCCCAACCGGGTGCACGAGGTGCTCTACCGGCGCCCGTACGGCACCGAGTGGGAACCACTGCCGCTCGACCGCGCGATGGACATGATCGCCGACCGCGTCATCGCGACGCGGCGCGAGACCTGGCAGGACGACGACGAGCAAGGGCGACGGGTCCGGCGCACCATGGGCATCGCCAGCCTCGGCGGCGCCACGCTGGACAACGAAGAGAACTACCTGATGAAGAAGCTGTACACCGCGCTCGGCGCGATACAGGTGGAGAACCAGGCCCGGATATGACACTCCTCCACCGTTCCCGGTCTGGGAACCAGCTTCGGGCGTGGCGGCGCCACGACGTTCCAGCAGGACCTCGCCAACGCTGACTGCATCGTCATCGAGGGCTCGAACATGGCCGAGTGCCACCCGGTCGGGTTCCAGTGGGTGATGGAGGCGAAGGCGCGCGGCGCGACGATCATCCACGTCGACCCGCGGTTCACCCGGACGAGCGCGCTCGCCCACCAGTACGTGCCGATCCGCGCCGGCGCCGACATCGCCTTCCTCGGCGCGCTGATCAACCACGTGCTGAGCAACGAGCTGGACTTCCGCGAGTACGTGGTGGCGTACACGAACGCGGGCGCGATCCTGCGCGAGGACTTCGTCGACACCGAGGACCTCGACGGGCTGTTCTCCGGTTACGACCCGGACGGCCGGCACTACGACACGACGAGCTGGCAGTACGAGGACGCCGAGGCCGCGCCGGCGGCCGGCGAGCGCGACCAGTGGCCCGAGGACGGCGGCACGCCGTCACCGGGCAGCGGCGAGGAGATCAAGGCCGCGGCCGGCGGCCAGCGCTACGGCAGCGGCGGCGCGGCCGTCGCGAACAAGCCGAAGATCGACGAGACGCTGCAGCACCCGCGGTGCGTCTACCAGGCGCTGAAGCGGCACTTCGCCAGGTACACGCCCGAGCTCGTCGAGCAGGTCTGCGGGATCTCGGTCGCGGACTTCCACGCCGTCGCCGACGCGATCACCCGCAACTCCGGCCGCGACCGCACGACGGCCTGGGTCTACTCGGTCGGCTGGACCCAGCACACCGTCGGCGTGCAGTACATCAGGTGCGCGTCGATCCTGCAGGCGCTGCTCGGCAACATCGGCCGGCCGGGCGGGGGCATCCTCGCGCTGCGCGGGCACGCCAGCATCCAGGGCTCGACGGACATCCCGACGTTGTTCGACCTGTTGCCCGGCTACATCCCGATGCCGCAGGCGCACCAGCACGAGGACCTGGACGCCTTCGTCGCCGCCGACGCGGGGCAGACCGGGTTCTGGGGCAACATGCGCGCGTACGCCGTGAGCCTGCTCAAGGCGTACTGGGGTGACGTGGCCACCGAGCAGAACGACTACCGGTTCGACTACCTGCCGCGGATCACCGGCGACCACGGCACGTACCAGACCGTCGTCGACCAGCTCGCCGGCAAGGTGAAGGGCTACTTCCTCGCCGGCGAGAACCCCGCCGTCGGCTCCGCCAACGGCCGGATGCAGCGGCTCGGCATGGCCAACCTCGACTGGCTCGTGGTCCGCGACCTCGCCCTGATCGAGAGCGCGACGTTCTGGAAGGACGGGCCGGAGATCGAGACCGGTGAGCTGTCCGCGGACCGGATCGGCACCGAGGTGTTCTTCCTGCCCGCCGCGGCGCACACCGAGAAGTCCGGCAGCTTCACCAACACCCAGCGGCTGCTCCAGTGGCACCGCAAGGCCGTCGAACCCACCGGCGACGCCCGCAGCGAACTGTGGTTCTACTACCACCTCGGCCGGATCATCAGGGAGAAGCTCGCGGGCTCCACCGACGACCGGGACCGTCCCGTGCTCGACCTGACGTGGGACTACCCGACCGAGGGCGAGCTGGACGAGCCGAGCGCCGAGGCCGTGCTGGCCGAGATCAACGGGTACGGCCCGGACGGCCCGCTCTCGTCGTACACGCAGCTGCGCGACGACGGGACGACGTCGTGCGGGTGCTGGATCTACTGCGGCGTCTACGCCGACGGCACCAACCAGGCGGACCGGCGCAAGCCGCGCACGGAGCAGAGCTGGGTCGCGCCGGAGTGGGGCTGGGCGTGGCCGGCGAACCGGCGGATCCTCTACAACCGCGCGTCCGCGGACCGGGACGGCAACCCGTGGAGCGAGCGGAAGCGGTACCTCTGGTGGGACGCGGAGCGGGACCGCTGGGTCGGCGCCGACGTCCCCGACTTCGAGGCCACCAAGCCGCCCGACTACGTGCCGCCGGACGGCGCGACCGCGCAGGAGGCGCTCGCCGGCGTCGACCCGTTCATCATGCAGACCGACGGGAAGGCGTGGCTGTACGCCCCGGCGGGCCTGGCCGACGGGCCGTTCCCCACCCACTACGAGCCGGTCGAGTCCCCCGTCGACAACCCGCTCTACGGGCAGCGCACCAACCCGGTGCGGGAGTCGTTCTCCGAGCCGGTGAACCGCTACCACCCGTTCGGCACGGACGTGTTCCCCTACGTGCTCACGACCTACCGGCTGACCGAGCACCACACCGCCGGCGGCATGAGCCGCAACCTCGCGCGGCTGTCCGAGCTGCAGCCGGACATGTTCTGCGAGGTCTCCCCCGCCCTCGCCGAGGAACGCGGGCTCCGCCACCACGACTGGGCGACCATCGTCACCGCCCGGACCGCGATCGAGGCCCGCGTGCTCGTCACCGACCGGGTCCGCCCGCTGCGGATCGACGGCCGCGTCGTCCACCAGGTCGGTGTCCCGTACCACTGGGGCGCCAACGGAATCACGACCGGCGACTCGGCCAACGACCTGCTGGCCGCCGTGCTCGACCCGAACGTGCACATCCAGGAGTCGAAGGCCGCCACGTGCGACATCCGCCCGGGACGCCGCCCGCGGGGACGCGACCTGCGCGCACTCGTCGAGACCTACCGCAGGCGGGGCCGCGTCGACGAGGAAGACCAGCCGGAGGAGTGATGACGCCGCACCAGGAGCACACGCCGCGGATGGGGTTCTTCACGGACACGTCCGTGTGCATCGGCTGCAAGGCCTGCGAGGTCGCGTGCAAGGAGTGGAACGCCGTCCCCAGCACCGGCATGGACCTGCTCGGCACGTCGTACGACAATACCGGCGCGCTCGGCGCGGACACCTGGCGGCACGTCGCGTTCGTCGAGCAGCCGGTGCCGGTGCCCTCGGCGGACGACTCCGCGCAGGGCGCGGACGGCATGCGCTGGCTGATGGCGAGCGACGTGTGCAAGCACTGCACGCACGCCGCGTGCCTGGACGTCTGCCCGACCGGTGCGCTGTTCCGCACGGAGTACGGCACCGTGGTCGTGCAGGAGGACGTCTGCAACGGTTGCGGCTACTGCGTTCCCGCGTGCCCGTACGGCGTCATCGAGCGGCGCGAGAGCGACGGGCGCGCGTTCAAGTGCACGCTCTGCTACGACCGCATCGGCGACGGCCTCGAGCCGGCGTGTGCGAAGGCGTGCCCCACCGACTCCATCCAGTTCGGGGAGCTGGACGAGCTGCGCGACCGCGCCGACCTGCGGCTGGCGAACCTGCTCGGCGCCGGTGAGTCCGGTGCACGGCTGTACGGCCACGACCCCAAGGACGGCGTCGGCGGCGACGGCGCGTTCTTCCTGCTGCTCGACGAACCCGAGGTGTACGGCCTGCCGCCCGACCCGGTCGTCACCACCCGCGACCTGCCGTCGATGTGGAAGCACGCGGCCGTGGCCGCGTTGACCGTGGCGGTGGGCGTCGCGGCCTCGTTCCTCGGGAGGCGCTCGTGAGCAAGCAGGGTGAGCGGGCGATGGTGCCGGAGGCGGAGTTCCGGTCGTACTACGGCAGGCCGATCCTCAAGGAACCCGCGTGGCGCACGCCGGACGTCCCCGGCTACCTGTTCCTCGGCGGCCTCGCGGGCGCGTCGGCGAGCACGGCCGCGCTCGCCGACCTCACCGGGCTGCCCGCGCTGCGCCGCATCGGCCGGCTCGTCGCGGCCGGCGCCGCGGCCGCCAGCGTCGGCGCGCTCGTGCACGACCTGGGCCGGCCGGAGCGGTTCCTCTACATGCTGCGGGTGTTCAAGCCCACGTCGCCGCTGTCGGTCGGGTCCTGGATCCTGGCGCCGTTCTCCGGCGTCACCTCGGCCGTCGCCGCTGCGGAGCTGGCCGGCCGCGTGCCCCGGCTCGCGCGGCTCGCCGGCCTGGCGTCCGGCGTCCTCGGCCCGGCGATGTGCACGTACACCTCCGTACTGCTCGCCGACACCGCGACGCCCGCCTGGCACGAGGCGTACCGCGAGCTGCCGTTCCTGTTCGCCGGCGGCTCGCTCACGTCCGGCGCGGGCGCCGCGCTGCTGGCCGGCCCCACCGATCAGGCCGCCCCGGCGCGCCGGATGGGCTGGGCCGGGGCGGCGCTCGAGGTCGCGGCGTCGGTGCGGATGGAACGCTCGCACGGCATCACCAGCGAGCCGTACCGCACCGGCACGCCCGGACGGCTGCTGCGCATCGGCCAGGGGCTCACCGTCGCGGGCGGCGTCCTGTCCGCGCTCGGCCGGCGCAGGCGGTGGGTCTCCGCGCTGGCGGGTGCGGCGTACCTCGCGGGCGGCGCGTGCATGCGGTTCGGCGTGTTCGAGGCCGGCCGTGCGTCGGCGCGCGACCCCAAGTACGTCGTCATCCCGCAGCGGGAGCGGCTGTCGTCGTCGTGATCACGGCCGAGTTTCGCCCCGATACCCCCGGGTAGCGATCCTGCTCGTGGAACAGTTGACGGGATGGCGGGCGGTGCTCGGCCCGCACGGCATGCTCGCGCTGTTCCCCTGGTGTTTCCTCGTCTGGGTCGTGCTCACCTGGACGCTGACCGTCGAGCAGCTGGCGTTCGGCGTCCTGGCCGCCGCGCTCGTCACCATGGGCCTGTCGCCGCGGCACCGCGTGCCCGGGCCGTGGCGGCTGTTCCTGCCGCTGAACCTCTACGTCTTCGGGCGGTTGCTCGTCCTCGTGGTCGCCCGTGTCGTCGTCGCCAACGTCCACCTCGCCTCGTTGGTGTGGCGTCCGCAAATCCCGGTGCGCAGCGGCATGGTGGTCGTGCCGACCCGGGTCAGCTCGTCCGGCTCGCTCACCCTCGTCGGGCTGCTGAGCTCGCTCATCGTGATGAACCAGATCGTCGACGTCGACCGCGAACGCGGGCAGATGCAGTACCACACCGTGGACGCACCCGCGGACACCGACGAGGCGTACGACACGATGAACGGCCCGATCGAGCGCATCCTGGCCGGCTGGGAGCGCCGATGACGCAGGTGTACCTGGTCGCCGCGATCGCGGAGATCGCGATCGCCGCCGTGCTGCTCGTCCGGCTGGCGGTCGGGCCCACCATCTCGGACCGCATCGTCGCGCTGAACACGGTGTCGGCGCAGGCGATGCTGGCGGTGCTGCTGTTCGCGGCGTACGCCGACCGGACCGTCTACCTCGACGTGGCTCTCTGGCTCGCGTCGTTCAGCTATCTCGGCACCATCGTCTGGTCCCGTTACCTGGAGCGGGGGTTGCTGTGAGACTCGCGTTCGTCATCGCCCTGGTCGTGCTCGGGCTGGCGTTCTCCCTGTCCGGCGCCGTGGGCGTGCTCCGCATGCCGGACGTCTACACCCGCCTGCAGTGCGCGACGAAGACGGTGACGCTGGGCGCGGCGTCGGTGCTCGTCGCACTCGTCGTCGGCGAGGGCCCGATCACCAACTACGGCGGCCGGGCGCTGATCGCGGCCGTGCTGCTGCTGGTGATGAGCCCCGCCGCGTCGCACGCACTGCTGCGCGCGGCGTACAAGACCGGGGTGCCGATGTGGCGCGGCTCGGTCGTCGACGAGCCACGCCGGATGCGCGAGGAGGAGGACGCGTGAGCGCCTTCTGGCTGCTGGACTTCCTGCTCCTCGCGTTCCTCGTGGCCTCGGCCGCCGTCGTGGTGTGGCTGCGCAACCTGAACGGCGCGGTGATGGCACTGTCGGCGGTGGGCGTCCTGCTCACCGTGCTGTTCGTCGTGCTCGGCGCGCCGGACGTCGCGCACTCGGAGGTCGTCGTCGGCGCGATCGCGTTGCCCGTGCTCTACCTCATCGCGATCGGCAAGGCCCGTACGGACGTGTCCGACGAGGAGGACCTGGGGGAACGCGGGGAGAGCCGCCGTGCCCGACGCTGACCGTCGCGGTGCCGCCCCCGACGTCCCGCCGGTGGAGCCGCACCCGCCGCATCGCCCGGTGGTCGGCGCGGTCGTGGTCGCGGGCATGGCGGCCCTGCTCGCGGTGGCGTTCCTCGGCATCCCGCGCGAGCACGCGCCGTTGCCCGCCATCGCCCGGCGCGCGCTCCTCGAGTCCCTGCCGCGCTGGCACCTGACCGAGCCGGTGAACTCGGTCGTGTACGGATCCCGCGCGTTCGACACGTTCGGCGAGACGTTCCTGCTCATCGCCGCGGTCGTCAGCGTGATCGTGCTGACCCGGACCAGGGAGGCGCGGCACGGCTACATCGGCGAGGAGGTCGCCGCGAAGGAGGAACGCGAGGAGATCGACCCCGCGCGGTCGCCGGACGCGACGCAACGCGAGGCGCGGTCGGCCGAACGCGGCGAGAGCGAGGGACGGCGGCCGGAGACGCCGGACGCGACGCGGCTCGGCACGCCCGGGCCCGAGCACGCGGAGAGCATGACCGTGATCGTGCGCACGGCGATGCGCGCCGTGGCGCCGATCCTCGCGGTCACCGGGCTATACCTCGTCGCCTGGGGCTACGCGCCCGGGGGCGGTTTCCCCGCGGGTGCGGTCATGCTCGGCGTGATCCTGCTGCTGTACGCGGGCTTCGGCTATCGCCGCATCGGCCTCGTCGTCCGTCCCGCCCCGCTCGAGGTGATCGAACTCGCCGGCGCTGCGGGGATCATCCTGCTGTTGCTGCTGGGGCTGTTCCTCGCCGGCTCGTTCACCGCGAACTGGCTGCCGCTGGCGCCGCCGCAGACGATCCGCAGCGGCGGCACCGCGCAGGTGTTCTCCGTCGGCGAGCTGGTCGAAGTCGGCGCCGGGCTGACCATCACGGTGTTCGCGCTGCTCGGGATGCGCCACGACTGGGCGGGCGACGAGGGCGACGGATGATCGTCGCCAACTACCTCGCTGCCGGCGCGGTGTTCTGCCTCGGCCTCTACACGGTGCTGAGCCGGCGCAACCTGATCAAGATGGTCATGGGCCTGTCGCTGATGGAGGCGTCGACGTACCTGTTCATCGTGTCGCTCGCCTACCGGGCGCACTCGACCGCGCCGGTGCTGCTCAACCCGCCGGACGGGAAGAAGCCGGCCCAACTCGCCCATGGCAACGTCGCCGACCCGGTGCTGCAGAACTTCTGCCTCACCGCGATCGTCATCGGCGTCGCCCTCACCGCCGTGTTCCTCGCCGTCGCCGTCCGCGTGGCCCAGCACTACCGGACGCTGGACGCCGACAAGGTCCGCGCGATGCGCGGGTGACCCCGATGACGCCTCTCGCCCCGGCGCCCTGCGCGCCCGCCCCGTACGCCGGCGGCACCGTTCTCCGAATGATCACGGTATGTGGGTTTACCGGAACCTACCCAGCCGGATGCCTACTTCTCCCGTGTTGCCGCACGCGGGAAGTAGGTACTCGCCTCGGTAGGCCCTGGAACCTGACATACCGTGATCATTTGGAGAAGGGGGCGCCGAACGGGGCGGAGCAGGGGTCGGGCGCGGGCGGGGTCGATCCGAGGGTCGGCGGGCGGGCCGGGGTGGCGTCGTGACGACGGCGTTGCTCGCGTCGCTGCTGCCGCTCTCCGTCGTCATCCCGTTCGCCGGGGCGGTGGCCGCGCCGCTGCTGGCCCGGCTGTCGCAGCGGCTGCCGCTCGTGGTGTCGGTCGTCGCGCTCGCCGCCGCGGCCGTGCCGCTCGCGCTCGCCGCACCGCGGGTCTTCACCGGCACCGTGCTCGTGCACTACCTCGGCCACTGGGCGCCGGTGCACGGCGCGGTGCTGGGCATCGGGTTCGCGGCCGACCCGTTCGGGCTGGTGTTCGCGCTCGCGTTCGTCGTCGTCGGCGGGCTGCTGCTGGTCTCGACGCTGTCGCAGTTCGGCGGGCTCGGCAAACACGAGCTGGGCGGTTACGCGTGCCTGTTCCAGCTGCTCATCGGCGCACTCGTCGGGTCGGCGCTCACCGCCGACCTGTTCAACCTGTTCGTCTGGTTCGAGGTCGCGGCCCTGTCCAGCTACGGGCTCACCGGCTTCCTGCTCGAACGCCCCGTCGCGGCCGAGGCGGCGTTCAAGATCCTGGTGCTCACCACGCTGGCCAGCTTCGCGCTATTCGTCGGCATCGGGCTGCTGTACGCCGACCACGGTGCGCTCAACCTCGCACAGCTGCACGACGCGCTCGCCGGCGGTACGCGCACGCCCGACCGCATCGCGCTCGGCCTGCTCGTCGCGGGCTTCGCCACCAAGGCCGGCCTGATGCCGTTCCACGGCTGGCTCCCGGACGCGCACACCGCCGCGCCCGGCCCGGTGTCCGCGCTGTTCTCCGGGCTGATGGTCAGCATGGGCGTGCTCGCCATCGCCCGGCTCGTGTTCCAGGTGTACGGCCCCGGCTCCACCGCCGTGCTCGGCGTACTGATGGTGCTCGGCGTGGCGTCGGCCCTGCTCGGCGCGGTGCTGGCCCTGGCGCAGGACGACCTCAAGCGGCTGCTCGCCTACGACACGATCTCCCAGATGGGGGTCATCGTCGTCGGCCTCGCCACTGGCACGGCCGCAGGTGCCGCCGGCGCCACCTACCACTTCGTCAACCACGCGCTGTTCAAGTCGCTGCTGTTCCTCTGCGCCGGCGCCATCGTGCACGCCAACGGCGTCGAGCGGCTCTCCGAGATGGGCGGGCTGGCCCGCCGGATGCCCGTCGTCACGGCGGCGTTCGTCCTCGGCGTGCTGTCCATCGTCGGCATCCCGCCGTTCAACAGCTACGTGTCGCTCGGCCTCATCCACGACGGGTTGCACGAGTCGCACCACGAGGTCGCGTACGTGCTCATGCTCATCGCGCAGGTGATCGCGATCGCGGCGCTCGGCCGAGCGACCTGGCTGGCGTTCTTCCGCCGCCGGCCGAGGGCGTACGAACGCAAGGAGCGGCTGCGGGCAGGGATGATCACGGCACTCTCCGGGCTCGGCGCGTGCTGCGTCGCATCCGGCGTCCTGCCCGAGCAGCTGCTCGGCAACGTCGTCGCGCCCGCGCAGGCGAGCCTGCTGCACGGCTCCGCCTACGCGGGTGCGGTGCTCGATGCGGGATCGGCGGTGACATCGGGCAGCGTCCCGTTCCACTACGGCAACGTCGAGGAACTGGTGACCGTGGCGGTGAGCGTGGTCCTGGCGGCGGCGTTGGCCCTCTGCTACCTGCGGATACGCGAGCCCCTTCCGGTACGCGCGCTGCGTGCCCTGCACACCGGCTCGGTCAACGACTACGCCGCCTACGCCGCCGGCGGCATGGTGGTCGTCGTCGCGGTGCTCGGGCTGCTGACGGGATGAATGCTCACCGTCATCCGGGGTAGGCATATCGTCATGGATTGGGCAGACGTCGCATTCATAGGCACAGGCATCGTCGTCGTCGCCGTCGTCGGCAGGCTGCTCGCGTTCAGCGGACGCCGGTACGTCGGCGGTGCCGGCGGTGCCGGCAAGAACGTCGGGTCGATCGCGACGTTGGTGTCCGTCGTGTTCCACCTCGTGACGCTCGGCCTGGTCGCCTTGCTCACCGCCATCCCGATGAGCAACGGGCCGCGCGGCTACCTGATCAAGCTCGGCATCCTCTGTCTCATGCTCGGGCTGATCTACGCCGCCGCCGTCGGCGTGCTCGCGCGGAGGCGTGAGGTCGCGGTGACCGAGTCGGCGCTGTCCGAACCGCCGGAGAGCGGCGACCCGGCGGACCGGCCGAGCATGCCGACCCATCCACCGAGCTACATCCCGCCGTCCGGCATCGGCGACGGCACCTAGCCGCACACCGGTGAAGGGCACCTGCACGCCGCCGGGACGGCGTGCAGGTGCCCTTGTCCGGTCCGGGACGAACCGGTGATGATGCGCCCACGCCCCTATGACGGGGTGCAGGTGCCCTTCACCGGTCGAGACGGGCCAGGCGACGTGCGCCGGCTCCCGCTCCGTGCGCGTGGCGGCCCATGCCGTGCCACGGGTCGCCGCCGTCGGCGACCCGCTGCGGGACGTCCCGCAGCGTCCAGCGCTGTGCCGTGAGGTCGCCGTCGACCTCCTCCCACCGCAGCGGGGTCGCCACCGGCGCACCGGGCAGCGGCCGCACCGAGTACGGCGCGACGGCGTGCTGCGCGTACGCGTTGCGGAGGATGTCCACGAAGATCCGGCCCCGGCGCTTGTCCTTGCGCACCTCGGTGGTCAGCGAGTCCGGGTGCCGTGACGCCAGCACGTCCGCCACACCGCGCGCCAGCGTGCGCACCTCGTCGAAGTCGGCGGACCGGTCGAGCGGGACGGTGATGTGCAGGCCGCGCGAGCCGGTGGTCATCACGTAGCCCGGCAGCCGCAGCTCGTCGAGCAGCTCGCGCAACGCGAGGGCCGCCGTGCGGACCGACCCGAAGTCCTCCTTGGAGGGGTCCAGGTCGAACACCATCCGGTCCGGGCAGCGCAGCCTGTCCGCACGCGACAGCAACGGGTGCAGCGTCACCACGGCCTGGTCGACCAGCACGAGCAGCCCGGCGGCGTCGTCGAGGACCGGCATGGTGACCTCGCCGCCCCGCTCGCGAGGGACGCTCACCCGGCCCAGCCAGTCCGGTGCCGGGTCGGGCACCTTCTTCTGGATGAACCCCTCGCCGCCGATGCCGTGGGGAAACCGCTGCATCGCGAGCGGGTGCCCGCGGACGTGCGGCAACAGCACCGGTGCCACCGCACGGTAGTACTCGGCCAGGTCCCGCTTCGTCACGCCGACGTCGTCGAAGAACACCTTGCCGGCGTTGCCGATCTCCACCGTGCGGCGGCCCGCGCTGACGCGCGCCTCGGCCACGTCAGCCCTCGGCCGAGCCGGACTCGCGCCTCGAGTCGCCGGGCAGGAACTCCTGCACCTTGGTCTTGACGCCCTCCTTGATGACGTCCAAGCGGTCCGAGTCGCCGCGCACGATCGACTCGAGCGCCTTCTCCATCTGGTCCCACGTCGCGTGCGGCGGGATCGGCGGCACGGCCGGGTCGGTCACGAACTCCACGACGAACGGACGGTCCGCGGCGAGCGCCTGCTCCCACGCGTTGGTCACGTCGGCCGGCTTCTCCACCTTGACGCCGCCGAGCCCGATGCTCCGGGCGAAGTCGGCGTACGGGAAGTCCGGCAACCGTTGCGACGGAAGGAACTGCGGCGAACCACCCATGGCGCGCAGCTCCCAGGTCACCTGGTTCAGGTCACCGTTGTTGAGCACGCCGACGACCAGGCGCCTGTCCTGCCAGTCCTCGTAGAACTTGGCCGCGGTGATCAGCTCGTTGATGCCGTTCATCTGCATCGCTCCGTCACCGACCAGCGCGATCGCCGGACGGTCCGGGTGCGCGAACTTGGCACCGACGGCGTACGGCATGCCCGGGCACATGGTGGCCAACGTCCCGGAGAGCGTGCCGCGCATCCGGCCGCGCATCTTGAGATGCCGCGCGTACCAGTTGGCGGCCGAGCCCGAGTCGGACGTCAGCATCGCGTCCTCGGGCAGCAACGGCGAGAGCTCGTGGAAGACGTACTCCGGGTTGATCGGGTCGGCCGACACGGCGGCGCGCCGGTCCATGACCTCCCACCACCTGGCGACGTTCTTCTCGACCTGCTTCCGCCAGGACCCGTCCTCCTTGCGCTCCACCAGCGACAGCAGCGTGCGCAGCGTCGTCTTCGCGTCGCCGACGAGGTTGACCTCGTACGGGTAGCGCATGCCGATGAACGTCGGGTCGACGTCGATCTGCACGCCGCGGGCCTTGCCGAACTCGGGCAGGAACTGGCCGTACGGGAAGCTCGAGCCGATGGTCAGCAGCGTGTCGCACTCCATCATCAGCTCGTAGCTCGGGCGCGTGCCGAGCAGACCGATCGAGCCGGTGACGTACGGCAGGTCGTCGGGCAGTACGTCCTTGCCCAGCAACGCCTTCGCGACACCGGCGCCGAGGACGTCGGCGATCTCCTTGACCTCCTCGGTGGCGCCGGCCGCGCCCTGCCCGACCAGGATCGCGACCTTCTTGCCGGCGTTCAGCACGTCGGCCGCCCGGCCGAGGTCCTCGCTGTCCGGCATGGCGTTCGTGTGCGACATGCCCATGCTCGACGGCACCATCTTGAACGCGTGCGACGGCGGCGTGTACTCCAGCTCCTGCACGTCGTTCGGCACGATGATCGCCGTCACCGTGCGGCGCGACTCGGAGATGCGGATCGCCCGGTCCAGCACGTTCGGCAGCTGCTGCGGGACGGTGACCATCTGGACGTACTCGCTCGCGACGTCCTTGTACAGCGAGAGGAGGTCGACCTCCTGCTGGTAGCTGCCGCCCATCGCGCTGCGGTTCGTCTGCCCGACGATCGCGACGACCGGCACGTGGTCGAGCTTCGCGTCGTACAGCCCGTTCAGCAGGTGAATGGCGCCCGGGCCGGACGTCGCCGCGCAGACTCCCACGCGGCCGGAGAACTTCGCATAGCCGACCGCCTCGAACGCGGAGAGCTCCTCGTGCCGCGACTGGATGAACCGCGGCTGGTCACCGGCCTTCTCCCAGGCGGCCAGCAACCCGTTGATGCCGTCGCCGGGGTACCCGAAGACCTGATCCACTCCCCACGCACGCAGGCGCTCGAGCAGGTAGTCGGCGACTGTCTGGGACATCGTTCTCTCCACTCCGCTCGCTTCGTCCTGCAGGACTCTGGGCTACCCAGCGTCAACAGGGCGAAACGGCGGTATGCGTCAACCTAGGACGCCTTCTTCCTCGAGGTCCGCTTCGAGCCGGAACCGCTCTTGGCCGTGCTCTTCGTCTGCTTCTTCGCCGTCGACTTCCTGGTGGACGACTTCTTCGCGGAGGACTTCTTCGCAGCGGACTTCTTGGCGGACGAGCCCTTCGAGCCCGACGCGCTCTTCGAGCCGGACTTCTTCTCGCCGCCGCCCTTCTTGGCGCGGTCGACGCTCGCCTCCAGCGCCGCCATCAGGTCGACGACGTTCGTGGACTCCGGCGGTTCGCCCTCTGCGACGACCTCCTTGCCCTTGCGCTTGTCCCTGATCAGCTTGTCGACCTTCGCGCGGTAGGTGTCCTCGAAGTCGCCCGGCTGCCACTTCTCGGTCATCGACTCGATCAACGAGACGGCGACGTCGCGCTCCTTCTTCCCCGACCTGTTGCGGGCGGGCAGCGACGGCACCTCCTTCTTCGGGTCGCGGATCTCGTCCTCGAAGTACAGCGTCTCCAGCACGAGCGTCTGCCCGTCCGGGCGGATCGCCGCGAGGTACTCCTTGTTCCGCATGACGAACGTGGCGATCGCCGCCTTGCCCGCGATGTCCATCGCGTCGCGCAACAGGCCGTACGGCTTCGCCGCCTCGTCGCCGCTGGGGCCGAGGTAGTAGGTGCGGCGGTAGTAGCTCGGGTCGATCTCGTCGACGTCGACGAACTCGTTGATCTCCATCAGCCGGGACCGCCCGGGCGCGATCGCCTCCAGTTCGTCGGGGTCGACGATGACGTAGTCGCCACCGGACACCTCGGCGCCCTTCACGATGTCGTCGTAGTCGACCTCGTCGCCGGTGCGCTCGTTGACGCGCTTGTTCCGCACCCGGTCGGCGGTACCGCGCTCGAACTGATGGAAGTGCGGCGTCTTGTCCGTCGTGCCCGAGTAGAGCCCGACGGGCACGCTCACCAACCCGAACGACAGCGTTCCGCTCCAGACGGGACGTGCCATCTCATCTCACCCCTGCCTCACGCGCCCGCTTCCGCGAGCTCCGGGAGGACCTCCTTCGCGTACACGTCGAAGAAGCCGTCCATGTCCGAACCGATCTGCTGCACGTAGACGTCGTCGAACCCGGCGTCGCGGAACTGCCGCAACGCCTCGACGTGCCGGCCCACGTCCGGCCCGCACGGTGTCGCCTCCCGCACCATCTCCGGCGTCACCAGCGTCGAGGCCTGCTCGAAGTGCCGCGTCGTCGGCAGCTCCTGCGGCAACTGCCCGGGCAGCACGTCGTTCGGCCAGATCCGGTGTGCCTGCTCGACCGCGTCGTCCTCGTCCTGCGCCCACGAGACCTTGAGGCCGCCCTGCGCAGGCCCCTTGCCGCCGGCCTCCCGGTAGCGCCGCACGAGGTCGCCCCGCGCCTGCACGCAGATGTAGCCGTCGCCGATCCGCGCCGCGGTCTCCACCGCCTTCGGCCCGAACCCGGACACGTAGATCGGCGTCGGTTCCTCGGGCAACGTCCACAGCTGCGCGTTCTCCACCGTGTAGTGCCTGCCGCGGTGGCTGCGCTGACCGCCCCGCTGGAGCAGCCGGATCACCTCGACGGCCTCCTCGAGCATCTCCAGCCGGACGCCGGCCTCCGGCCACGCGTCCCCGAGGATGTGCTCGTTCAGCGCCTCACCGGTGCCTACGCCGAGGACGAACCGCCCGTTCAGCAGCACCGAGCTGGTGGCGGCGGCCTGCGCGACCACGGCGGGATGGATGCGTACGGTGGGGCAGGTCACGGCCGTGGTCACCGGCAGGGACGTCGCCTGCGAGAGTGCGCCGATCACCGACCACACGAACGCCGACTGGCCCTGTGCGGACGTCCACGGGTGGTAGTGGTCGGAGATCCACAACGCCTGGAAGCCGTGCTCCTCCGCCACCCGCGCCTGCCGCAGGAGCTCTTCCGGCCGGAACTGCTCGCAGGACAGGAAGTAGCCGACCCGCATGTCCTCCCCTTCCTCGGACGTCATGTCCCGTCTACCCGGCACGGCGTCGTCTAACTACTCCGTGCTCGCAGGACCAGGGACCGACAGCCCGGTGAGGGCAGGAGATTCCGCCCTGGTTCACTCCGGCCGTTCGATGCTCGACTGGTGGGATGGCACGGGAACCGCGCAGTCGGGATGACCGCACGGCGGCGGGGAGGCCGGCGACCCGGCGCCGCGGGACCTGGTTGCTGTTCGCCGCCGTGGTGGTCGTCGCCTGGCTGGCCGGGGCGGGTCCGCTGGGCTCGTCGCTCGGCAGGCTGAGCGAGGTCCAGCGCAACGACAGCGCGACGTTCCTCCCCACCGGTGCGGAGTCCACGGAGGTCCAACGTCTCGCCGCGCGGTTCACGGCGCCCGGCGTGATACCCGCGATCGTGGTCTACCGGGCGACCGGGACACTGCGTCCCGCCGACCTCGCCGCGATCGCCGCGGACGCACGGAGCTTCCGTGCCGTCGACGGGCTCCGCGGTCCGGTGGTCGGGCCCGTCGTCAGCCCCGACCGGCGTGCCGCCCAGGTCGTGGTGCCGCTCGACTCCGGCGGTGAGGTCGCCGCAGCCGTGACGGACATCCGCGGCCGGGCAGCGGGTCATCCCGGCCTGACCGCGCACGTGGCCGGGCCCGCCGGCCTGACGGCGGACCTGGTGGACAGCTTCGGCGGGATCGACACGACGCTGCTGTTGGTGAGCGCGGTCGTCGTACTCCTGATCCTCGTCGCGGTCTACCGGTCGGTGCTCCTCCCCCTCGTCGTGCTGTCCACCGCGCTGCTGGCGCTCTCGGCCGCGGGCGCCGCGGTGTACCAGCTCGCCCGGCACGGCGTCATCGAGCTGAACGGCCAGAGCCAGGGCATCCTGTTCATCCTCGTGATCGGGGCGTGCACGGACTACGCGCTGCTGCTCGTGGCCCGCTACCGCGAGGAGCTGCGTTCCCGGCCCGACCGGGTCGACGCCGTCCGGGCCGCGTTCCGCGCGGCGGTCCAGCCGGTCGCGGCCAGCGGCAGCACGGTGATCCTCGGTGTGCTGTGCCTGCTCGTCACCGACCTGAAGTCGACCCGCTCACTGGGACCCGTCGCCGCGATCGGCATCGGCGCCTCGCTGGTCGCGGCCCTGACGTTCCTGCCCGCGGTGCTGGCCCTCACCGGCCGTACCGCGTTCTGGCCGGGGCGGCCGCGGTACGGCACGGCGGACGCCCGCGGGACCGTGTGGAGCCGGGTCGCCGACGCCGTCGGGCGGCGGCCCCGCGCGACGTGGATCGGCATCACGGCCGCCCTGCTGGCGCTCGGCATCGGCCTCGCGCCCGGCTTCCGGGCGGCCGGCACCCGGCAGACCGACGTGTTCCTCGACAGCCAGGATTCCGTCGTCGGGCAGCGGGTCCTGGCCGAGCACTTCCCCGCCGGCGCCGGGAGCCCGGTCCGGATCGTCGTGCGCGAACCGGAGGCGGCACAGGTCGTGACCGCGGTGCGGTCGGTCCGCGGCGTCGAGCCCGCCACCGTGACCACCTTCCCGCCCGGTGCCGGCCGGCCGAAGGTGGTCGACGGCCTGGTGCTGGTCGAGGCGACCCTGTCGGACCAGCCGGACTCGGACGCGGCGATCGCCACCGTCGGCCGGATCCGCACCGAGGTGCACGGCATCCCCCGGGCGGACGCGAAGGTCGGCGGCGTCACCGCGGTCCAGGCCGACACCATGCGCACGTCGGAACGGGACCGGACCGTGGTGATCCCGCTCGTGTTGGCGGTGATCCTGCTGGTGCTGATCCTGCTGCTGCGCGCCGTCGTCGCGGCCGCCATGCTGGTCGCGACGGTGGTCGTCTCGTTCGCCGCCACGCTCGGCGTCGCGGCGGTGGTCTTCTACCGGCTCCTCGGCTTCCCCGGTGCCGACCCCTCCGTCCCGCTGTTCGCCTTCGTGTTCCTCGTCGCGCTCGGGGTCGACTACAACATCTTCCTGATGAGCCGGGTGCGCGAGGAGACGGCGCGGTCGGGGACCAGGGCGGGGACGCTCGAGGGGCTCAGGGCGACCGGCGGGGTGATCACCTCGGCCGGCGTGGTCCTGGCCGCGACGTTCGCCGCGCTCGCCGTCATCCCGCTGCTGTTCCTGGTCCAGATCGCCTTCCTCGTGGCGTTCGGCGTCCTGCTCGACACGCTGGTCGTGCGGGCACTGCTCGTGCCCGCGGTCGTCCTCGACCTGGACAGGTTCACCTGGTGGCCGAGCCGCCTCGGGCGGAGGAAGGGCCCTTCGTGGGTCAGACCCGCGCGTGGCCGTCGAGCACGGCGGTGACCATGCGGAGGGCGCGGACGGTGGCGCGGACGTCGTGCGCGCGCACGATCCGGGCGCCGTGCCAGGCGCAGACCGCCGCCGCGGCCAGCGAGCCCTCGAGCCGCTCCTCCGGGCCGACGCCGAGCACGTCGCCGACGAAGTCCTTGCGGGACAACGCGACCAGCACGGGCCAGCCCGTGTCGACGAGCTCGTCGAGCCTGCGGGTGAGCTCCAGTGATTGGGGCGTGTCCTTGCCGAAGTCGTGAGCGGGGTCGACGACGACGGCGTCGGGACGAACCCCCGCGGCGACCGCCCGCTCGGCGCCGGCGACGAGCGCGCGGCGCACGTCGGCCACGACGTCCTCGTAGTGCACCGGCGTCGCCGCCGTGCGCGGGAGCCGTCCGCCGGTGTGGCTGCAGACGATGCCCGCGCCGTGTCGCGCGGCGACGTCGACCAGGCCGGGGTCCCAGCCGGCCCATACGTCGTTGACCAGGTCGGCGCCGGCCCGGCAGGCGGGGTCGGCGACGCCGGCGCGGTACGTGTCGACCGAGATGACGACGTCGGGATGGCGGTCGCGCACCGCCTCGACCAGCGGGACGACGCGGCGGCACTCCTCCTCGACGGTCACGTGCGGGCCCTCGCCCGCCCGGACCCCGCCGATGTCGACGATCGCCGCGCCCTCGGCCACCACCTCGTCGGCGCGAGCCAGCGCGGCGCCGAACTCGTACGTGCGCGCGTTGGCGTAGAAAGAGTCGGTGGTGCGGTTGACGATGCCCATGACGACGGGTTCACCCGGCGGGAAGACCCGGCTGCCGAGTCGCAGCGTGCGTGCGTGCATGCGGTCCGCGGCCGGTACGGCCTCGTCCAGGGTCATGCTGGCACCTCTCCGGCCGGCCTCCGCAGGTTTTCTAAAGTGAGCATACAGTGGTTTTAGAGAGGTGATCGTGCACCGGCTGCTCCCCGCACAAGCCGACGACGTCGCCGTCGAGGACGCCTACGCGGTCGACGCGACGACGTATCTGCGCGCCAACATGGTGACCAGCGCGGACGGCGCCGCGACGTTCCACGGGCGGGTCGGCCCGCTCACCGGGCCGCCCGACCAGCGCGTGCTGCTCGGGCTCCGGGCGCTCGCGGACGTGGTCGTCGTCGGCGCCGGCACGGTGCGCGCCGAGGGCTACGGCGGACCGCTGATCCCCGAGTCGTGGCGGCGGTGGCGCGTGGCGTCCGGCCGGGCCGAACACCCGCGGCTGGCGATCGTCACCGCCCGGCTCGACCTCGACCTCGGTGCGCCGCCGTTCACCGACGCGCCGACCCGGCCGCTGCTGCTCGTCCCCGCAGGCTGTCCCGGCGAACGGTGCGACGCCGCCCGCCCGGTCGCCGACGTCGCGGTGGCGGGTGCCGGCACGGTCGACCCCGCCGAGGCGCTGCGCGTCCTCGCCGCGCTCGGCCTCGGCCGGGTGCTCTGCGAGGGCGGCCCGCGCCTGCTCACCCAGTTCCTCGCCAGGAGGCTGGTGGACGAGCTCTGCCTGACCGTTGCGCCCACGGTCGTGTCCGGCGACGGGCGGCGGCTCACCGACGGGCCCGGCCTCGCCCCGCCCGCCGGCCTCGAACTGGCCCAGGTGCTGGAGGACGAGTCCTACCTGTTCCTTCGCTACCGCCCTCGCGGCTGAGCACCGCCGCGCGGTCCGGCGCCTCGGCGGCGAGGCGTGCGGGGCCGGCCGGCGGCCTCAGCCGTGCGCTACCGGGAGGCGCGGAGCGTCGAGAGGCGGTCCTGGTACTCCGCCTCGTCGATCTCGCCGCGGGCGAAGCGGTCGGCGAGGATGTCCTCGGCCGACGGGCGCTGCTCCGGCGCGTCCTGGGAGGCACCGCCGCCCCAGCCGGAGCCGCTCCAGCCGGCCCAGTTCCAGCCGCTCGAGCGGCCTCGGCGCGGCCCCCAGAGGCCGGCGCGCCTGGTGATGAGCGCGACGGCGACCACCGCGACGATCCAGAACAACGGCCCGATGAGGAACCACGGCCCGCCACCCCACGGCCCGCCGCCCCAGTGCCCGGGACCCCAGGGGCCGTGTCCCCAGGCGAGAGCCGCGGCCGGTGCCGTCAACGCTGCGATCATGACCTGCTCCAGTTCACTCGATGTCCGTTGCCCCCATCATCTGGACCAGGAGGGCCGGCGGCGTCGGCTCCGGGAGGTGTCCTCCGGTACTCCCGGCGACGTAGCCCGGGGGTGGCGACGGCGTACGCGGCGGCGAGGATCAGCGCCCCGCCCGCCAGCTGCAGCGCCGTCGGACGCTCACCGAGGACGAGCGCGCCCAGTGCGAGTGCGCCCACGGGCGTGAGCAGCAGCAGGACGGCGCCAACGTGGCTGGAGAGCCGCGGCGCGCAGACGGCGACCAGCAGCCAGCCGACCACGCCGCCGGACAGCGCCACCAGCAGCATCCAGCCCACGACGGGCCAGCCGGGCAGCAGGTTCACGCCGTGCCAGAACGTGCCGGCGACCGACGACACCGCCCCCGCGGTCGCGATCGCGACCGCGTACGTCCGCACCGCGCCGCCGTCGCGGCCGCCGCGCCTGAGCAGGAAGAGGAACCCCGAATAGCACAGCGCCGCGAGCACCGCGTGCACCGTGCCGCTCACCGGGTCACGGCCGGACGCCCCGGTCTTTAGCAGACCGGAGGCGAGCACGACGCCGAGCAGCGCGATCGCGGTCGCGGGGGGATACCGGCGGGACAGCGGTTCGCCGTCCACCGCCTTCGCGAGCAACGGGACGAGCACGACCTGGAGGTTCACCAGCACCGTCGACAGCCCCGCGCCGACCTCGACGATGGCCTGGGTCCACAGCAGCATGTCGCCGGCGAACAGCACACCGGCGACGACGGCGAACAACACACCGCGGCGCGACAGCGCCTGTCCGCACCGCCTCTCCCTGACGGCCAGCACGGCCAGCGGCGGCACCGCGAACAGGCAGCGGTAGAACGACGCAGTACCGGGCGACGCACCGGACAGCCCGATCACGACCGCCGAGCCCGACACGGAGAGCGCACCGACCGCCATCCCCCACGAGGCGCGCAACGACATCACGTTCTCCCCTCTCCCCTCGACCCGGCAGCTACCCGACTATCGGGTTCTAACACTCGAAATGAGTTACGCTCGTTAGGTGGACGCAACCGGGCGGGACGACGAGCGGCTCGGCGGGCACCCGTGCGTCGACCTGGTCAACACCGTGGCGTGGCGCCTGGACGAGGCGTGGACGACCGACCGGCTGGCCGACGCCGAGGCGCTGGTCGGCTGGGCCGGGGCGGCCGGGCTGGTCGACGGCGCGGAGGCGGCTGCGCTGCGTGCCGAGTGCGCGTCCGAGCCCGCACGTGCGGAGCGGGTGCTGCGGCGTGCGCGCGGGTTCCGCGAGCTGCTGTACCGGACACTGCACGCCCTGGCCACCGGCGGCGCGCCGGACGCGGGCGACGTCGAGGCGCTGCGCCGCGCGACGACGCGGGCACTCGGCCGGGCCGAGCTCGTCGGGTTGGCACCGATGCGCTGGTCGCTGCGAGCGCGCACGCTCGCCGACCTGCCGGGTGTGCTCGCGTTGTCCGCGTGGGAACTGCTGCAGTTCGAGGACCTCGGCCGGCTGCGCCAGTGCGCCGACGACGCCTGCGGCTGGCTTTTCCTCGACCGGAGCCGGAACGGCACGCGCCGCTGGTGCAGTTCCGCCGACTGCGGCAACCGCGCCCGTGCCCGCCGCCACTACCGGCGGCACCGCCAGGCGGGCGCAGGGTATTCCGCGCCGGGGGGAATGCGCCGCTCCCCCGGAGCGTAGCTACCACGGGAGAGGCGAGAACGAAGGAGCAGTCGTATGGCCGGTGCCGTCGTCGTAGGAGCAGGTCCGCTGATCGGGACCTCGGTCGCCAGGAGGTTCGCGAAGGAGGGCATGCCGGTCACGGTGATCGCCCGCAGCCCGGCCACGGTCGACGCCGCGGTCCGTGCCGTGGGTGGCACCGCGGCGTTCGGCCTCACCGCGGACGTGACCGACGAGGAGGCGATCCGCTCCGCGCTCGACCGGTCCGTCGCCGCCAACGGCGTACCGGACGTGGTCGTCTACAACGCTGCGGTCATCCGCGCGGACCGGCTCGGCGAGCTCTCCGCCGCGGAGCTGGCCGGCACGCTCGCGGTCAACGTGATCGGCGGCGTGACCGTCGGCGCGCACGTCGCGCCGACGATGGTCGACGCCGGCGGCGGGTCGCTGCTCTTCACCGGCGGGATGCCCGGCGTGAAGGCCGAGTACGCGAGCCTCTCGCTGGGCAAGGCGGCGCTGCGCACGGTCGCGGACCTGTTCCGGGCGGCATACGGGGACCGCGGGCTCCATGTCGCCACGGTCACGGTCCACGACGCCGTCGTGCCCGGGACGCCCTACGACCCGGATCTCATCGCCGAGGAGTTCGCGGCGTTGCACCACGAGCCCGTGGGCCGCTGGCGGCACGAGGTGGCCTTCCGCCGTTAGCAAGAGGGAACCGACCGTCGGCTGTGTGACCTCGGCGTGGCCGCGGCCTGTTTCAATGGTGCGGTGCTGACCAGTCCCCGGACGCCGGCGACATGCTGACCCTCGGCCGCGTCCTGCAGAACCTCGGGCCCACCTTCCTCACCGTGCGCGCCGGCGAGCTCCGACCCGCGCGGCAGGTGACGGGCGTCGTCTTCCACGACGCCGTCGACCCGCTGCCGGCCGCCGAGGGACAGATCGTGCTCGCGCCGGGCCTCGGGGACGCCACCGGCACGGTCGCGCTGCTGCGCGCCGTCGGGGAACGCGACGGCTGCGCTGTCGTCGTCCGCGAGCCCGTCGACGTGACGCCGGAGCTGGCGGACGCCGCAGGTGAGACGGGAGTGCTGCTGCTGAGCCTGGTACGGGGCGCGTCCTGGCTGCAGGTGGCCGACCTGCTGCGCCCGACGGCGGGAGCGGACAACGCGCTCGGCCGGCATCTCGCCGGCGAGGCGGACGCGCACCTCGACCTGTTCGAGGTGGCCAACTCGCTGTCCGACCTGCTCGGCGCGCCGATCACGATCGAGGACCTGTCCTCGCGCATCCTCGCGTTCTCCGCCGACCAGGACGAGGCCGACGACGCGCGCAAGGCCAGCGTGCTCGGGCAGCAGGTGCCGCGTCAGTACAACGACGAGCTGGTCGGCCGCGGTGCGTTCCGCAGGCTGTACGGGTCGGACCGGCCGATATTCATCGACTCGATCGGGCCCGGCGTCCGGCCGCGGGTCGCGATGCGGATCCGTGCGGGCAGCGAGGTGCTCGGCTCGATCTGGGCGGTCCTCGACGCGCTCCCGGGCGAGCGGCAGCAGCAGGCGATGATCGAGGCCGCCAACATCGCCGCCATCGTCATGCTGCGCTCCCGCGTGGCGGCGGACGCGTCCCTGCGCATCCGCACGGCCATCGTCACCGGCCTGCTCGAGGGCGGCACGGCCGCGCGCGAGGCCGCCGCGCAGCTCGGCGAGCGGATCACCGGCGGCTGCGTGATCGCCGCCGGGCTGCACGCCGACGACGCCGCCACCGGCGCGGCGCTGTCCGCCGACCTGGACCGCGTGTCCCGGGCGCTGTCGATGCTGTTGCGCTCGGAGGTGCCCGCCGCCGTCGTCGCGGCGGTCGGCGACACGATCTACGCCGTCGTGCCGGGTCGCGACGGCGTCGAGCCGGACGTCGAGCACCTGCGCCGGCTCGCGGTCGCGTTCGTCCGGCGGCAGGGGTCGGGCGACGAGCTCGCCGTCGCCGTCGGCCCGGTGGTGACCGACGCCACACAGCTCGACCGGTCGCGGCGCGAGGCCGACCTCACCCTGCGCGTGCTGCGCGCCGGCACGGGCGGCCCGCACCGCCAGGTGGCGTGCGCACGCGACGTGCAGGTGCAGTGCCTGCTGATGCAGCTGTCCGACCTGATGGCCGGGCAGGACGTCAAGCTCAGCGGCCCGCTCGACCGGCTGCGCGAGTACGACCTGCGGCACGACGCCACGCTGGAGCCGACGCTGCGGGCGTGGCTGGACAGCTTCGGCGACGTCGCCATGGCCGCGGCGGCCCTGCACGTGCACAAGAACACGCTGCGCTACCGGCTCGCTCGCATCGTGGAGATCGCCGGCGTCGACCTCAGCGACCCGGAGGCCAGGTTCGCCCTCATGCTCCAGTTCCGCCTCGCCACCTGAGGCACGTCGTCCGGACGGACAACTCACGGGCAGATCTTCGTTCGTCCGGCCAGTGTGCCGATGATCGGCCATCCCCGATCCTGAACGCATGACCGAGCGTCGGCGAGGGAATCATGAGCACTGCTTGTCATGCGTCCGCCGAGCCACGGTGACGCTCACCGATGCCCGATAGCAGCGGAGGCGGACGCATGACGGGACTGCTCGACGCCTGCCGGGACCGGCTGCCGCGGATGCTCGACGACGTCGAGCGGCTGGTCACCTGCGAGTCCCCGTCCGACGACCTCGACGCACTGGACCGCAGTGCGGAGGTGGTCACGGAGGTCGGCCGCCGGGTGCTCGGCGCCGAGCCCGAACTGCTCGTCCACGACGGCAGGCCGCACCTGCGCTGGCGGCTCGGCGGGGACGACCGCAGGTTCCTGCTCCTCGGCCACCACGACACCGTCTGGCCGGTCGGCACGCTCGCCCGTCTCCCCTGTGCCGTGCACGACGGCGTGCTGCGCGGTCCCGGGTGCTTCGACATGAAAACCGGCGTCGTCCAGGCGTTCCACGCCGTCGCCGAGCTCACCGAGCGCCGCCTACTGGCCGACGGCGACGGCGTCACCCTGCTCGTCACCGCCGACGAGGAGCTCGGATCGCCCTCGTCACGCGAACTGATCGAGGACGAGGCCAGGGCGGCCGCTGCGGCCTTCGTGCTCGAGGCGAGCGGCCCGGGCGGCGCGCTCAAGACCGAGCGCAAGGGCGTCTCGCGGTACGACGTCGTCGTCACGGGCAGGGCGGCGCACGCCGGCCTCGAGCCCGAGGCGGGCGTCAACGCCGGAGTGGAGCTCGCCCACCAGATCCTCGCCATCACCGCGTTGAACGACCCGGCAGCGGGGACGAGCGTCACCGCGACGGCAGGCCGGATCGGCACCACGACGAACACCGTGCCGGCCCTCGCGCAGGTGGCCGTCGACGTCCGGGCCAGGACGGCGGACGCACAGGAACGCGTCGACGCCGCGATCCGCGCGCTGACACCGGTCGACCCGGCCGCCCGCGTCGAGGTGCTCGGCGGGATCAACCGGCCGCCGATGGCCGCCGAGCACTCCGCCACGCTCGCCGCCCTCGCGGTCGCCGTAGCGCCGTCGGTCGGCATCGCGGAGCTCGGCACGGTCGCGGTGGGCGGCGGCTCGGACGGCAACTTCACCGCAGGCGTGGGCACTCCCACCCTCGACGGGCTCGGCGCGGTCGGGCACGGCGCACACGCGGACGACGAGCACGTGCTCGTCGAGCAGATCCCCCACCGCACCGCGCTGCTCGTCCGGCTGCTCGCCGAGCTGGGAGGCGCGGATGCGGATCGATGACCTGACGCTCGCCGGCGCCGGGCAGACCGCGCGCGAGCTCGCCGAGCGCGCCGGCGTCGAGATCCGCACGCTGCGCGACGACGAGGCGGAGCCCGCGGCGCAGGTGCTCGCCGACATCTGGCAGACCACGCTCGGCGCCGGCCCGATCGAGGCGGCGCTGCTGATCGCGTTCCTGCACACCGACAACTACGTCGCCGGCGCGTTCGCCGACGGCGAGATGGTCGGCGTCTGCGTCGGCTTCTACGCGTCCGCGGGCAGCTCCCTGCACTCGCACATCGCCGGCGTCCGCGACGGCTGGGTCGGCAGGGGCGTCGGCACGGCGATGAAGTTCCACCAGCGCGCGTGGGCGATCCGCCACGGCATCGGCTCGATCTCCTGGACGTTCGACCCGCTCGTCGCGCGCAACGCGTACTTCAACGTGCACCGGCTCGGCGCGCGCGTCACCCGCTACGCCGCCGACTTCTACGGCGTGATGAGCGACGGGCTCAACGACGGCCAGGCGAGCGACCGGCTGCTCGTCAGCTGGGACGTCACCGTCGAGCCGGGCGCGCACGCCGCCGTCATCCAGCCCCCCGACCCGCGGGTCTTCCCCGCACTGCAGATGGACCGCGCGTTCCAGCCCGTGCTGCGCCCGGGCGTCCCGGGCGACGAGGTGGAGCAGTGCCGGGTCGCCGTGCCCGAGGACGTCGAGCTGCTGCGCACCCGCGACCCCGACCTCGCGACGACGTGGCGGTACGCCGCCCGCGAGGCACTCGGGCGGCTGTTGGGCGCCGGCTGGGTCGTCACCGACTTCGACCGCACGGACGGCTGCTACCTGCTGGAGAGGAACGATTCATGACGACGATCAGGGAGGTCCGCCTCCACACGCTCCGGCTGCCGCTCGTCGCGCCGTTCACCACGTCGTTCTCGACGCAGACCGAGCGCACGGCGATCGTGGTGGAGCTGCGCGCGGAGGTCGCCGGCCGCGACGTCGTCGGCTGGGGCGAGTGCGTGGCGATGAACGACCCGCTCTACTCCAGCGAGTACGTCGCCGGCGTGCTCGACGTCACCACCCGGTTCCTGCTCCCCCGGCTGGTGTCGGTGCAGCGCAAGACCGAGCTGACCGCCGAGACCGTCACCTCCCACCTGGAGCCGTTCGTCGGTCACCGGATGGCGAAGGCGGCGCTGGAGATGGCCGTGCTGGACGCCGAGCTGCGGGCCGCGAACCACAGCTTCGCGCGGTACCTCGGCGTCACGCGCGACCGGATCCCGTCGGGCGTGTCGGTCGGCATCCACGACACCGTCACGGCACTGCTGGACACCGTGGACGGCTACCTCGCCGCGGGCTACCAGCGGATCAAGCTGAAGATCAAGCCGGGCTGGGACGTCGAGCCGGTCCGCGCCGTCCGCGAGCGGTTCGGCGACATCCTGCTGCAGGTGGACGCGAACGCCGCCTACACGCTGGCCGACGCCGCGCAGCTGCGCCGGCTGGACGCGTTCGACCTGCTGCTCGTCGAGCAGCCGCTCGGCGAGGACGACCTGCGCCAGCACGCCGAGCTCGCCCGGCTGGTGTCCACGCCCGTCTGCCTGGACGAGTCCATCGTCTCGGCGCGCGCGGCCGCCGACGCGATCGCGCTGGGGGCGGCCGCCGTCATCAACGTCAAGCCCGGCCGGGTCGGCGGCTACCTGGAGGCCCGCCGCATCCACGACCTCGCGCTCGCCAGCGGCATCGCCGTGTGGTGCGGAGGCATGCTGGAGACCGGCATCGGCCGGGCCGCGAACGCCGCGCTGGCGGCGCTGCCCGGGTTCACCCTGCCCGGCGACGTGTCGGCGTCCACCCGCTTCTACACCGAGGACATCACGCCGCCGGTCGTGCTCGAAGACGGCTGCATCGCCGTGCCCGACGGCCCCGGCCTGTGCGACGAGCCGATCCGCGAGGTGCTCGAGGCGCGGACGGTGGACACGGTGACGTTCCCCGTCTGTTCATGATCATGGGAGAACGACGCGGACGTTGGGCAGCGGGCCGAGGAACGCCTCGCCGAGGTTCGCCCGGCGGGGTGAGATGTCGACCGGCGCCGCACTGCGCGGGGTGCCCGCGGGCACGGCCCGGACCACGAACTCCTGCACCCGCGCGGGTTCGACGGGCGTCAGGTGGATCATGCACAGCAGCTCGCCGTGCTCGCCGGGGATCGACCAGGTGACGTCCGCCGGTGTCACGGCGGAGACGACCTCGCTCACCGGGCGCGGCTCGGCGAGCGGCCCCACCTGCTCGACGAGCCGCTCGATCTCGGCGCGCCGCTGGGCGAGCGGCCGGTCGAAGTCGACGTTCTCGGCGAACACCCGGGCCGCGAGGTCGTCGTCCCACTTGCGGACGAGTTCCTCGGCCGCCTTGCGCAACTCCACGGTCTCGGGCCACAGCACGACGGTCTCGGCGGGAGCCTGCTCGCGCGCGAGGACCCGGCCGAGAGCCTCATAGCACAGCGCCGACGGGCGCCCGCGGTGGCTGTTGGAGAGCTCGACCACGCCGTTGCCCGAGTCGGGATGCCAGAGCATGTACAGCGAGAACCCGGGCAGCCCGCCGCCGTGCGACACCAACGTGCCGCGGCGCAGGTCGATCGAGATCCGCAGGCCGAGCCCGTAACCGCCGATGTCCGGGCTCAGGCTGCCGCCGGAGGTCAGCACGACCGCAGGGACGTCGACGATGTGCATCCGCTGCATCTCGCGGCGTGACGCCCGGGACAGGATGTCCACGTCCGTGCCCGAGGGGGCGCGGAACGCCGAGCCGAGCCAGCTGATCCACGTGGCCAGGTCGCGCACCGTGCTCATGATGCCGCCGGCCGCAGCGAACGCCGCCGACGCGGCGGGCGCGTACGGCCTCCAGTCGCCGTGCTCGTCCAGCGAGTAGCCGGTGGCCCGCGCGACACCGTCGGGCAGTGCGTTGTCGAAGTGTGTGGACGTCAGGCCGAGCGGCACGAAGATCTCGTCGCGCACGAACTCCTCGATCGTCGTGCCCGCCGCACGGCCCACCGCCAGACCGGCCAGGGTGTAGCCGAGGTTGGAGTACTCGTACGCGATGCCAGGGACGCGGCTGTACCGCAGGCCGCGGCCGACCCGCTCCAGGATCTCCTCGACCGGGACGTCGATGAACGGGTCGACCCACGAGTTGTCCTCGGTGAGGCCGCCGGACATGCTGAACAGCATCCGCAGCGTCGGCGGGTCGCACGGGTCCTCGGCGGTGCCGGACGCCTTGAACTCGGGGAAGTACTTCGTGATCGGGTCGTCGAGCGACAACAGCCCGCGATCGCGCGCGATCAGTGCCGCACACGCGGTGAAGCTCTTCGACATCGAAGCGATCGGGAACACCGTGTCGGCGTCCGGCACGAGCCCGTCGTCGGACACCACGCCGAACCCTGCGGCGTGGGCCAGGCCGTCGGCGGTGACCCGGCCGTAGACGAGCCCCCTCGACTGGTCGGCCGCCGGGTACTGGGCGAACAACGCGTCCAGCTCGGCGTCGATCGGGACGGCGATGGTTTCGTCCGACATGCGGCTACCCTTTCCCGCGGACAAGGCTGTGGTCGACACGGTATTCACCGGCTCGCCACGCAGAACCGTGCGTCCGCACCAAGTTCATGGGAAAGTTTTGTCCCATCGGCCAGCAAGATCGGGGACTTTTCCGTCGTACCCTGCTTGCTACGCCGAGCGCGTGCGCGGACGCATGCCTGCGCGTCCGATCCCGTCAGCCCCGACAGGAAGCTCAGGTCATGAAACTGAGGAAGATGATGGTGGCCGCAGCCGCGGTCACGGCTGCCACGGCCACGCTCGCGGCCTGTGGCGGCGGCAGTGGCTCGGGCGGCTCGTCCGACAAGCCGCAGACCGGCGGCAACCTGGTCATGGCGCGCGGGGACGGTGAACCCACCAGCCTCGTGCCGTCCATCCCCACCGACAACCTGGCCATCTGGGTCATCGAGGAGCTCTACGACACGCTGGCCGTCCCGACGCAGGACGGCAAGGCCGTCAAGCCGTCGCTCGCCACGTCCTGGCAGCAGTCCAAGGACAAGCTGAGCTGGACGTTCCACCTCCGCACCGACGCGAAGTTCCACAACGGCAAGCCGGTCACGTCGGCCGACGTCAAGTTCACGATTCAGCAGAACCAGAAGGCGTCCTCGCCGTTCTCGTTCATCGACACCATCATCACGAAGATGGACACGCCGGACGCGCACACGATCGTGTTCCACACGAAGAAGCCGTGGGCGCCGCTGCCCGCCGACATGGCGCTGTACGCGAACTCCGTCGTGCCGAAGGACTACGGCGGCATGAGCCAGGACGAGTTCGCCAAGAAGCCGATCGGCTCCGGCCCGTTCAAGTTCGTGAGCTGGACCAAGGGCAGCAGCCTGAAGATCGCGAAGAACCCGAACTACTGGAGGAAGGGCGTCCCGAAGCTCGACTCGGTGACGTTCACCGACGTGCCCGACGGCAACACCCGCAGCACCCAGTTGGCGAGCGGGCAGATCCAGATCAACGAGTACCCGCCGTTCTCCAGCATCGCCTCGCTGCAGAAGCAGCCGAACCTCAAGGTGACCGCGTTCCCGTCGAGCGAGGTCGACTACCTCGGCATGAACAACTCGCACAAGCCGTTCAACGACGTCAACGTGCGCAAGGCGATCAGCCTGGCGGTCGACAAGAACGCGATCAACAAGGCCGTCTACTACGGGCACGGCCAGCTTGCCGGTCCGTACCTGTCGCCGGTCACCTGGGCGCACAACGACAAGATCCAGCCGGTGAAGTACGACCTCGCCGCGGCCAAGGCGGCGCTGGCCAAGTCCAGCGTTCCCCACGGCTTCAGCACCACGCTGACCATCGGGTCTGGCAGTGAGGATTCCAAGAGCGAGGCACAGCTGATCCAGTCCAGCCTCGGCAAGATCGGCATCAAGGTGCAGATCAAGACGCTCGACCCGTCGGCCCTGTCCAGCGCCAAGCGCGTCGGCAACTACGACATGGCGTTCGGCCTCTACACGACCGACATCGTCGACCCGGACGAGATCGCCAGGTTCGCCGGCAGCTACACCGGCGGCGTGCACGCCGTCTACACCTGGTTCAAGGACCCGCAGATGGACAAGCTCGCCGCCCAGGCGAGCAGCGAGACCGACCAGGCCAAGCGCAAGGCGGCGTACGACCAGATGCAGCAGATCGTCGCCGACAAGGTGCCGTTCATCCCGCTGTTCTACGCACCCGGCGTCTACTCGTACTCGAGCAAGGTGCACGGGTTCCACCCGGGCGGTACCGGAAACTACTTCCTGGAGAACGTCTGGCTGTCCAAGTGATCGTCCGGGGACCCCTGTCGGCACCACCACGACAGGGGTCCCCACGGGTTCTTCGGGAGGAGCGTGCATGGGTCGCTGGCTGATCCGGCGCCTGCTGCTGGCCATCCCCGTCGTCTGGGGCGTCGTGACGATCTCGTTCATCCTGATGCACCTCGCCCCTGGCGACCCGGCCGCCTCGGCGCTCGGGGACAAGGCCAGCCCGGCCGCCATCGCCGCGTTGCGCCACCAATGGGGGCTCGACAAGCCGTTGCCGGCGCAGTACGGCACGTATCTCGTGCAGCTCGTGCACGGCGATCTCGGCCAGTCGCTGTACTTCCACAGCTCGATCACGTCGCTGATGGCACAGCGGCTGCCGGTGACGCTCGTGCTGATCGTGATGAGCGCGGTGATCGCGTCGCTCATCTCGGTGCCGCTCGCGTCCCGCAGCGCGGCGAAGCCGAACGGGCCGGTCTCCAACGGCGTGCGCACCTTCAACGCCCTGATCCAGGGTGCGCCGACGTTCTTCATCGGCAGCATGCTGATCCTGTTCCTCGGCGTACGGCTCGCGATCTTCCCGGCCGGCGGGTACCCGGACGGGATCGTGCAGCGGGCCTGGTCCCTCGTCCTGCCCGCGCTCGCGATCGCGCTCAGCATCGTGCCCCTGCTGGTGCGTGGGCTGCGCGCCGCGATGATCGAGTCGCTCGGCAGCGAGTACGTCTCGTTCGCGCGGTCCAAGGGGCTCTCCGACGGGATCGTCAACCGCCGCTACGTCCTGCGCAACGCCGGCATCTCCGGCGTCAGCATCCTCGGCATCCAGGTCGGCGCGCTCGCCAGCGGCGCGCTCGTCGTCGAGCAGGTCTTCGCCATCCCCGGCATGGGCTCGATGCTGATGACCGGCATCCTGAACCGCGACTACTCGCTCGTGCAGGCCTGCACGCTGGTCTTCGGCCTGCTCGTCGTCGTGGTGTACCTGGTGACCGACCTCATCTACGCCCGGCTCGACCCGAGAGCGAGGCTGACTTGACCGACCGTCAGCGAGGGCCGGAGGCAGACGCATGACCGCCGCAGCACCCGCCGTCGAGACGCGGATCAAGACCCGCGCCTGGATACCCGCCTGGTCGCGCAAGCACAACATGCAGCTGTGGACCGGTCTCTGCGTCATCGGGATCATCGCGCTCGCGGCCGCGTTCGCGCCGCTCCTCACGCGCTACGACCCGACGGCGCCGGACGCCGCCCACGCGATGCTCGGCCCGTCCGGCGCGCACTGGTTCGGCACCGACAACCTTGGCCGGGACATCTTCAGCCGGGTCGTGTACGGCGCCCGCACCGACCTCGTCATCGCCGTCGTCGCGGTGATCGCGCCGTTCGTCATCGGGCTGATCATCGGCATCGTCGCCGGCTACTTCGGCGGGTGGATCGACACCGTGATGATGCGCATCGCCGACATCGTCACGGCGTTCCCCTTCTTCATCCTGGTGATCTCGCTGGTCTTCATCCTCGGCAGCGGCGCGTGGAGCATCTTCGCCGCCATCACCGCGGTCTCGTGGGTGGCGTACGCACGGCTCGTGCGCGGCGAGGCGATGGTGCTGCGCAACAAGGAGTTCGTCGCCGCGTGCCAGGCGAGCGGCATCTCGACCGGACGGATCCTGCTGCGGCACTTCGCGCCGAACGTCGCGACCCAGGCCATCGTGTACTCGATGAGCGACATCGTCATGAACGTCGGCGTGATCGTGACGTTGAGCTACTTCGGCCTTGGCATCGTGCCGCCGACGCCGGACTGGGGCTCGATGATGTCCGGCGGCCAGCAGTTCCTGGCCGGCGGCTTCTACGGGCTGACCCTGTTCCCCGCGGGTGCCGTCATCGTCACGAGCCTGGCGCTGTCGCTCGTCGGCGACGGACTGGCCCACGTACTCCGGATCGACAGGTAGGGGGTGTCCGTGCCCGAGCGTTCTGACGACCTGCTCGTCGTCGACGGCCTGACCCTCACGCTGGACATCGGCGGCACCCACGTCACCGCGCTGGACGGCGTGTCGTTCACCGTGCGTCCGGGTGAGGCACGCGCGCTCGTCGGCGAGTCCGGCTCGGGCAAGAGCCTGACGCTCCGGGCGATCCTCGGGCTGCTGCCGCCGAACGCGCGCCTCACCGAGGGGCGCATCGTGTTCGCCGGCGAGGAGTTCGTCTTCGGCGGGCCGGGCGGCGGCGCGGACGCCAGGCGCCGGCTGCGGCTGCGCGGCTCGGAGATCTCGATGATCTTCCAGGAACCCGCCGTCGCGCTGAACCCGGTCATCACCGTCGGCGAGCAGATCGTCGACGCCGTCATCCAGCGGGAGCGGATGCGGCGCAGGCAGGCCAGGGACTACGCGATCTCGCTCATGGAGCAGGTGGGCATCCCGGACGCCTCGACGAAGATCGACGCGTACCCGTTCGAGCTGTCCGGCGGCCTCAAGCAGCGCGTGATGATCGCCGCCGCGATCGCCGGCAAGCCGAAGCTGATCCTGTGCGACGAGCCGACGACCGCGCTCGACGTCACCGTGCAGAAGCAGATCCTCAACCTGTTCACCAGCCTGCGCGACGAGCTCGACGCGTCCCTGCTCTACGTCACCCACGACCTCGCCGTCGTCGCCGAGCTGTGCGACTCGCTGACGGTCCTCTACGGCGGCCGGGTGATGGAGAGCTCCGACGACCTGCGCACCATCCTGGACGCACCGCGGCACCCGTACACCGAGGCGCTGCTGCGCTCGACACCGGACATCGACCAGATCAGCCGCCGGCTGTACTCGATCCCGGGCAGCGCGCCGTCATTGTTCGACCGGCCCCACGGCTGCCCGTTCGCGCCGCGGTGCACGTACCGGCAGGACGACTGCGAGGCGGGACCGATACCCGACGAGTCGCAGGAGGCGGGCCGCGTCGTGCACTGCCTGCACCAGGTCGACGAGCGCACCGGCAGCCTGATCGAGGAGGACGTGACGTGACGCGCCCGCCCCTGCTCCAGTGCGACGACATCGTGGTGAGCTTCAAGCAGAAGCGGTCCCACGAACGGTTCGTGGCCGTCAAGAACGCGTCCCTCACCGTCGAGCGCGGCCAGATCGTCGGGCTCGTCGGCGAGTCCGGTTCCGGCAAGTCGACGCTCGCGCGCGTCGTCGTCGGCCTGCAGCCGGTCGACTCCGGCACCGTGACCTTCGACGGCCGCAGGCTCGGAACCCGCCGCAGGCTGGCCGACCGCCGCGGCATCCAGATGGTCTTCCAGGACCCGTACGGTTCGCTCGACCCGCGGATGAGCATCCGCGCGACCCTGGCCGAGATGATCCGCCGGCACACCGACCTGCGCGGCCACGCGTTGCGGCAGCGGTGCGTCGAGCTGATGGACATGGTGCAGCTGCCGGCGTCCCTGCTCGACTCGCGGCCGGCGGGTATGTCCGGCGGCCAGCGCCAACGCGTCGCGATCGCCCGCGCCCTCTCCATCGGCCCGACGCTGCTCGTCGCGGACGAACCGGTGGCCGCCCTCGACGTCTCCGTCCAGGCGGGCATCGTCAACCTGCTGTCCGACCTGCGCGACGAGATCGACCTCGCGATCCTGTTCATCTCGCACGACCTGTCCATCATCCGGACCCTGTGCGACCGCGTGAACGTTATCTATCGCGGGGAGATAGTCGAGGAGCAGGAGTGCGGCCCGCTGTTCGACGACCCGCGCAGCGAGTACACGAAGACCCTGCTGAGCGCGATCCCCCGCCTGGAACGCGCCCGCTGACGCAGACCTGTCAGGACGTCGCAGGGCTGTAGAGCCCCTCGAGAGCCTGACAACTCCGGGTCATGACGGCACCAAGCTCGGTTAAAGTGCCTTCGTGGAAGAGGAGCGGTCGGTCGTCGTCGTCGGCTATCCGCAGGCCGAGCTGCTCGACATCGCCTGCCTGACCACGACCTTCGCCTACGCCAACCGCGGCGGCGCCTCACCGGGCTACCGGGTGCGGGTGGTGTCGCGCGGCGGCCGCGCGATCCTCTCCCAGTCCGGGCTGACGTTGGAGGTGCAGGGCGCGCTGGAACGGTTGCGCGGCCCGCTGGACACCGTCATCGTCGTCGGCGGGGACGGGCACACGGCGGCGGCCGCGGACACCGCGCTCGTCGGGCACGTACGCCGGCTCGCGCGAGAGAGCCGGCGGGTCGCGTCGGTGTGTACCGGTGCGACGGTGCTCGCCGCCGCGGGCCTGCTCGACGGGCGGCGCGCCACCACCCACTGGATGTTCGCCGACGCCCTGGCGGCCGCGTACCCCGCGGTCCGGGTGGACGCCGAACCCGTCTACGTGCGCGACGGCGGCGTGACCACGGGCGGCGGCGTCAGCAGCGCACTCGACCTCGCCCTGGCCTTCGTCGAGGAGGATCACGGCGCGCGGATGGCCCGCGGCGTCGCCCGGGGGTTGGTGACGTACCTGCAGCGCCCCGGCAATCAGGCGCAGATGAGCATGTTCGTCGCCGCCCCGGCGACCGACGACCGGTTGCTGGCCGACGTGGTGGCCCTGATCGGCCGCGAGCTCGACGGTGACCTCGGCGTCGCCGCCCTCGCCGCCGGAGCCGGCGTCAGCGAACGCCAGCTCACCCGCCTGTTCGTGCGGCATCTCGGGCAGAGCCCCGCGCGTTACGTCCGCACGGCCCGGCTCGAGGCCGCGGCGCACCTGCTGGTGACCACCACGCTGCCGCTCGCACGCGTCGCCACCCGGTGCGGATTCAGCTCGGCGGAGGCGCTCCGCCAGTCGTTCGTCGACCGGTACGGCGTCTCGCCGTCCCACTACCGCGCGACGCAGAGCTCGTCACAGGCCTCAGCTGAGGAGCCCGATGACGACGAGCCCGCCGCCGAGCGGGACGTCGAAGAACATGCAGAACTCCGCAAGTGACCGGTGGACCACGCTGTTGCGGCGGTAGTGCACGACGTCCCAGATCGCGTGGCAGGCCAGCACGGCTCCCACGAGGACCAGGCCCGCGGACGGGGCGACCAGCAAGGCGATGACCGCGAGCACTCCGTAGACCGTCATCGCAACGGCCTGCGCGGTCAACGGGCGGCGGGGCACGCCGGCGAAGAGCCCGAGCACTACGAGTGCCGCCGCGACGATGCCCACCAGCAACCACCACGGCAGCCCGAGCAGCAACGCGATCGGCACGATCAGGCTGCCGCCGGCGATGCCGGCCCAGGCCACCCACCGCCGGTCGAGCGCGGCCGCACCGAGGTAGCAGAGCGCCGCGACGCACACGCTTATCGCGGCCGTCTCCCGGTCACGTACCAGCACGAGCACCGCCGCGGCCGCGACCAGCCCGGCGGCGCTCGGCCACCGGCGCAGGACCTGCCGCCCGTGCGAGGTCGAGTTCTCACTTGTCGTCGCGGTCGTCATGCCCGACACGATGGGCCGGACCGCCGGCGGCGTCGAGCGTTCGGCGCCTTTCGGTCCGGAATCCTGGGGTCGACGTCGGACCTCGTGCTCGGCGAGAACCGCCGGTGCGAACGGTAATCACTGGAGGCGGCCGGCGAGGTGCTGCCAGGATGACCCGGTGCGGATGCATGTGGACCAGGTCGACGTCACCGTCGACGTCGTGCGGCGCCTCGTCGCCGACCAGTTCCCGCGGTGGCGAGAGCTCCCGGTGCACCCGGTCGCGTCCGACGGGACGGTGAACGCGTTGTTCCGGCTCGGCGACGAGGTCGTGCTGCGCTTCCCGTTGCGGCCCGGTCCGGAGGCGCGGGCGGAGCTGGTGCGCGAGCAGGAGAACGCGCGACTGGTCGCGGCGCACGTGCCGCTGGAGGTGCCGACGCCGATCGCGCTCGGCGAGCCCGGCGACGGTTACCCGGGCGCATGGGCGGCGTACCGCTGGATCCCCGGCGCACCCGTGACCAGCGCCCCCGTGCGCGATCTCGACGCGCTCGCCCGGGATCTGGCCGGCTTCGTCCGCGCGTTGCACGCCGTCCCCACCGGCGGCCGGCGGTGGGACGGCAGCGGTCGGGGTGGTCCGTTGGGTGGTCTCGACGGGGATGTGCGGGCTGCGCTCGCGGCGAGTGCCCGGTTGACCGACACCGTCCGGCTGGGCGAGCTGTGGTCGCGGTGTCTGGCCGCAGCGCCGCACCCCGGCCCGGACGTGTGGATCCACGCCGACCTCATGCCCGGCAACCTGCTCGTCCGCGACGGACGGCTCGCCGCGGTCATCGACCTCGCCGCGGTCGGCGTCGGCGATCCGGCCGTCGACCTGATGCCCGCCTGGAACCTGCTGCCCACCCGGGCGCGGGAGACGTTCCGCCGCGACCTGGACGCCGACGACGCCACCTGGGACCGCGGCCGCGGCTGGGCCCTGGCACAGGCGATCATCGCTCTCCCCTACTACATCGAGACCAACCCGGGCATGGCGCAGACCGCGCGGCGCACCCTCGCCGCGCTGCTCGACTGACCGCCACCCAGGGGGCCGCTGCCTGATCGCGGTGTCCTGAACGTGACCGCTGCGCGGCCACGAGCGTGCGGTGCTCAGGGTGGGTCGTGGGTGGTGTTGCGGCGTGGTGTCTGGGTGGGGTCGAGCCAGGTGGGGGCGATGGTGTGGGGGATGCCGTTGATCATGATGATGCGCCAGTCGTTGCTTTTGTGGATGAGGATGTGGTGGTGGCGGCAGCGCAGGGTGAGGTCGTTGATGTCGGTGGTG
>DASUWX010000157.1:0-3267 GCA_036378185.1 Streptosporangiales bacterium | reverse complement strand
GCCGGTCCCCGCCCCACGGCCGGCGACCGCGGGCGACTAGCGGGTCTTCGGCGGATCCGGGGCGACGATCGTCAGGAAATGTTCGACCAGGGGGCTCCGGTCGTCCTTGCGCCGGGCGACGCCGACTCGTGTGCGGGCCGTGCCGGGTTCGATCGGCCGGAAGGCGACGCCGTCAAGGCGGATGCGCCGGATGCTCGCCGGGGCCAGGGAAACGCCCAGACCGGTTTTCACGAGTGCGCACACGGTCTGCCATTCGACCGCGTGCTGGGCGATCCGGGGGCTGAAGCCCGCCGCGGCGCACAGGCCCGTGATCAGGTCGTGGAGTTGCGGACCGACGGCGCGCGGCGGCAGCACGAACGACGAGTCCGCCAACTCCGCGAGCCGCACGGTCCGCCGGGCGGCGAGCGGGTGGTGGCTCGGCAGCACGGCCACGAAAGGCTCGCTGAGCACCGTCGTGATGCGCAGGCCCGGCTCGTCCGCGGGCGGTTCGCGCAGCAGACCGACGTCGATGGTCCGGTCGTGCAGGGCGGTGATCTGGGGAGCGGAGGTCATCTCACGGATGTCCAGGTGAACGCCGGGGAACCATCGCCGGAAGTCGCTCAGCATTCCCGGCAGCACGGTAAGGGCGAGGGAGGCGGCGAAGCCGATCCGAAGACGGCCGGCCTCGCCACTGCCGACGGCGCGGGCCGCGGCCAGTCCGGCCGCGAGATCGGTGAGGGCATGCCGGGCCGCCGGTAGCAGTTCGCGGCCCGCCGGGGTGAGTGCGACGCGTCCCGGTCCTCGTTTGAACAGGGGGTGGCCGACCTTCTCCTCCAGGCGCCGGATCTGCTGGCTGAACGGCGGTTGGGCGATGCCCAGGCGTGCGGCCGCATGGCCGAAGTGGAGTTCCTCCGCGAGTATGACGAAGGCGTGCACCTGCGCCAGGGGGAGTTCTGGGCGCTCGTCCATATGACAAGAGATATCATGACGCCCCATCGACAGTATTGGACGTATCGGTACGATCCGGCTTAGCGTTCGCCACATGACGACGCGACGTGCGATCCTCAGCGGCTCGACCTTCGAGGAGGAGATCGGCTATGCCCGCGCCGTGGTCGACGGCGACTGGGTGCACGTGTCCGGGACGACCGGTTTCGACTACACCACCATGTCGATCTCCGACGACGTGGTGGACCAGGCCGAGCAGTGCCTGCGCAACATCCGGGCCGCGCTGGCCGAGGCGAACTGCACCTTCGCCGACGTCGTACGGGTGCGCTACCTGCTGCCCGACCGCAAAGACTTCCCGCCGTGCTGGCCGGCCCTGCGACGGCACTTCGGCGACGTCCGGCCGGCCGCCACCATGCTCGTGTGCGGGCTGGCCGATCCGCGCATGAAGATCGAGATCGAGGTGTACGCCCGCCGCCCCGCCGCGTGACGGCCCGTGCGATCGACCGTCTTACGTGGGCACGTCGTGGTCGGACACGCGGTAGAGGTGCGTGAGCACCAGCCCGTACGTGAAGAAGATCGCGTTGTACAGGAACGACTGGCTGATCATCAGCACCGCGCCGAGCACCGAGCACCGAGCACCGAGCACCGAGCGGGACGGGTACTCGCGGAAGAGCGTGCGCGCCACCGTCACGAACGACGTTCGCCTCCCCGCGGGTGAGGTCCCGCGTTACGGTACGCAGGGACCCGGCGAATCGCCATCGACGAGGAGGATCGGCATTGCCCGGACGCATCGAGGACTACGCCCTCATCGGCGACCTGTTCAGCTCAGCGCTGGTGGGGCGTGACGGCTCGATCGACTGGCTGTGCATGCCGCGTTTCGACTCGCCCGCGTGCTTCGCCGCCCTGCTCGGCACCCCCGACCACGGCCGCTGGCTGATCGCACCGGTGTCCGGCGGCCGGGCCACCCGGCGCCGCTACCGCGGCGACACGCTCATCCTGGAGACCGACTGGGAGACCCCGGACGGCACCGTCCGGGTCGTCGACTTCATGCCCGAGCGCGGCGACGCCGCCGACGTCGTGCGCATCATCGAGGGCCTGTCCGGCAGCGTCCCGATGCGCGTGGAGCTGAAGCTGCGGTTCGACTACGGGCGCATGATGCCGTGGATGCGCCGCATCGGCGACCACCTCGCCGGCATCGCCGGGCCCGACTCGGTGTGGCTGCGCAGCCCGGTCGAGCTGGAGGGCCGCGACTACGCGCACCGGGCGACCTTCACCGTCCGCGCCGGCGACTCGCTGCCGTTCGTGTGCACCTGGCATCCGTCGCACCTGCCGGCGCCGCGCGACGTCGACCCGTACGAGGCGCTGGACGGAACCGAGCGGTTCTGGACCGGCTGGGCGAGCCAGTGCACCTACGACGGCCGGTACCGCGACGCGGTCGTCCGGTCGCTGGCCACCCTCAAGGCGCTGACGTACGAGCCGACCGGCGGCATCGTCGCGGCGGCGACCACGTCGCTGCCCGAAGACGTCGGCGGCGTCCGCAACTGGGACTACCGGTTCTGCTGGCTGCGCGACGCCACGATGACGCTGGAGGCGCTGCTGCGCAGCGGCTACCGCGAGGAGGCCAAGGCGTGGCGGTCCTGGCTGATGCGCGCGGTCGCCGGCAGCCCGGAGGACATGCAGATCATGTACGGGGTCGCGGGCGAGCGGCGGCTGGAGGAGTACGAGCTCGACTGGCTGCCCGGCTACGAGGGCTCCCGGCCGGTGCGGGTCGGCAACTCCGCGTCCACGCAGCTGCAGCTCGACGTGTACGGCGAGGTCTCGGACTCGCTGTTCCTGGCGCTGCAGAGCGGCATCCAGCCCGAACGCCACGCCTGGTCGCTGCAGCGGGCCCTCATGGGCTTCGTCGAGGAGCACTGGAGCGACCCGGACGAGGGCCTGTGGGAGGTGCGCGGGCCGCGCCGGCACTTCGTGCACTCGAAGGTCATGACGTGGGTCGCGGTCGACCGCGCGGTCCGGATGGTCGAGACGTTCGACCGCGAGGGCCCGGTGGAGAAGTGGCGGGCGCTGCGGGACGAGATCCACCGCGAGGTGTGCGCGAAGGGCTTCGACGCCGACCGGGGCACCTTCACCCAGGCGTACGGCTCACCGGAGCTGGACGCCTCGCTGCTGCTCATCCCGCGGGTCGGTTTCCTGCCGGCCGACGACCCCCGGGTCGTCGGCACGGTCGAGGCGGTGCAGCGCGAACTGACCACGGACGGATTCGTCGAGCGGTACGCCACCGGCGACGCCGAGGGCGGCGTCGACGGCCTGCCCGGACGCGAAGGCGCGTTCCTGGCGTGCAGC
>DASUWX010000156.1:0-40600 GCA_036378185.1 Streptosporangiales bacterium | reverse complement strand
ACCCCCACCACCGGCATGGTTTACATGGCTCGTGACCAGGGGCCAGCCGGGAGTTGACGCCGGGGCGGGGTGAACGGCCGCCAGGCCGCTGGCGGCGCGGGTTCGGGGTCAGCCGGTGGCGCGGAGGCGGCGGGTGCGGCGGCGGCCCAGCAGGGCCGTCAGGCGTTCCTCGCGCAGGGCCTCGGCCAACGGGTCGGGCAGCGGGGGCAGGTCGCCGACGACCGACGAGAGCACCAGGTCCGCGAGGTCCGGGTTGCGGGCGAGGGCCGGCCCGTGCAGGTACGTCGCGACGATCCGGTCCTGCCTGGCTCCCTCGGAGGCCTCCGCCGTGCCGTTGCCGATGCCGGCGAGCACGTGGCCGAGCGGCGCGGCATCCGGGCCGAGCTGGGTACCGCTGCCGTGGTTCTCGAACCCGCTGAGCACCAGGCCGTCCGCGGTGGCCGTGGCGATCTCGCCTACGGCCCGGCGCGGCAGCCGAGTCGACACGACGTCGAGCAGGCCGAGCCCGTGCACCGCCCGCCCGGACGGGTCCGGGAACTCCTCGCCCAGCATCTGCAGCCCCGCGCACACGGCGAACACGGCGGCGCCGGCCCGGACCGCGCGGCGCAGCCCGCCGTCGACGCTGAGCGCCCGGGTCGCGCTGGTCTGCGCGAGATCCTCGCCGCCGCCGAGCACGTAGACATCGCCCGAGTCCGGCACCGGCGTGAGGGCGCGGACGGTCACCACCTCGCACTCGATGCCGCGCAGCCGTGCCCTGCGCTCGAGGACGGTGACGTTGCCCGCGTCACCATAGGTGCCGAGCAGTTCCGGGTACACCGACACCAGACGCAGCCGGCTCCCCGCCGCCGGGCTCATGGGTACCTCGCCACCGCTCGCGCCTCAGGCCGCACGGGAGTCATGCAGCAACTCGCGGAACGCCGTGTACGTGACCAGCGCGTCGAGCTGAGGCGGCAGATCACGGGCGTCGAGCTCCGTCACCCGCCGGACCAGCTCGTGCCGCACGCCGGCATGCGACAACCGCAGCGCGAGCTCGAGCCTGCGGTCGCCGGCCGCGAGCACGGTACGGCCACGCAGCCGTTCGAACGGCACGTCCCACAGCCACGACGGGTCGCCGCCGTCGGCCGGGCGCGCGTTGACGGTGACCAGCACCGGTGCGGAGCCCGACTCCAGCAGGTCGAACAACTCCGCCCAGCCCGCCGGGTTCTTCGCCAGGAGCAGCCGGACGCGGTGCGTCCCGATGGACCTCGTGGCGTACCTGCCCGAGACCGAATCGGTCACCGCGACCGCCCGGAGGGAACGGTCCGTCGGTACGCCGAGCGCCGTGGCGGTGGCGATCGCCACCGCCGCGTTCGCGAGGTTCGCGCGCCCGGGCAGGGCGAGATCCAGCCGGTGCGCGCGGCCCGTCCGGTCGACGAGCGTGTGGCCGTCGAGCCGCCAGCTCGCGGCCGGGCGCCGCAGCCCGCACCGGCACCACCAGTCGGCGCCGTTCCGGTGCAGCACCTCACCGCACGCGGGGCACAGCACCGAGTCGTTGGTCCAGAGTTGTCCCGCCGCCACCCAGACCGGAGCGGACGCGCCCATGGCCGCCCACGCGACGAGCGGGTCGTCCGCGTTCGCGACGACGGTCGTCGCCGGCCGCTCCATCAGTGCCGCGCGCCAGCGGAGCGCGATCGCACGGACCTCGCCGACCCGGTCCAGCTGGTCGCGGGAGAGGTTGAGCAGCGCCACGGCCGACGGGCGGGTCGCCGCGAGCAGCCGCGGCAGGTACGACTCGTCCACCTCGAGGGCCGCCGCGGGCGCGGCGCGGTCGGCGGCCAGGGCCGTTACGATGCCGGCGGGCAGGTTCGAGCCGGACCGGTTGGACGCCACCGGCGCCATCGTGCCGAGCGCGGCGGCGATGAACCGCGTGGTCGTGCTCTTCCCGTTCGTGCCCGACACCAGCGCGACGGTGCGGCCCGCCGCCAACCGGGAGAGCGCGTCCCGGTCGACGGCGAGTGCCACCTTGCCCCCGATGCTCGTCCCCGAACCTCTGCGGAGCGCCCGAGACGCCGCTGCGGCCGCACCGCCTAGCCGGGCGGCGGCCCGGGTCCGCAGCGGCAACTCGCGCGCTCCGCGGAGGGCGGGGAGTTCCATGCAGAGAGCGTGCCGCGCCGGCGCTGAGCCGACCCTGAGAACAGCCCGGACGCCCGGATTCAGCCGCCCGCGACGGGGTGTGCGGCGTCCTCGCCGGGCTCGAGCGCGTCGGCTCGCGTGCCGCCCCCGAGGGGCAGCCGCACGACGAAGCGCGCGCCCGGGTCGTTGTCCTCGACGTGCACGTCGCCGTGGTGGACCGTGACGATCTCGTGCACGATCGCGAGCCCCAGCCCGTGTCCGCCGGCGTCCCTGCTGCGGGCCTCGTCCAGCCGGGTGAACCGCTCGAAGACGCGGCGCCGGTCGGCGGGCGCGATGCCGGGCCCGTCGTCGGCGACGGTCAGCCGGGCGAACGGCCCGGCGACGGCGAGCCCGACGTCGACGCGTGAGGCGGCGTGCCGGATCGCGTTGTCGAGCAGGTTGCGTACGACCCGGGTGAGCGCGTCCGGGTCGCCGACGACGCGGGCCGCCGCGATGTCGCCCTCGCCGATCTCCACCCGGGCCCAACGGCGCGCCTGCCGCACCTCGACGAACAGGATCTCCTCGAGGTCGACCGGATCGTGCCGCAGCCACGGGTCGGCGTCCATCCTGGCCAGCTGGACGAGGTCGTCGACGAGGCGGGACAGCCGCAGCACGTCCGCGTGCAGGTCGGGCGCCGCCGCCGCGAACTCCGGGTCGTCCGGGTGCCGCATCGCCACCTCGAGCTGGGTGCGGATCGCGGCGAGCGGGCTGCGCAGCTCGTGCGCGGCGTCCGCGACGAACTGCTGCTGGCGCCGGCCGGCGCTGTGCAGCCTGCGCAGCAGGTCGTTGAACGTCTCCGCGAGCCGGTGCAGCTCGTCGTTGGTGCCGGACGGCGTGAGCCGGAGCCGGAGGTCGCTGGTGCTCATCGTGGCGACCTGGCGGCGCAGCGACTCCACCGGCTGCAGCGCCCGCCCGACGAGCAGCCAGCCCACGATGCCGAGCAGGATGACGATCACCGGCACGCCGATGGCGAGCGTCGTGATCAGGTCGCCGACGCTGTCCTGGATCTCGTCGACCGGCCGGCCCACGTAGACGATCAGGTGCCGCTTGTCCTGGGCGCGTTCCGCGACGACCCGGTACGTCTCCGCCTCCTCGCCGACCCGGACGCCGCGTACGGTCCGGATCGTCGAGTGCTCGGAGGCGTGCGGCAGGAAGCGGAAGATGCGGCCGCGCCCGGTGATGTTCGTCGAGGCGGCGTAGATGCGGCCGTCGGGCCGGACCACCTGGACGATCTCGCCGACCCGGCCGGCCGGGATGCCGCTGCGGATGTCGTCGCCGCGCGACGCGGACGCGACGTCGCTCGCCCGCTGCCGCAGGGTGGTGTCGAGCGCGTTGGTGAGCCCGCCCTGGATGCGCACGACGAGCAACGTCGCCGCGACGGCGGCACCGATGGCGATGACGAGGGTCGCGGCGGCGGTCAGCCGCGCACGCAGCGAGCGACGCCGCCACCAGGACGGCGCCCGCACGCGACCGCGTTCAGCCATCGCGGCTGCCGAGCAGGTAACCGGCGCCGCGGACGGTGCGGATGGACTTGCAGTCGAACGGCGCGTCGACCTTCTTGCGCAGGTAGCCCACGTAGACCTCGACCAGGTTGGGATCGCCGCGGAAGTCCTCGGCCCACACGTGGGTCAGGATCTGGTTCTTGCTCACGACCCGGCCGTGGTTGCGCATCAGGTACTCGAGCAGGGCGAACTCGCGCGGGGTGAGCGCGATGTCCTGCTCGCCGCGCCGGCAGGTGTGCGCCGCCGGGTCGAGCTCGAGGTCGTCGACGGTGAGCACGGCGGGCCGCTCGGGTGCGCCGCGCCGCAGCAGCGCCCGGAGCCGGGCGACGAGGACGACGAAGTGGAACGGCTTGGTGAGGTAGTCGTCGGCGCCGAGGTCGAGCGCGTCGGCCTCGTCGTACTCGCCGTCCTTGGCGGTGAGCATGAGGATCGGCGTCCAGACGCCGGCGTCCCGCAGCCGCCGCGCGACGTCGTAGCCGTTCATCTTGGGCAGCATGATGTCCAGGACGATGACGTCGTACGGGTACTCCTTGGCCTGCCAGAAGCCCTCCGCGCCGTCGCTCACGTGGTCGACGGCGAAGCCCTCGGCGCCGAGCCCGCGGACCAGCGCCTTCGCGAGGCTCTGCTCGTCCTCGACCAGCAGTACGCGCACCGCCGTCTCCTCTCCCGTCGACACCCCAGTGTGCGCCATCGGTTCGGCGGGGTGCCCTATATCCTCGTAGGCGTCGGCCGTCACCCAGCCCCGGAGTCGTTACGGATGTCGTCCCGCGTAGGCGTGGTCACCTTCCCAGGTTCGCTCGACGACCGCGACGCCCTGCGCGCCGTGCGCCTCGCGGGCGGCGAGCCGGTCTCGCTGTGGTACGCCGACGACGGCCTGCACGGCGTCGACGCCGTCGTGCTGCCCGGCGGCTTCTCCTACGGCGACTACCTGCGCGGCGGCGCGATAGCCAGGTTCGCGCCGGTCATGTCGTCGGTGGTACGCGAGGCCGGGCGCGGCCTGCCGGTGCTCGGTATCTGCAACGGGTTCCAGGTGCTCTGCGAGGCGCACCTGCTGCCCGGGGCGTTGATCCGCAACGACAGCCGGCTCTTCGTCTGCCGCGACCAGCGGCTGCGCGTCGAGAGCACCGACACCGCCTGGACGGCCGGCTTCACCGCCGGCCAGGAGATCGTCGTCCCGATCAAGAACGGCGAGGGCGGCTACGTCGCCGACCCCGGCACCCTCGACCGGCTGGAGGGCGAGGGCCACATCGTGGTGCGCTACCTGGACGTCAACCCGAACGGGTCGGCGCGCGACATCGCCGGCGTCCGCAACGAGGCCGGCAACGTGGTCGGGCTGATGCCCCACCCGGAGCACGCGGTCGACGAGCTGACCGGGCCGGGCACCGCCGGCCTGACGTTCTTCACCTCGGTGCTGAACCGGCTGGTGAGCGCATGAGCACGACCACGGCGCCGCAGCTCGACACGGTCGGGCGCGCCGCCACGACGCCGGAGATCGAGCTGCCGTACGCCGAGCTCGGCGTCACGGCCGACGAGTACGCGCGGATCCGCGAGATCCTCGGCCGCCGCCCGACCGCGAGCGAGCTCGCCATGTACTCGGTGATGTGGAGCGAGCACTGCTCGTACAAGTCGAGCAAGGTGCACCTGAAGCGGTTCGCCGAGATCCCCGCCGAGACACGCGTCGGCAAGCTGCTCGCGGGCATCGGCGAGAACGCCGGCGTCGTCGACGTCGGCCAGGGTTACGCGGTCACGTTCAAGGCCGAGTCGCACAACCACCCGTCGTACGTCGAGCCGTACCAGGGCGCGGCGACCGGGGTGGGCGGCATCGTCCGCGACATCCTCGCGATGGGCGCGCGGCCGATCGGCGTGATGGACGCGCTGCGCTTCGGCCCCGCGGACGCACCCGACACCGCCCGCGTGCTGCCAGGCGTCGTCGCGGGTGTCGGCGGCTACGGCAACTGCCTCGGCCTGCCGAACATCGGCGGCGAGGTGTCGTTCGACCCCTGCTACCTCGGCAACCCGCTCGTCAACGCGCTCTGCGTCGGCGTGCTGCGGCACGAGGACCTCAAGCTGGCCCAGGCGCCGGGTCCGGGCAACAAGGTGATCCTGTACGGCGCGAAGACCGGCGGCGACGGCATCGGCGGTGCGTCCGTGCTGGCCTCGGCGACGTTCGACGCCGAGGGCAAGCCCGCCAAGCGGCCGAGCGTGCAGATCGGCGACCCGTTCACCGAGAAGCTGCTGATCGAGTGCTCGCTCGAGCTGTTCAGGGACGACCTCGTCGTCGGCATCCAGGACCTCGGCGCGGCCGGCCTGTCCTGCGCCACCAGTGAGCTCGCGTCGGCCGGCACCGGCGGCATGGACGTCGCGCTCGACGACGTGCCGCTGCGCGACCCCTCGCTCACGCCGGAAGAGATCCTGATGAGCGAGTCGCAGGAACGCATGATGGCCGTCGTCGAGCCGGAGAAGGTCGACGCGTTCCTGGCCACCTGCGCGCGGTGGGAGGTCGAGGCCACGGTCGTCGGCACGGTCACCGACACCGGCCGGCTGCGCATCACCTGGCACGGCGAGACGATCGTGGACGTGCCGCCGCGCACGGTGGCGCACGAGGGCCCGGTGTACGAGCGGCCGTACGCGCGACCGGAGTCGCTGGACGCGTTGCAGCGCAACGATCCTGGCGCACTGCCTCGCCCGTTGTCGGGTGCCGAGCTGCGCGCGTCGCTGCTGCGCATGGTCGCCGCGCCCGAGCAGGCGGCGAAGAACTGGGTCACCGACCAGTACGACCGCTACGTGCTCGGCAACACCGTGCTCGCCACGCCGGACGACGCCGGCGTGCTGCGTATCGACGAGCAGACCGGGCTCGGCGTCGCGTTGTCGCTCGACGGCAACGGCCGGCAGTGCGCGCTCGACCCGTACGCGGGCGCCCAGCTGGTGCTCGCCGAGGCCTACCGCAACGTCGCGGTGAAGGGCGCACGCCCGCTCGCGGTGACCGACTGCCTCAACTTCGGCTCGCCCGAGGAGCCGGGCGTGATGTGGCAGTTCACCGAGACGATCCGCGGCCTGGTCGACGCGTGCGGCGAGCTGGGCGTGCCCGTCACCGGCGGCAACGTCAGCTTCTACAACCAGACCGGCGACACGCAGATCCACCCGACGCCCGTGGTCGGCGTCCTCGGCGTCCTGGACGACGTCCGCGAGCGCGTGCCCGCCGGACTGGTCGACGGAGCGGCGTTGTTCCTCGTCGGCGAGACGCGCGACGAGCTCGGCGGCTCCGTCTGGGCCCACGTCGAGCACGGGCACCTCGGCGGGACGCCGCCGCGCGTCGATCTCGGGGCCGAACGCGCACTCGCCGAGCTGGTCCAGCGGCTCGCCGCGAGCGGCCACCTGCTCGCCGCGCACGACCTGTCGGGCGGCGGCCTCGCCCAGGCGCTCGTGGAGAGCTGCCTCGTCGGCGGCGTGGGCGCACAGGTGACGCTGCCCCCCGGTGTCGACCCGTTCGTCGCGTTGTTCAGCGAGTCGACGGCCCGCGCGCTGCTGGTCGCCTCGCCGGACGACGCCGACGCCGTGACCGCGCGGTGCGCCGAGCTCGGCCTGCCCGTCACGCGGCTCGGCGAGAGTGGCGGCGAGACCCTCTCGCTGAGAGGGCTGTTCGACCTGCCGCTCGCCGAGCTGCGCGAGGCGCACGAGGGCACGCTGCCGCGCCTGTTCGGCTAGACCGCGTGTCCTAGCGGACGAGCTCGGCGGGGGTGAACGTCAGCTCGTGCGGCTGCGTCACGGACACGACGCCGGTGCCGGTGACCCGCTCCACCTCGACGTAGTGCCCGTCGTCGCCCAGCTCGAGCACGGTGACCGACGGCTCGTCCGGGTCGACGATCCAGTAGGCCGGCACGCCGGCCCGCTCGTAGAGGTTCCGCTTGGTGACGAGGTCGTAACCGCGGTTGGACGGTGACAACACCTCGACCGCGAGCAGCGGCGGCGGCGCCGGATAGGGCGCGTCGTTGTCCCGGGGCACGACGACGACGTCCGGCCGTACCTGGCTACGAGGACCCGCGGCGATGTCGAACGGCGCGACGAGCACCTCGAGCCGGCGCGGAAGGATGTTGCCGAGGCGGATGGCGAGTTGCGTAACGCCGCGTTGGTGGATACGGCTGGGTGCGGGGGTCACGACGATGACTCCGTCGACCAGCTCATGCCGCCGGCCGTCGTCCGGCAGGGCGTCGAGGTCGGCGACGTCGAAGCCCTCCGGCCGGCCGAGGTAGATGGTGCCCTCCACGATCTGCACCCGCGCGTCGCGTGGATAGGCGGTGAGGTCGGCGATCGTCACCGACCCGTCGTCCATCGTCATGGCAGTCATGATCGCTCCCGTCGCTGTTCATCTGTCAAGGATGGAGCGGGCCCGGTGCCGGAATCCGGTTGTCCACAGCCGATCTCGGCGCGCGCGGCGTGTCGTGCCGGGGTCCACGGCGCGCGGGTGGTCAACTGAACGCAGACGCCGGGCGCGAGGGAGGGGAAGGCCTTCGCCCCGGCGTTGCCATGTCCGCCGTCGGCGCCGCGGCCTATGCTGCCGCCGTGCCGAACAAGCCCGTCCCCGGTGGTGCCGAGGCCGTCGAACGGGTGCTGTCGGCGCTCGACGCGGGCGCCGAGCCGCAGCGGGGCGATCTCGCCACCGCCGTCCGCCACCTCGCCTGGTTGCTCGCCCACGACGCGCCGGGCAAGTCCGTGGAACTCCGCGTACCGCCGTATGCCGCCGTGCAGTGCGTCGCCGGCCCCCGGCACACCAGGGGCACGCCGCCGAACGTGGTCGAGACCGACCCGCTGACCTGGCTGCTGCTGGCCACCGGGCGGCTGACCTGGGCGGACGCCGTCGACCAGGCCCGGGTGTACGCCACCGGCAGCCGCGCCGACCTCACGGCGTACCTCCCCGTCGTCGGCCACGCGGCGTGAACTGCGCGGATGCTGGTGGCCGGGACGACCGCATAGACTCGGGGGCGTGCCCTCCCGTGACGGCAAGCTGACCCACGAGATCGATCCCTCAGACCGCGGCCCGCAGGACGCCTGCGGCGTGCTCGGCGTCTGGGCGCCGGGCGAGGCGGTCGCCAAGCTCGCCTACTTCGGCACCTATGCGCTGCAGCACCGGGGCCAGGAGTCGGCCGGGATCGCCGTCGGCGACGGTCACCAGATCGTCGTGGTGAAGGACATGGGCCTGATCGCGCAGGTCTTCGACGAGGCCACGCTGGCCTCGCTCACCGGGCACGTCGCGGTCGGCCACTGCCGGTACTCCACCACCGGCTCGTCGGTCTGGGCCAACGCGCAGCCCACGTTCCGGCCCACCGGTGCGGGCGGCCTCGCGCTGGCCCACAACGGCAATCTCACCAACACCGGCGAGCTGGTCGACCGCGCTCGCCGCGTCCTCGCCGACGAGGTGTTGTTCCCCGTCCTCGACGAGGAGTCGAGCACCGACACCGGCGTGCTCACCGAGTTGCTCGCGCGCGGCGACGACGTCGTGGAGGCGGCCGTCGAGCTGCTGCCCGACGTCCGCGGCGCGTACTCGCTGGTCTTCATGGACGAGAACACGCTGTACGCCGCACGCGACCCGCAGGGCGTCCGCCCGCTCTCCCTCGGCCGGCTGGACGGCGGCGGCTGGGTGGTGGCGAGCGAGACGTGCGCCCTGGACATCCTCGGTGCCGCGTTCGTGCGTGACGTCGAGCCCGGTGAGGTGCTCGCGATCGACGAGAACGGGCCGCGCAGCCGGCGGTTCGCGGAGCCCGAGCCCAAGGGCTGCGTCTTCGAGTACGTCTACCTCGCCCGGCCCGACTCCGTCATCGCCGGCCGCAGCGTGCACGCCACCCGCGTGGCGATCGGGCAGCGGCTGGCGAAGGAGGCGCCGGCGGACGCCGACCTGGTGATCCCGACGCCGGAGTCCGGCACGCCGGCAGCCATCGGGTACGCGCAGGAGAGCGGTATCCCGTACGGCCAGGGGCTCACCAAGAACAGCTACGTCGGCCGCACCTTCATCCAGCCGAGCCAGACGATCCGCCAGCTCGGCATCCGACTGAAGCTCAACCCGCTGCGGGAGGCGATCGCGGGAAAGCGGCTGGTCGTCGTCGACGACTCGATCGTGCGCGGCAACACCCAGCGCGCAATCGTGCGGATGCTGCGCGAGGCCGGCGCGGCGGAGGTGCACGTGCGCATCGCGAGCCCGCCGGTGCGCTGGCCCTGCTTCTACGGCATCGACTTCGCGTCCCGGAGCGAGCTGATCGGTGCCGACATGTCCGTCGAGGAGATCGGCACCTCGCTCGGCGCGGACTCGCTCGGGTACATCTCGTTGGACGGACTGGTCGACGCGACCACGGTGCCGGGCGAACGGTTGTGCCGGGCGTGCTTCGACGGCCACTACCCGATCCCGCTGCCCGACGAGAGCCGTCGCGGCAAGCATCTGTTGGAGACCGAGCCGGCAGGAGTCGCGCGATGACACCGGCGCAGGAGCGGGACAAAATGACCTACGCCGCCGCCGGAGTCGACATCGAGGCCGGTGAGAAGGCCGTGGCGATGATGTCGGAGAAGGTCCGGTCGGCCACGCGACCGGAGGTGCTCGGGGACCTCGGCGGGTTCGCCGGGCTGTTCCGGATCGACGCCGGCAGCTACCGGTCGCCGGTGCTCGCCACGTCCACCGACGGCGTCGGCACCAAGGTCGCCGTCGCGCAGGCGCTGGACCGGCACGACACCATCGGCCACGACCTCGTCGGCATGGTCGTCGACGACCTCGTCGTGTGCGGCGCCGAGCCGCTGTTCATGACGGACTACATCGCGTGCGGCCAGGTCGTGCCGGAACGGATCTCCGCGATCGTCGGCGGCATCGCCGAGGCCTGCCGGATCGCCGGTTGCGCCCTGATCGGCGGTGAGACGGCGGAGCACCCGGGGATCATGGAGCCGCGCGAGTACGACCTCGCCGGCGCGGGCACCGGCATCGTCGAGGAGGAGGCGCTGCTCGGCCCGGACCGGGTCAGGGAGGGCGACGTCGTCATCGCGATGGGCTCGACCGGCCTGCACTCCAACGGGTACGCGCTCGCGCGGCACGCCCTGCTGCGGATGGGCCGGCTGACCCTCGACGCGCAGCCGGACGAGCTGGAGGACCCGCTCGGCGACGTGCTGCTGACGCCCACGCGCATCTACGCCCGCGACTGCCTCACGCTGGCGGCGGAGTCCGACGTGCACGCATTCGCCCACGTCACCGGCGGCGGGCTGGCGGCGAACCTGGGGCGGGTGCTGCCGAACGGGCTGGACGCCGTGATCGACCGGGGCAGCTGGACACCGCAGCCGATCTTCGCGCTGATCCGGGGCAAGGGTCGGATCGAGTGGGACGAGATGGAGCGGACGTTCAACCTCGGCGTCGGGATGCTCGCGGTCGTCGGCGCCGACGACGTGGACCGTGCGCTCGCGGTCCTGGTCGGCCGGAAGGTGCCCGCGTGGGTCGCCGGCGAGATCGTGGCGGGCGGCGGCGAGGTGCGCCTCACCGGATCACACCCGAACGGGTCCTGACCGGGGCGGTCGTCTCGCCGGGCTCCATACGACGGAGCAGGGCTTCCCACGGTCTGCGGGCCGTGCGGAGCACGGGTCGATCACGAGAACATGATCAACCGGTTCGTGCGGGAAGTCCGGGTACGCGGCAACGAGCAGCCGCGGTGACACCGCGGCCGTCGGCTCGGGAGACGCTCAACGACGCGGCGGGCTCTGCCGGTTCGCGTAGTCGGCATATCTCTCGACGAGGTCGTCGTCGTCCTCGTCATGCCGATCGATCGAGTCGTCCGTGGTTGGCCCGGTCGACGCCCCAAGCTCTTCGGCCAGCCGCGACAAATCTGTGTTGCCACTGCTGTACTTGAGCTTACGGGCGACCTTTGTCTGCTTGGCCTTGGCCCGGCCGCGCCCCATTGGCTCGACCCCCTCAACACGGGGCTTCGCCCCGGATTGCCTGTCCTGTCTCCTGGCCGGCCAACCGATGTGGCCGGTGTGCTCGGGTACCACCGTATCGTGTCCGCGGCCGAGTCGGCGACGTAGTGGACCCTGCGCAGTGTGGTGAGCGCCCGCTTCCTCGTTTCCCTCCGGCAAGTGCCGCGCCCAACGTCGCCGCTCGGTTACGGTCGGCGTGCGCGCCCCTTACCTCCGGCGCTCGTCAGCTCCTGCGCTAGCGGAGAAGGATGCCCCGTAGCCGTCCGATCGCGCTCATCCGGCGCTCCGCCATGCGGTCCGCCGCGACCGCGGGCGGCACGCATTCGTCGGCGGTGACGGCGAAGATCCGCGAGACGGTGTCGTAGATGCCGGTGACCCGCTTCTTCGCACGGTCGAAGTCGAAGCCCCCGATCTCGTCGGCCACCTGGACCAGACCACCGGCGTTGACCACGTAGTCCGGCGCGTACAGGATGTTGCGCTCGTCCAGCAGCTTCTCGACGCCCGGGTGGGCGAGCTGGTTGTTCGCCGCACCGCAGACGACGGCGGCGTGCAGCAGTTCCACCGTCGCGTCGTCGAGCGCGCCACCGAGCGCACACGGCGCGTACACGTCGAGCGGCAGGCGGACCAGCGTCTCGGTATCCGAGACCGACTCCACCTGCGGGTAGGTCGCCGTGAGCTGTTCGACGCGTTCGGCCGCCACGTCCGTGACGACGACCCGCGACCCGGCCTCGACCAGGTGCCGCACCAGGTGGTGCCCCACCTTGCCGACGCCCGCGACGCCGACGAGCCGTCCGCGCAGCCCGTCGGTGCCCCACACGCGGTCGGCGGCGGCCCGCATGCCCTGCAGCACGCCGTACGCCGTCAGCACACTCGAATCGCCGGCGCCACCGTGCTCGACGGAACGGCCGGTGACGTAACTGCACTCACGCGCGACGACGTCCATGTCCTCGACGTACGTGCCTACGTCGCAGGCGGTGATGTAGCGCCCACCGAGGGACTGCACGAACCGGCCGTACGCACGCAGCAGCGCCTCGCTCTTGTCGTGCTCGGGGTCGCCGATGATCACGGCCTTGCCCCCGCCGAGGTCGAGGCCGGTGATCGCGGCCTTGTACGCCATCGCGCGGGACAGGTTGAGCACGTCGTCGAGGGCGTCCTGCTCGCTGCGGTACGGGTGGAAGCGCGTGCCGCCGAGAGCGGGGCCGAGCGCGGTGCTGTAGATCGCGATGATCGCCTTGAGGCCGGTGCTCTCGTCCTGGCAGAACACGACCTGTTCGTGCCCGGTGTGCCGGCCGAAGACGGCGGCGGGCTCGCTGCTCTCCGACGGGGCCGGGTAGGCCACCACATGGTCGGACTCAGACATGGGTGGTGTCTCCTGTCCAATGAACCGCGCATGGGTGACGCGGTAACCCGTCCAGCCTACTTCCATGATCACGACGCGCGCCCTGTGGACGGCCGGCGACGCCTGGCTGTGACGATCGGTACCTTGCCGTCCATGGAGCCGGGGGTGGACGGGTGAGCGCGTGGCTTCCGGTGCTCACCGGGGCGTTCGGCCTCGTCGCCGGCCTGCTCGTGGCCGCGCGGCTGGGCCGGCGCCCGCTGCGTTCGGCCTGGCGCATCCGCGGTCCGCGTGATCTCGTCGCCCCCCTGGCCGGCGCCGTCGTGTGCGCGGCGCTCGCGGTGCGCTTCGGCGCGGTGCCGGTGCTGCCGGCGTACCTCTACCTGGCGCTCGTCTCGCTGCCGCTCGCGGCGATCGACGTCGAACAGCACCGGCTACCGGACGCCCTGACGCTGCCGTCGTACCCGGTCGCGCTCGTGCTGCTCGGCGCGGCCGCGCTCGCGGGCGGGCAGGGGCGGCGGATGCTGTCCGCCCTGGCCGGCCTGGCCGCGCTGGGCGCCCTGTACGCGCTGCTGCACCTGCTCGACCGCCGCGGCATGGGGCTGGGCGACGTGAAGCTCGCCGGCGTGCTCGGCGCCTATCTCGGCTGGCTCGGTGTGGACGCGTGGCTGGTCGGCGCGGTCCTCGGCGTGCTCCTGGGCGGCCTCACGGCACTCGTCCTGCTCGCGCTGCGCAGGGTCACCGCCAAGTCGCACCTGCCGTTCGGGCCGTTCATGATCGCCGGCGCGCTCGTCGCGGTGCTGCTGAGCGGGCAGCACCTGCTGCTGTGACACGGTCGGAGGTGGAACGTGCGACGATGCAGAGTATGCGGCCCTACTCGGCGTACCTTCGTGTCTACGAGCCGCTCGTGGCGTTCCAGGAGCCGGCCAGAGCGGCCTGGGCGCTCTACTCGGACCCGGAGGCGGACCTGCCCGACCCGGGCGCGGTGCTCGAGCGGGAACTGCAGGGCATCCGCAGGCGGCTGGCCGCGACGCCGCCGAAGCCGATCCCGGACGGCGAGAGCGACGAGGCGCTGGTCGTCCGCATCGACGGCACGACGTACATCTGCCCGCTCGAGACCCGGATCAGGTCCGTCCTGGCGTACGCGTCGCTCGACGCCACGCTGCCCGCGGAGGTGCTCGCCGCCGCGCTCCCGCCCGAGTCGCGCACCGCCGCGGACGCGATCGCGCACGGCGTCCGCGGCTCCGGCCTCGGCGAGCAGGTGCATGTGCGGCAGTCGCGCTGGCACGTCCCGATGCCGTGGTTCATCCTGTTCCGCGCCGCCGAACGACGGCTCGTCCTGGTGCCCGGGCACGAGGAGGAAGAGGCCGTCTACGAAGAGGGCGAGGAACGCCGCCGGCTGGAGGAGGTCAGGTCCGACGATCCCGGCCGGACGCTGAGCTACCTCACCCGGATGAGCGAGGCGAGGCGGCGGCTGGCCTGGGCGCTCGCCGTGCTGCGCAAGACCGTCGAGGGCACGATCATCGACGAGGTCGAGACGCTGGGCCGCTGGCTCGAGGAGTTCCACCCGCACGCCATGGTGGAGCTCGACTACGGGGGCCTCGTCCATCTCGTCGACAACGCGTTCCTGGTCACCGACCGCTCCGTCACGGACGTGGCCGAGGGCATCGCGGCGCTGTCCGACGGCGACGGGGAGGCGGCGGCCCGGCACTACCAGGCCGTGGCCACCCGGTGGCTCGGCGTGGAGCGCTACGAGTCGGTCAACTAGCGTCCCGTCGGGGTGTGGCGGACATACCTCTCGGAGTCCGGCCACGACCAACTGTCATCGGGGACGAAACCGTGAGACACTGCGCTACGGGACCTTCCGGGGATCAAGCGCATCATTCCGCCCGAAACTGGAAGGTCTCGCTGGGTGCGACGGGGGGTCGTAGACCGGTACAGGAGAAGGTCCATATGGGCACTCGCAAGGCCGACGCTGAACCGCTGCTGACGCCGGCCGAGGTGGCAGCCATGTTCCGCGTCGATCCGAAGACCGTGACGCGGTGGGCGAAGGCGGGCAAGCTCTCGTCCATCCGTACTCTCGGCGGTCATCGGCGATACCTGGAGTCCGAGGTCAGGGCACTGCTCGACGGTGCGCCCATGGACGCCTCGGGCGACGAGGACGAGCCGAGCTGAATCAAAACGACCCGGCGCCTCTCCGCGAGCGCCCGTCCAGGGCGCGAAACGGGGGGCACCGGGTCGTCATCTGCCGCACGGTGGTCACATGAGCGAGCGTCAGCGAGCGAACGTGCCCTGCTCCTCGGTCACATGGTCGCCGTCTTGCCGCACCACGGCGAACGCTGCGTCGGAGGCGACCAGATGACCCGCGTGGTGGAGGTCCCGCGGCGCCGGCTGCCGCGTTGGCTGACCGGCTTCGCCGAGCGGCACGGAGGGCCCGAGGTGGACCCCTCGGGCGAGACCGTCGTGCTGACCGGTGCCGACGACGGCGTCATCGCGACCGTCGCCGTGCCGTTCCCGCCGCTCGACGTGGCCGCCGGCCGCCCGTACGGGGGCCTGCTCGACCACGTCGCCGTCGACCGCAGGGTCGGTGCCCTGCTCGTGCGCCGCGGCGGTTACGCCGCCGGCGTCTTCGTCGGCGAGCGGTTGGTGGACAGCAAGGTCGGCAGCCGGCACGTCCAGGGCAGGACCAAGGCGGGCGGGTGGTCGCAGCAGCGGTTCGCCCGGCGGCGTGACAAGCAGGCGCGGGAGGCGTTCGACGCCGCGGCGGACGCCGCCGTCCGGGTGCTCGTGCCGGTCGCCGCGGGCCTGGCCACCGTGGCGTGCGGCGGCGACCGGCGGGCCGTCGACGCGGTGCTGGCCGACGACCGGATGGCGCCGGTCCGGCCGCTCGCGCAGCGCCGCCTGTACTCCGTACCCGATCCCCGGCTGAAGGTGCTGGAGCAGTTCCCCGAGTCCTTCCTCGCCGTCCGCATCGAGATCGGCGAGGACGGCTGACCCTCTCGACCGAGCACCGCGCGTGCGGTCCGGCGGCGTCTCGACGTGTCCGGCCTGAACACCCCATGGGCGTCGATACCGCCGATAGCCTGCGGGCTGCGGCCGGACCGGCGAGGGCGGTCGCCGTCTCCCGATCCGGGCGAGACGTGAACAGGGCGCCGACCGAGGGAGGGACATGACGCGCAGCCGCATGACGAACTATGAACTGCGCAGGCGGAGCAGAACCGGCGAGGCGGCATTGTGGGTCGCCGGCGGGATGAGCGCCTTCACCACGGGGCTCTACGCCGGTGCCGGGAGTCTTCAGACTGCGCTGGCGTTTGGAACGATGGCCGCGGGCCTGGGCGCCTGGGCCACCGCACGGAATCTGAGACACCACAGAGCGGAGCGGCCGGCGAGCCCGGCGCGAAAACTGGGGCGTACCCGGAACCGGGACGACCGGGGGCGAAATCCCGACCGGGGCAGCCGGGCACGCGGCTGACGTATCCCACCGCACGAGCGGCGTGCCGGGGGTACCTTCACGGTCCTGTCCCGGGGCCGAGTCCGCACCGTCCGGCGTGCAGGCCGGCAGGCGGACGCGGACGGGGCCGCACACCCCCCGATGGTGTGCGGCCCCGTGCGCCCTGCCGTCAGTCGACGGCCGCCAGCTCCTTCGGCGCCTCCTGCTCGACCGACTGCGCCGGCCCACCGCGCAGCGGCACGTGCTTGACGCCCCAGGCCAGCAGGAAGGCGAGCGCCCCCACGGCCGCGGCCCAGACGAACACGCCCTGGCTGGCGTTCGTGACCGCGTGCGTGATCGCCTCGCGGACGGCGTCCGGCAGGCCCGCGATCTTCGCCGGGTCCAGACCGCCACCCGAGCCGCCGGCGCCGGCCGCCGAGCCGAGCGAGGCATGCAGCCGACTGGTGAAGATCGCGCCGAACAGCGCGACGCCGAGCGAGCCGCCGATCGTCTGGAAGAACTGCGGCGTGCTGCTCGCGACGCCCATGTCCGCCGGCTCGACGCTGTTCTGCGGCAGCAGCCGCGTGATCTGCATGAGCAGTCCCATGCCGAGGCCCAGCAGCACCATGTACAGCGTGGTGGTGAGGTGCGAGGAGGTCGCGTCCAGCGTCGACAGCAGGTACATGCCGGCGGCCATCGCGGCCGAACCGGCGATCGGCATGGCGCGGTAGCGCCCGGTCCGGGTGACGATCTGGCCGGCCACGAGCGACATGGCCATCGCGCCCAGCATCATCGGCGTCAGCAGTGCCCCACTGTTCGTGGCGGAGGCCCCCTGCGCGATCTGCATGAACAGCGGCAGGAACGTGATGGCGCCGAACATCGAGAAGCCGACCAGGAAGGCGAGCCCGGACGACACCGTGAAGTTCCGGTGCCGGAACAGGTGCAGCGGGAGGATCGGCTCGGTCGCCCGCCGCTCGACGAGCAGGAAGCCGACCAGTGCAGCGACGCCGGTCGCGCCGAGACCGATGATCGTCGGCGACGTCCAGGCGTGCTGGTTGCCGCCCCACGTGGTGAGGAGCACGATGGCCGACGCCCCGGCGGCCAGCAGGCCGGCACCGGCGAAGTCGACCCGGTGGCTGCTCCCGCGCTTGGGCAGGTGCAGCGTGGCCGTGACGATGACGAGCGCCAGGATGCCCAGTGGCACGTTGATGTAGAACGTCCAGCGCCAGCCCAGGTGGTCGGTGATGAGCCCGCCCAGCAGCGGGCCGCCGATCATCGACAGCGCGCCGACGGCGGCGAAGTAGCCCTGCAGCTTGCCCCGCTCACGCGGCGAGACCAGCTCGCCGATCGTCGCGAACACGCCGACGATCAGGCCGCCGGCGCCGAGCCCCTGCAGCGCCCGGAACGTGATCAGCTCCAGCATGCCCTGCGCCATCCCGGACAGCACCGACCCGGCGAGGAACAGCACGATCGAGGTCAGCAGGAGCCGCTTCCTGCCGAACATGTCGCCGAGCTTGCCGTAGAGCGGGGTGACGACGGTCGCGGCGAGTGCGTACGCGGTGACGACCCAGGACAGGTGCTCGGCGCCGCCGAGGTCCCCGACGATGCGGGGCATGGCCGTGCCGACGATGGTCATGTCGAGCTGCGCCAGCAGCATGACGACGAGCAGCCCGGGTAGGGCCGCGAGCCAGGAATTACCCCGCCTCACCCGGAATCCCAGCCGTCCGCGCTTCGTGGTGGGTGCGATGTGGGCCACAGAAGTCTTCTCTCATGCTTGCTTGTCGACCGGTAAGTGTCTTACCTGCCGTATAGTAAGAAGGTACTAGCCGGTCGTCAAGTAAGTTTGTTAGGATCGGGCCATGGCCGAGCGCACGGGCAACACACGGGAGCGGATCCAGCAGGTCGCGCTGGAGCTGTTCGCCGAGCAGGGCTACGACAAGACCTCCCTCCGGGAGATCGCCGAGCGGCTCGAGGTCACCAAGGCGGCCCTGTACTACCACTTCAAGACCAAGGAGGAGATCCTCGAGAGCGTCCTCGGGGACTACCTGGACGAGGTGGAGCAGCTGGCCGACTGGGCGGAGCAGCAGCCCGCCGACGCCGAGCACAAGCGTGAGGTGCTGGCCCGCTACATCGACATCGCCGAGCACGGCATCAAGGCGGCCCGGTTCATGCAGCAGGCCTCCAGGCACATCGGCGAGTCCACCATCGGCGAGCGGTTCATGAAGGCGATGAAGCGGATGAACCTCGTCTTCGCCGCCCAGGACGCGCCGCTGACGGAGCGGCTGCGGACGTCGATGGGCATCATCAGCGTCCACATGGGCCTGATGATCTTCGGGCCGGAGAGCGCACCGCTCGAGGATCGGGTCTACGACCCGGACGAGGTCCGCGCCGCCGTCACCGAGGTCGCGACCGGGCTCGTCCTCGGCTCCCCCGAGACCTGAGGCGCATCCGCCGGACCCGGGGCGGCGTCAGGACGGCCGGCGCGCCACCAGGCACAGGTCGATCGCCGTGCCGTCCGGCGTCTCCCGGAACACCTCGCCGGACCGTTCCACCACGAGTCCCTCGGCCGCGCGGCGGTGCTGCTCCTCGGTGTGCAGCAGCCCCGGGTCCTGCGGTCCGCCCACACCGTCGGTGAGGTTGCGCAGCGCGTGCCCGAGGACGACCAGCCGGCCGCCGGGTGCGAGCCAGTCGCGCAACCTGCCGAACACGTCGTCGGGCAGGTGGAGGTACGCCACCAGCACGAGGTCGTAGGTCACGCCCTCGGGCGGTGACCAGGTCAGCACGTCGTCGACCACCCAGTCGACCTCGACGCCGAGATCCGCCGCGGCCGCCCGGCCGCGGTCGATGCCGACGGACGAGAAGTCGACCGCCGTCACCTGCCAGCCCCGCTGCGCGAGCCATACCGAGTGCCGGCCCTCGCCGGCGGCGTAGTCCAGCGCCCGGCCGGGCGGCAGCGGTCCGACGATCTCGGCGACCGTCGCGTTCGGCGTGGCCGACCACAGCCGGTCGGTGGCGGCGTAACGCTCGTCCCAGTGCGCGGCGTCGGGAACTCGACTCACGCCGCCAGCCTAGGACGCGGGGGGACCCCTGTCGTCGTCAGGACGACGACAGGGGTCCCCAGCTACCCGGGTCGGGCGAGGAGGGCGCGCAGCTCGGCGAGCACCTCTGGTGCCACGGCGTAGTTGTGCTCGTCGGCGGGGAAGCGGCGGTTGCGTACGTCGTCGGCGTACGCCGCCACGCCGGCCCGCATCTCGTCCAGCAGGTCGGCGTAGCGCTTGACGAACCGTGCGCCGGTGCCGTCGCGGATGCCGAGCAGGTCGTGGAACACGAGCACCTGGCCGTCCGTCCCGGCACCCGCGCCGATGCCGATGACGGGGACGTCGATGCCCGCCAGGATCGCCTCGGTCACCTCGGCCGGGACCGCTTCGAAGACGATCGCGAAGCAGCCCGCCTCCTGCAGCGCCCGCGCCTCCGTGGCGACGCGGTACGCCGACTCGACCGTCCGCCCCTGGGCCTTCCAGCCGCCGAGCGCCGACGCGGTCTGCGGCGTGAGTCCGACGTGGCCCATCACCGGGATGCCCGCGGCCATGATCGCGCGCGCCCTGGCGAGCGACGTGGCGCCGCCTCCCTCCAGCTTCACGGCGTCGCAACCGGCCTCCTTGACGAACCGGATCGCCGTGCCGACGGCCTGCTCGTCGCTGACCTCGTACGAGCCGAACGGCAGGTCGCCGACGAGCAACGCGCGGTCCAGGCCGCGCCGCACGGCCCTGGTGAGCACGAGCAGCTCGTCGACCGACACCGGCGTCGTCGCGTCGTAGCCGAGGACGGTGGTCGCGGCCGAGTCGCCGACCAGCACGACGTCGACGCCGGCGCGGTCCACGGCCAGGGCCGAGGGATGGTCGTACGCAGTCACCATCACGATCGGCTCGCCGTCGCGTCTGCGCTCGGCGAGAGACGGCACCGTGACCCGCGTCATCGTGACTCCCCGTTCCCCAGCGAGACCGTCGTGTTGTCGATGAGCCGGACGCCGCCGACGCGGGCGGCGACCGCGACGAGCGCCGAGCGCGCCGGCGACGCCGGTGCGGTCAGCGGCGCCAGCGTCTCCGGGTCGACCACGGCGACGTACTCGGGCTCGACGTCGAGCTCGCCCATCGCGGTGGCGACGGCGGCCCGGACCGCCGAGGCGTCCCGGACGCCGTCGCGCGCGGTCGCCTCGGCCGCGTCCAGTCCACGCCGCAGCGCGAGCGCGCGCTTGCGGTCGTCCCCGTGCAGGTGCACGTTCCGGCTCGACAGCGCCAGGCCGTCCGGCTCGCGGACGGTCGGGCAGACCGCGATGCGCACCGGCAGGTCGAGGTCGCGTACCAGCGTGCGCACGACGGCCGCCTGCTGCGCGTCCTTCTGCCCGAAGTAGGCGACGTCCGGCTGGACCATGTTGAACAGCTTGGTCACCACGGTCGTGACGCCGTGGAAGTGCGCCGGGCCGCGCTGCGCGCCCTCCAGCGTCTCGGTGAGCGGCCCGGTCACGCAGACGGATGTGGTGAAGCCGCCGGGGTACACGACGTCGACGGGGGGCGCGAACACGACGTCGGCGCCGGCCGACCCGGCGAGCGCGAGATCGCGCCCCTCGTCGCGCGGGTACGCGGCCAGGTCGGCGGCTTCGTCGAACTGGGCCGGATTGACGAACAGCGACATCACGACGACGTCGCAGTCGCGCCGCCCGCGGCGGAGCAGCGACAGGTGTCCCTCGTGCAGGAAGCCCATGGTCGGGACCAGCCCGATCGTCCGCCCGGCTCGACGCGCCGGGCTCAGCTCGTCGCGCAGTTCCGGCACGTCACGCACCACCCTCATCGCGCCACCGCCGTCCCGGTGGCGGCGAGCACGCGGGTGGCCTCCGCGAGCGCGTCGAACAGCGGCAGCAGGCCGGGTTCGCGTTCGGCGACGGCCGCCCGTTGCCCGCGCACGGTGTCCTCGTCGCCCCTGGCGATCGGCCCGGTCAACGCGTGCTCGGCGCCCTGCGCGGCCCAGTTGTCCACGGCCGCACGCACGAGCGGCACGAGTGCCTCGCGCGGCAGGCCCGCACGGACCGCAAGCCGCTCCGCGGCGGCCTCGACGGTCACCAGGAAGTTCGCCGCGACGGACGCGGCGGCATGGTAGAGCGCGCGGTCTGCGTCCGCGACGGTCGTCGGCGTCATGCCGAGCCGCCGGGCGATTGCCGCGGCGACGTCGTGCGCGTCCGGCGTGGAGCCCGCGAGCGCGCAGCCGGCTCCGGGGAACGGCGCCGGCCCGCCCGCGCCGGTGACGGTCATCAGCGGGTGCAGGGAGAACGCCCGGTGCGGCGTGAGGACGTCGAGCTCGGCGATGCCAGAACAGTGGCCCACGTACGGGCCACCGCGGATGCAGGCGGCCGCCCGCGCGATCTCGCGGTCGGGTACGCACAACAGGACGACGTCGTACGGGATGCCTGTGGTGTCGGTGCCGTCGAAGCCGCGCCCGAACGGCCCGGCCGTGCCGGGCAGGGCTGCGGCGATCGCTGTGCCCATCCGTCCGGGGCCGACGACGGCCAGCCGGTCGAGTGGTGGGCAGGGTGGAGAGGTCTCGCTCATCTGGATCCAGCTCCCTCGGGATGCCGGTCCGCTGTCGCGGTCGGACTCTTGTCTTCTGTGTCGTGCTGATCGGTGGTGCGCTGGCGTCCGTCCCTCGCGGTGGCGGCGCTCCCTTCACCATACGACGTCAGCTCGAGCCGAGGACACCTCCGACGGTGCGGGTGAACAGCCGCCACTCGTCGCGGTGCTTCTGCAGCGCCTTGCGCCCCGCGGCGGTGAGCCGGTACGTCCGCCTACGGCGGCCGTCGACGATCTGCCAGGCGCCGCTGATGTAACGGGCGTCCTCGAGCCGCCGTAGCGCGGGGTACACGCTGCCCGTGTTGAGCGCGAGCTCGCCGCCCGACCCCGACTTGATGGCGGCGATGACGGCGTACCCGTGCCGGGGCCCGTCCTCGAGCACCGCGAGGATCATCGCCTCCAGGTGTCCCCGCACAGCGTTCTGGTCCATGGGCCGAGTGTATGCCTTACCTAATCCGTTTACATATGTCGACAGTCATCTTATACGATGAGGCTACTGGTGGGGATGACTTGATCGGGAGAACGACGATGCAACAGGCCGGCACAGCCGTCCGCGTCGGCAACCCACCGGGCACCAGACCTCCGCTCCGCACCAGGGTCACGTGGACCCTGCTGTTCGTCGTGTTCACGCTGCACACGGCGCTCGTGGTCGCGCAACCGTTCCTCGCCGGCGCCTTCCTCAACGGCTCGCTCGAGGCGATGAAGTCGGGGCACGCGCCCAACGCCGACGCCATCACGCTCACCGCGCTGCTGCTCGTCGTGCCCGCGGCGATCCTGTTCTGGCGTCCCGGCCGCGGGCCGGGCCGGATCGCACTCGCTGCGCCGGTGCTGTTCCTGGCCGAGGGCACGCAGGTGGGCCTGGGCTATGCGCATCAGTTGGCGCTGCACATCCCGCTCGGCGTGGCCATCGTCGGGACGGTCGTCGCCGTCGAGGTCTGGCTGATCCGGTGGCGGGTCCGGCTCGGCCGCCGTGCACGCGGCGAGGTGGTCGCGTGACCGGGTTCACCAGACGCCGCTTCCTCGGCGTCACCGGCGGCGCCGTCGGACTCGGTGCGCTCGCCGTCGCGCTGCCCGGCTGCTCGCTGCTCACCCAGCAGCAGGCCGGCAAGCTGCTGCAGAGCCGGGCCAAGCTGCCCGAGCCGTTCACCGTGCCGCTGCCGGTCCCGCCGGTCGCCCGGCCGACCCGACGCACGTCCGATGCCTGGTACTACGACATCCCCGTGCGGGAGGCGGAGGCGGAGATCCTGCCCGGCCTGAAGACGAGGATCTTCGGCTACGACGGCATCTTCCCCGGCCCGACCATCGTCTCGCGGCGCGACCGGCGCACCGTGGTCAGGCACAGCAACGAGCTGCCGGTGCCGGTGGTCGTGCACCTGCACGGCGGCCACACGCCGCACGACAGTGACGGCTATCCGACCGACCTCGTGCTGCCGAAGGGCGGCTGGCCGCACGAGACGATGGCCGGCGACATCGCGCACGGCTCACGTGCGTACGTCTACCCGATGCGGCAGCGGGCGGCGACGCTCTGGTACCACGACCACCGAATGGACTTCACCGGGCCGCAGGTGTACCGCGGGCTCGCCGGTTTCCACCTCGTGCACGACGACGAGGAGGACGCCCTCCCGCTGCCCAGGGGAGAGCGCGACATCCCGCTGATGATCTGCGACCGGGCGTTCGACGCCGACGGCACGTTCCTCTACCCGTCGCTCGACCCGAAGCTGGTCGCGCCGCCCGGCGTCAAGGAGGCGTACATGGAGGGCCTGCTCGGCGACGTCGTGCTCGTCAACGGCGCGCCGTGGCCGGAGCTCGAGGTGACGGCGACGAGGTACCGGTTCCGCATCCTCAACGCCTCCAGCGCCCGCCGCTACCAGCTCGCCCTCGACCCGCAGCCCGCCGGCGGCAAGGCGTTCGTCCAGGTCGGTTCGGACGGTGGCCTGCTCGCCGAGCCCAACCCGCTGGACAGGATCGAGCTCGCGGCCGCCGAGCGGTTCGACGTGGTCGTCGACTTCTCCAGGTTCAAGGTCGGTTCCACCGTCACCCTGACCAACGGCTTCGGCGACGACACGACCAAGAACGTGATGCGGTTCCGCGTGGTGCGCAAGGCGTCCGACGACAGCAGGGTGCCGAGCCGGCTCGCCGACGTCGAGGTGCTGACCAAGGCGCAGGCGAAGGTGACGCGTCGGTTCGACTTCCAGCAGGGCGCACTGCACGGCCACGACGCCTGGCTGATCAACGGCAAGCCGTTCGACCCGGACCGCATCGACGCCGCACCCGCGCTCGGGCAGGTGGAGCGCTGGCGGTTCACCAGCGACATCCGGCACCCCGTCCACGTCCACCTCGACCCGTTCCAGATCCTGGACGGCGGTGACTACGGCAAGGGCTGGAAGGACACCGTCGACATGAGGTCCGGCGACACCGTCGACGTGCTCGTGCGGTTCACCGACTACGCCGGCAAGTACGTGTTCCACTGCCACAACCTGGAACACGAGGACATGGCGATGATGGCCAACTTCCGCACTCACGGAGCGTGACCGCACCCGCGGCTTGGTTCCTGACGTGGGTACATCGCAGTGGCTATAACCGCTGCGATGTACCCACGTCGAGGTCGCGAGGGTGCAGCCCGTGTGGCGTGTGGTGCTCATGTGACTCGAGTCGTTACGGTGAGGACCATGGCGACCCGTACGACCTCTCGATCGAGCGGTGGCTCGCGCGGCTCGACCGCACGGTCGGGCGGGCGGTCCTCCGGTCGCTCCCGCACGTCCACGAGCAGGACCCGGGGCGGCAACACCAAGCGCCGGACGACCAAGCGGCCGGCCGCGCGCACGCGCGGCGCGGCCATGCGCTCGCCCGACCCGATCGTGCTGACGCTCGGCCTGCTCTGGAAGGGCGTGTCGGGCGTGTGGCTGCTGCTGAGCGGCGGCCTCGGCCGGCTGGTCCGGATGGCCGAACGCGGCGCGAAGGACCTCGAGCCGGACCAGCGCAGGGACGGTCTCGGGCTCGCCTTCCTCGCGCTCGCCGCGGTCATCGGCGTCGCCATGTGGTGGCACCTGCCCGGCGTCATCGGCCGGGTCGTCGTGGCGTTCATCGCCGGCGCGTTCGGCCGGCTGGGCGTGATCGCGCCGCTGTTGCTGCTGCTCGCGTCCTGGCGGCTGATGCGCAACCCGGAACGCAACGCCGCCACCGGGCGCATCGTGATCGGCTGGGGCGCCCTGCTCGTCGCGGTGCTCGGCGTGGTCCACATCGGGTCCGGGCTGCCCGTGCCCGCGGACGGTGCCACCGCCATGCGCTCGGCGGGCGGCCTGATCGGCTTCCTGGCCTCGCTGCCCCTCGTGTCCGCGCTGTCGGTGTACCTCGCCGTGCCGCTGCTCTGCCTGCTCGGCGTCTTCGGCCTGCTCGTCATCACCGGCACGCCGGTACGCGAGATCCCCGCGCGGCTGGCTCACCTGCGCGACCAGATCCGGCTGCACGGGCAGGCCGGTGACGAGGACGAGGACGCCGAGGACGACACCGGCACGGACACGCCGGTCGCCTCGCTGCGCCGCCGCTCCACGCGACGCCGGGCCGGCGACGACGAGACGGGCGAGCGGGCCGGCGACGAGCCGTTCGAGACGCCGGTCGTCGCGGCCAAGCCGAAGCCCAAGCCGGTCGCCGAGCTGAAGACGGTCCAGCCGCCGGAGCCGGCGCCGGTGCCGTCGACGGCCGAGCAGCTCGTGCTCAAGGGCGACTACGCGCTGCCGCCCAGCCACCTGCTGACCGCCGGCGCCAAGCCGAAGGCCAGGACCAAGGCGAACGACATCGTCGTCGCCGCGCTGACCGAGGTGTTCGAGCAGTTCGACGTCGACGCGCAGGTCACCGGGTTCACCCGCGGGCCGACGGTCACCCGTTACGAGGTCGAGCTCGGCCCGGCCGTCAAGGTCGAGCGGGTCACCGCGCTGTCCCGCAACATCTCGCTGGCCGTGAAGAGCGCCGAGGTGCGGATCCTGTCGCCGATCCCCGGCAAGTCCGCGATCGGCATCGAGATCCCCAACACCGACAAGGAGAACGTCAGCCTCGGCGACGTGCTCCGCTCGCAGGCCGCCACGACCGACCACCACCCGCTGCTCGTCGGCCTCGGCAAGGACGTCGAGGGCGGCTACGTCGTCGCGAACCTCGCCAAGATGCCGCACGTGCTCATCGCCGGCGCCACCGGATCCGGCAAGTCGAGCTGCATCAACGCGCTCATCACGTCACTGCTGATGCGTGCGACGCCGGACGAGGTGCGCATGGTGCTGATCGACCCGAAGCGGGTCGAGCTGACGTCGTACAACGGCGTGCCGCACCTGATCACGCCGATCATCACGAACCCGAAGAAGGCCGCCGAGGCGCTGCAGTGGGTCGTCAAGGAGATGGACCTGCGCTACGACGACCTCGCCTCGAGCGGCTTCCGGCACGTCGACGACTACAACAAGGCGATCAAGTCGGGGAAGCTGCAGCCGGAGCCGGGCTCGGAGAAGCAGTACAAGCCGTACCCGTACCTGGTCGTGGTCGTCGACGAGCTGGCCGACCTGATGATGGTGGCGCCGCGCGACGTCGAGGACGCGATCGTCCGCATCACCCAGCTCGCCCGCGCGGCCGGCATCCACCTGGTGCTCGCGACGCAGCGGCCGAGCGTCGACGTCGTCACCGGCCTGATCAAGGCGAACGTGCCGTCGCGGCTGGGCTTCGCGACCTCCTCGCTCGCCGACAGCCGGGTCGTGCTCGACCAGCCGGGCGCGGAGAAGCTGATCGGCCAGGGCGACGGCCTGTTCCTGCCCATGGGCGCGAACAAGCCGATGCGCATCCAGGGCGCGTGGGTGCCCGAGTCGGAGATCCGCGCCGTGGTCAGCCACGCCAAGCAGCAGGCCGACCCGAGCTACCGGGACGACGTCACCGCCGTCCAGACCCGGAAGAAGGAGCTGGACGACGACATCGGCGACGACCTCGACCTGGTCTGCCAGGCGGCCGAGCTGATCATCTCCACGCAGTTCGGCTCGACCTCGATGCTCCAGCGCAAGCTGCGGGTCGGGTTCGCGAAGGCCGGCCGGCTGATGGACATCCTGGAGAGCCGCGGCGTCGTCGGCCCCAGCGAGGGCTCGAAGGCCCGGGACGTGCTGATCAAGCCGGACGACGTCGCCACCGCCCTGGCCATGCTCCGCGGCGAGGACCCGCCTCCGGCGGAGCCGCAGCCCGAGGACGCGGAGCCCGACGAGTACGGCGAGCAGGAGAGCTGACGCCGGACGCCGCGGGACCGGTGTCGGCTGGCGCGCGGACCGGGACGGGATTCGGCTGATCGGCGATCAGCCGCGGAGGGATGTCCGGCCCGCGCGCCAGGATTCTGGGTTCTCGGCGGCCGACCTCACCACCAGACGAGGTCGGCCCGCCCCTCACGCGGCGGTCTCATGGGCCCGTGCGTGGCGTCCGCGCGGCGAGGAGTCCTCCGCCGTGCGCTGGTCCGGGTCCGGCTTCTCGCGCTGCGTGACCGGCGCGATCCACCTGACGAGGCGCTCCCTGAGCGGCTCGCTCGGGCGCCGGTGCTGGCCTTGGGTCACGGCTCCACCTCTCTTCTCCGGATGGTTCGGGGCGTACCGCCTTCGGCGAGCACGTCGAGCAGCGTCAGGGCGCCGGGCAGCGTGGCGGGCAGCCGGAGCCGCCGTACGGTCACGTCCACCTCGGTGGCCAGACGCAGGGTGTGGGGCAGGTCGGACGGCACCACCGACACGTGCCGGATGGTCAGGACGGCCACTGTGGCCGGATCGAGCCCGGCGACCGTCTCGCCGGACGTGAACACGGTCCGCAGGATCCGCGCGACCGAGAGCCGGCGGGCGATCCCGTCCCAACCGGACGGCACCTCGGCGACGCGGACGCCGACCAGGCCGTAGCGGTCGTTCGGGTCGACGGCGGCGGCCCTCGTCTCGGCGTAGACCTCGCCGAGCCTCGTCCTGAGGTAGTCGACGCGCACCAGACCGGTCAGAGGCTCGACACTCTCCGTGTAGATCTCCGCCATCGGTGCTGACTGAGCGTATGACTCTGCAAATTGCCGTACGACAATTGCAGATGGGATCCGGCCCAGCACGGAGAACAGCGACCAGAGGTCGTCGAACGCCTCGGCGAGTCCCACCCCCGCCTCGCCGCGGGCGGCGCCCAATCGCGCGCAGGGTTCGACCGGGGCGCCACCGGTGACGAGCGCGTCGATGACCTCGTCCACGGCGGGCGCCCACCAGTCGCCGGGCACGCGCCAGCCGCGGATCCGCGAGGCGCGCTGCCACAGCGACCGGAGCTGATCTTTATCGGTGGCCATGTCCGGTTTGCCGGGCGTAAACGGGCGCGCGAAGTCCCGACGTCGCCCCCGTTGGGACGTCGCGACCACGCAGCGCCTGTCCACGTTCCCCTCTTCCCCCGGACCACTCGTCTCGGGCCGGAGACCTGAGCCCTGCCCCCCAGCTGGGCTCAGGCGCGCCAGCATCGGCTGACGCCCGCCGGGTCTTTCCCCCCTTGGGACACTCGGCGGCCCCGACTCGACCGACCCCCACCGGCCGATACGTACGGCATCGGCGGAGGCCGGAGCCGTGCGTCATGGGGGAGACGGGGCCGGGCAGCGGGTATGACGCGAGATCCCCAAAATTTCTCGCGGGCCGTATATTTGCCTCCCGATGGGCAGTGAAGCGATCGGCCGGGGGCCCCGTCCGGCCGCACGACATGCGCGCCGAGAGGAGGCGCAAGCGGCTGTGGAGACAGCGGACGCCCCGAGCGATGCTGCCCTGCTTGATGCGGTGCGCGACGGTGACGCGAACGCGTTCGACACCGTCTACCGGCGGCACGTCGACGCCGCCCGCCGGCTGGCGCGGATCCTCGCCCGCGACCACGCGGAGGCCGACGACCTCGTCGCCGAGTCGTTCGCCCGGCTGCTGTCCACCCTGAAGTCCGGGGGCGGCCCGGAGTCCGCCGTCCGCGCGTACGTGCTCACGACCATGCGCCGGGTGCACATCGACCGCGGCCGGTCGGGCAGCAAGGTGGAGCCGGTCGAGGACGTCGCCGACTACGAGCGCCCGGAGACGCCGGACGACCCCGCACTGGCGAAGCTCGACCAGGCCTACGCCGCCCGCGCGTTCGCCGGGTTGCCGGAGCGCTGGCAGGCGGTGCTCTGGCACACCGAGGTCGAGGGCGAGTCCGCGGCGCAGGTCGCCCCGCTGCTCGGTCTCAACCCGAACGCGGTGTCGGCGATCGCCTACCGCGCCAGGGAGCGGCTTCGGCAGCTCTACCTGCAGCAGCACCTGGCCGCGGCGGAGGGCAAGGAGTGCCGCTGGGTCACCGAGCGGCTCGGCGCGTACGTGCGCGACAAGCTCGCCGCGCGCGAGAGCGCCCGGGTGCAGCAGCACCTGGACGACTGCGACAAGTGCCGGGTCGTGTACCTCGACCTCGTCGAGGTCAACGCAGGCTTCCGCTCGCTGCTCGCGCCGATCGTGCTCGGAGGTGCGGCCGCGCCGTACCTCGCCGGCACGTCCGGGACGTTGTTCGGCTTCATCCCGGCGGTCGTCGGCTGGGCCCGCAGGTCGATGCGCAACCCCGCTACCGCAGCGGTGGCCGCGGTCGCCCTGGTCGCGATCCTCGGTATCGGGGCATGGGCGGCCGTCAGCAACAGCCACCTGCTCAGCCAGGAGCCGAGCCGGCACGGCGGCAACTCCGGCGGGCCGGTGACCGGCGGCGCCAGCGCGAGCAGCCAGCCCACGTCGTCCTCGGCGCCGAGCCAGCACCCGAGCACGAGCTCGTCGTCGCACACGGCACCGCCGCCGACGGCGTCGTCGCACCCGTCCACGACGAACCAGGCGGCCACGTCGCAGCCGAGCCCGACGGCCTCGCAGGCGCCCGTTTCGCACACGCACCAGCCGCCGGCGACCCATACGCAACAGCCGCCGACGCACACCCAGAAGCCGCCGGCGACGCACACGCAGCAGCCGCCACCGCCGACGCACAGCCAGCAGCCGCCACCGCCGACGCAGACGCCGGCGCCGCCGCCGAGCAACCCGCCGCAGCCGCCGCCGAAGAAGAAGTGCATCGTCGACCTGAGCCTGCCGCCACTGCTGCGGGTCTGCCTCGGTGGCTCGGGTGGTTGAGGCCGTCGCGTAGTCTCGCGTTGTGCCTTCCCGTCGTGTCGCCCTGATCACCCTCGGCTGCGCGCGTAACGAGGTCGACTCCGAAGAGCTCGCCGCGCGCCTCGAGGGCGGCGGCTGGTCGCTCGTCGACGACGCCGCCGAGGCGGACGCCGTGCTCGTCAACACGTGCGGTTTCGTCGAGGCGGCCAAGCAGGAGTCCGTCGACACCCTGCTCGCCGCCGCGGACGGCGACGGGCCCGCCGTGGTCGCCGTCGGCTGCCTCGCCGAGCGGTACGGCAGGGATCTCGCGACGGCCATGCCGGAGGCCACCGTCCTCGGCTTCGACCACTATCCGGACATCGCCGCACGCCTCGACGACGTCGTCGAGGGCCGTCCGCCCGAGCCGCACGCGCCGCGGGACCGGCGCACGCTGCTGCCGATCACGCCGGTCGAGCGGCAGGGCACCGGCGCCGTCGTGCCCGGCCACCGGGGCAACGCCGACGACTGGGATTCCGGCGGTGGCGGAGTTCTCTCGGTGGGTCTGCCGGGACGGCTCGGCGGGCCCAGGGCGATGCGCCGCCGGCTCGAGTCCGGTCCGGTCGCGCCGCTCAAGATCGCGTCCGGGTGCGACCGCAGGTGCGCGTTCTGCGCGATCCCCCGCTTCCGCGGCGCCTTCGTGTCCCGCCCGCCCGCCGAGGTGCTCGAGGAGGCGGGCTGGCTCGCCGGGCACGGCGTCCGCGAGCTCGTCCTGGTCAGCGAGAACTCCACGTCGTACGGCAAGGACCTCGGCGACGTGCGGCTGCTGGAGGGCCTGCTCACGGACCTGACCCGGGTCGAGGGCATCCTCCGGGTGCGGGTCAGCTACCTGCAGCCGGCCGAGATGCGCCCGTCGCTCGTCGACGTGATGACCTCGGTCGACGGGCTGGCCCCGTACTTCGACCTGTCCTTCCAGCACGCCAGCGGGCCGCTGCTGCGGCGGATGCGCCGGTTCGGCGACGGCGAGGCGTTCCTCGGCCTGCTCGAGAGGATCAGGGCGGGCGCACCGCACGCGGGTGCCAGGACGAACGTGATCGTCGGCTTCCCCGGCGAGACCGAGCGCGATCTCGAGCTGCTCGAGGAGTTCCTCACCGCGGCCCGGCTGGACGCGATCGGCGTGTTCGGCTACTCCGACGAGGACGGCACCGAGGCGGCGGACCACGACGCGAAGGTGCCGGAGGAGCTCGTCGCCGAACGGGTGGAGCGGGTCGCCTCGCTCGTCGAGGAGCTGGTCGCGCAGCGCGCCGAGGAACGGGTCGGCGAGGGTGTCGAGGTGCTGGTGGAGTCAGTCGACGAGGACGAGGCCGAGGGCTGCGCCGTGCACCAGGGCCCGGACGTCGACGGGACGACCACGGTGCGGCTGGACGGGCGGCCGGTCGCGGTGGGTGACGTCGTGTCCGCGCGCGTAGTTGGCAGCTCCGGCGTTGACCTGGTCGCCGACGCCGAGAGACGGTAGACGGATGAATCCCGCGGGCGCCGACTCGGTCGGCAAGGGTCCCGGCATCCCTGCCGGCGCGCCGAAGTCGGTGCCGCGCCCTGCCGTGCCGATCGTCAACCCGGCGAACGGCGTCACGGTGCTGCGCATCCTGCTGGTGCCGGTGTTCGGCTGGATGCTCCTGCAGCCCGGCCTCGGCTGGCGGCTCGGGGCGCTCGCCGTGTTCCTGCTCGCCTCGCTCACCGACCACGTGGACGGTGAGCTGGCCCGGCGGCGCGACCTGATCACCGACTTCGGCAAGATCGCGGACCCGATCGCCGACAAGGCCCTGATGGGGATGGCCCTGGTCGGGCTGTCGGTCATCGGCGAGCTGTGGTGGTGGGTGACCGCCTTGATCCTCGCCCGCGAGATCGGCGTCACCCTGCTGCGGTTCTGGGTGATCAGGCGCGGCGTGATCGCCGCCAGCAAGGGCGGCAAGGTCAAGACGGTGCTGCAGATCGCCGCGATCGCGCTGTTCATCCTGCCGTTCGGCTGGACCGCGCTCTATGTCGGCCGCGACGTCGTGATGGCCGCGGCGGTGCTCGTCACCGTGGGCACGGGCGTCGACTACCTGGTGCGTGCCCTGCGCCTGCACCGGTCGACGGAGCCGTGACCCCACCGGAGCACGACCTCGCGCGCCGGGTGCTGGCGATGCTGGAGGAGCGGGGCGAGACGCTCGCCGTGGCCGAGTCGCTCACCGGCGGGCTGCTCGGGGCCACGATCACGGGCGTCGCGGGGGCGTCGCGGGTGTTCCGCGGCGGCGTCATCGCGTACGCGACCGACGTCAAGGCGTCGCTGCTCGGCGTGGACGCCGACCTGTTGGCGCGCGAGGGCGCCGTCCACCCCGAGGTCGCGCGTCAGCTGGCAACCGGCGTGCGGACCCGCCTCGACGCCACGTTCGGGCTGGGCCTCACCGGCGTCGCCGGCCCGGACCCGCAGGACGGTCGGCCGCCGGGCACACTGTTCGTCGGCTTCGCCGGGCCGGCGGGCGCCGAGGCGGTCGGGCCGCAGGTGGCCGGCCGGGACCGGGCCGCCATCCGGGCGGAGGCGGTCACCGCGGCGCTCTGCCTGCTGGCGTCCCGACTGACCGGTTGACCGCGTACGGGCAACGGGTGCACTCCGCCGGAGCGAAGGGCGCGCATTCCGGCCAAGCGCAGGACGGAGCGAGCGAAGGGGCACGCATTCCGCTGAGGGCGAAGCCGGCCCATTCGGACGGCCGTCGGCGCGCCACGAACTTGCCAGGACGTATACGGTGGAGGTGTGAACGGGGCCCATGCAACCGGACGGGAGGGAGGGACGTCGCCCATGCTGCTCAGACAGATTCTCGGTGACGTGCTGCGACAGCACCGGATGCGGCAGGGACGTACCCTCCGTGAGGTCTCCGGTGCCGCGCGCGTATCGCTCGGTTACCTGTCCGAGGTCGAGCGTGGCCAGAAGGAGGCCTCCTCCGAGCTCCTGGCGGCGATCTGCCTGGCTCTCGGCGTCCGGCTCTCCGACGTGCTGAGCGACACGAGCGCGCTGCTGGCGCTCGAGGAGACCAGCGTCGACGCGGTGCAGGAGGCGATCACCGAATCGCTGTCCGACCGCGGCGTCGTCTCGAACGTCGCCGCCTAGCCCGCCGGCCCGCGCATGTCCGTGGCATTCGACCTCGATCCGAACGTGCACGGGTTCACCCGGATCGCGTACGACGATCTCGACGCCGCTGTCTTCACCGAGCGGCCGCTGCGTGCCCGCACCCTGCGGTCGCTGCGGTACATGTTCGACGTCGAGCGGCACACCATCTGCTACCTGCGCGACATGCTCGTCACGCCGACCCACAAGGACGCCTCGGCTACCGCGTTCCTGACCCGGTGGGCGTACGAGAACTTCTGGCACAGCGAGGCCGTGGCGTCGCTGCTGCGCGCCCATGGCATCGCGATCGACAACGAGCTGATCAGCCGGATGCGGGCCTCGCTCGGCTGGCGGGACGACCTGTCGCCGGTCTATCGGTCGGTCGTCGGCAACGTGCTTGGCGACGACATCACGACGGTGCACATGCTCTGGGGCGCACTGAACGAGTGGTGCGCGCAGCTCGCGTACGACCGGATCGGCGAGCTCGACGACCATCCGGCGCTGCTCGCCCTGCTCGACCGGATCCGCACCCAGCGCGTCGCGCACGCCGCGTTCTACGAGCGCGAGGCGCGCGAGCGACTGGCCGGCTCGCCCCGGGCGCGGCGGCTGGCGCGGTTCGCGCTGACCCGTGTCTGGGGGCCGCTCGGGTCGAGCATCCACCCGCGGCAGGAGACCGCGCTGGTCATGAGCTACCTGCTCGGTGCCCCTGGCGTCGCCCCTCGCGTCGCCGCCGTCGACCGGCAAGTGGCGGAGCTGCCCGGGCTGGCCGGGCTGCGCGTCGTGGCCGAGGCGCTGGGCCGCTACGGCGTCGGCCCGTACGCCGGCCGCCGGCCGACCCTGGTGGAGCGGCTGCGCGTCGCACCGTCCCCGCGCCGCTGGCGCCGCGCCCGGCTCTGACCCGTCGGCGCCGGTTGACCGCCGGCGTCACTCCACACGGCGCGGCCGGCACTCCACACGGCGACGCCGGCACTCCACACGGCGCGGCCGGACTCCATACGGCGCCGCCGGCACTTCACACGACGAACGGTGTCTTTGCACGAGTCCTGCATCGTGTGAGGTCCCCGTCGATCACGTCAACGTGATCGACGGGGACCTCGCCTGCCTGAGGCTTCCGCGGCTTCCGCCGCTCCTGCGGCTTCGGCCTAGTGCCCGTGCACCGGCTCACCGGTGTCCGGGTCGAGCAGGAGCGGCCGGTTGTTCGGCTTCGAGTGGAAGTCGAACATGTTGTCGAGGGATCCGGCGAACTCGTCCGCTGAGCCGCCGCCGATCCGCCCGAGCGACCAGTTGTCCTCGATCATCGCCAGGATGGACGACTGGTCCGTGGTGGCATTGTCGACGTAGTTGGACTTGGCGTACGGCGAGAGCACCAGCAGCGGGAGCCGCGGGCCGTAGCCGCACCGGGTGTCGATGGCGGGGTTGTCCGCGGTGCCGCACATGCCGTCGGCGGACAGCGCGTCGTTGGCCGGGTCGTCCGAGTGGAACACGATCGGGGGCATCTGGTGGTCGTACCAGCCGTCCGAGTCGTCGTAGGCGATGACGACGGCGGTGTCCTTCCACTGCGGCAGCCGCTGCAGGTGGTTGATGGAGCTCACCAGGAAGTGCTGCTCGTCGACCGGGTCGGAGTACCCGGCGTGGCCGTCCTCGAAGCCGCGCGCCTTGAGGAAGCTCACCTCCGGCATCCGGCCGGCGTCGGCGGCGTTCCAGAAGTCGGTCAGGTCGTACTGGTGGTTGGCCTGGTCGGTCTTGCCGATCATGGCCACCGACGACGGCGGCAGGTGGTGCGGGTTGCTCGTCGACTTGTAGTACTGGAACGGCTCGTGGTGCTGGATGTAGTCGTTGGTGGCGTTGCCCGCGACGTTCGCGTGCTGGGCGCCGCAGACGGCCTTGCCGTCCGAGGTGCGGCTGGTCGGCTTGAACCCGCCCTGGAACCAGCCCCAGGTGATGCCCTTCGCGTTCATCAGGTCGCCGACGTTCTTGCCGGTCATGTTCGCGTAGACGGTGCCGGTGTGGCAGTCGTCGTACAGCGGCTGCGGGTCGCCGACCATCGTGCCCTGGCTGACCGTCGGCGTGGTGCCACCGGTGAGCTCGGCCCCGTGCGTCTGGCCGCTGACCAGGTTGATCGCGCCCGGTGTGGACGGCCCGAACTGCGTGCCGTAGAAGCTGTCGCTCAGCGCGAACCGCTGCGCGTAGTTCCACAGGCCGGTCACCGTGTTGCCGTCGTAGTAGTCCATGACCAGGCCGGGTCGGTAGTACTCGCCGGTGAACTTCGCCGTGCAGTCGCCCGAGTCGGTGAACTCCACGAACTTGTCGGCCAGGCCGTGGTTGTACGCCTGCTGCTCCGGCTTGTCGGCGTGGTTCTGGTCGCAGGTGACGGCCTGCTGCCGGTTCAGCCGGGTCGGGTTGAACTTGTTCCTGTTGTGGTCGAGCAGGGTCGAGGTGAGGCCGTTGACGCTCGGCGTACCCGGTTTCGCGTGGAACGCCGGCTCACCGGCGGGGTTCGCCGCGTCCGGGTAGGTACCGAAGTAGTGATCGAAGGAGACGTTCTCGTCGAACAAGACCACCACGTGCTTGATCGGCGTGGACGTGTGGTGGGTGACGCTGAGGTCCTTGATCGTCGCGGCGTCGGCGGCGTTCGCCGACGTGTCGGGCTTCGCGGACTCGACGGCGTACCCCGCCGCGGCGACCACGAGCGCGGCTGCAGCCGCTGACAGCGCTACTCGTTTCACGTTCCGCTCCTCCTTAACGTACCCCCGGCCGCGATACCGCGCGAAAGCGAACGTACCAACGCTGATGCCCCGCAACTGGGCTGTCCAGTGAACAGACGGAAAACGAACCCTGAGTCACCATTGGCCGGACTTGCACCCCTGCACGGGCACACATGAGACTGCGGTGGATGCTCACCCGCCGCCGCGTCGTCCTGGGGAGTGCCGTCCTGGCACTCGTCGTCGCGCTGCTCGCGGTCGGCGCGTACGCGGGCGGACTCTGGGGAGGCGACGACGCCGCCCGCGCCGGCTCACGCGTCGATGTGTCGGCCCGTACCTGCGCCTCCGGCTGGACGCCGGGGCCGGCGGGACGCCAGCGCTACGACGTCCGGAACACCGGCACCTCGCCACTGCGGGTGACGGTGGTGGACGCGGAGACCGGCGGGATCTACGGCCAGCTGTACCTGCTCGCCGCGGGCACGACGCAGCGGTTCGAGTTCACCCTCCCCAGGGGCAGCTACCGGTGGCGGTGCGTGCCGATCCGCGGAGTGGCCTCCGTGTCGGCCGTGCGCCGGGTGACCGGCACCGGCGGCGAGGACGCCCGCCCGCTGCGGCCGGTCAGCTCCGGAGAGATCACGGCCGCCGTCGACGTCTACCGGGCGGCCGTCTCGCACGGCCTCCGCTCGCTGGTGCGCGACACCCACGCGCTGGCGGTCGCGGTCGACCGCGGCGACCTGGCGCAGGCGCGTGCCCGGTGGCTCACCGCCCACCTGGACTACGAGCGGCTCGGCGCGGCGTACGGCACGTTCGGCGACCTGGACGGCGCGATCAACGGGCGGCCGGACGGGTTGCCGCGGCGTCAGCAGGACCCGCACTTCACCGGCTTCCTGCGTCTCGAGTACGGGCTGTGGCACGGGCAGTCGGCAGCGACGCTGCGGCCGGTGGCTCGTGCGCTGGACGCGTCGGTGCGGAAGCTGGCGGCGAGATTCCCGAAGCTGCCGACCAATCCGGGCGACCTGCCGCTGCGTGCCCACGAGATCCTGGAGAACACGCTCCAGTTCGAGCTGACCGGCGACACCGACCAGGGCAGCCACACCAACCTCGCCACGGCGGCCGCGAACGTCGACGGCACCGCGATGGTGTTGAAGGCGTTGACGCCCGCGCTGCGGGTGCGGGACGCGAGGCTGCTGTCCCGGCTGCAGGCGGACGTGCGCGGGCTGAGCGACCTGCTGGCCGCCGAGCACCACGGGTCGAGCTGGACACCGCTCGACCGGTTGGGCGCAACCGACCGACAGCGGTTGAACGCTGCCGTAGGCTCGGCCCTGGAGGATCTGGCCCTCGTCCCCGGCATCCTGCAGATGCCCCCGGCCATCGTCCCGCCGTGATCGGAGCATCCCGGATGAGCGCAGGACTGAGTGAGCGAGCCGGAGGTAGGGGCCGCGGGAGCCCACCGCTCCACGGGCCCGCGATGCCCGCGGCACCTGCCGGAGGGGAGCGAGTGAAGGGGCGCGTATGTCTCTGACGGAAAGGTTGCCGCGGCGCCGCTTCCTCGCCGGTGCCGTCTCGGGGGTCGCCGCGGGCGGGCTGCTCGGCGGCTCCGTCCGGGCGGAGGCGGTCGCCGCGGGAACGCCGGAGGCGGAGCCGTTCCACGGTGTGCACCAGGCCGGCGTGCTGCCCGAGCCGGCGCGGCACGCCGCGTTCGTCGCGTTCGACGTGACCGCCGGCAACGCGCCCGAGCTCACCGACCTGTTCCGCACGCTCACCGTCGAGGCCCGGAGGCTGGTGTCCGGAGCCGCGCCTCCCGACGCCGGCCCGTACGCGCCGCCGTCGGACAACGGCGTGCTCGGCGCGGCGCCGCCCGCCGGTGGTCTCGGTGTCACGGTCGGCGTCGGCGCCTCGCTGTTCGACGACCGCTACGGGCTGGGTCCCTCGCGGCCGGCGGGTCTGTCCGCGATGGAGAGCTTCCCCAACGACGACCTGGACCCGGCGGCGTGCCACGGCGACCTGCTGCTGCAACTGCGCGCGCCCGACCGCGACACCGTCCTGCACGGGCTGCGGCAGCTGGCCAGGGTGACGCGCGGCGGGATGCAGGTGCGCTGGCGGATCGACGGGTTCTCGAGCCCGCCGCGTCCGGCCGGTACGCCTCGCAACCTGCTCGGGTTCAAGGACGGCACGGCGAACCCCGATGTCCGGGACGCGGGCGAGATGGACCGGCTGGTGTGGGTGCGCGGCGGGCAGCACGGTGAGCCGGCGTGGACGTCCGGCGGGACGTACCTGGTGGTGCGGGTCATCCGGATGCTCGTGGAGTTCTGGGACCGCGTCTCGCTCGTCGAGCAGGAGATGATGTTCGGCCGCCGCAAGGACACCGGGGCACCGCTGTCCGGGAACCACGAGCACGACCCCATCTCCTACGCCCGCGACCCGCAGGGCGACGTCATCCCGCTCAACGCGCACATCCGGATGGCCAACCCGCGGACCGCGAAGACCGACGGCAGCCGCATCCTGCGTCGCGGGTACAACTACGACCGCGGCACGGACGGCAACGGCAACCTGGACATGGGCCTGGTCTTCACGTGCTTCCAGCGCGACATCGAGCGGCAGTTCGCCACCGTCCAGCGCCGGCTCATCGACGAGCCGCTCGTCGACTACATCAGCCCGACCGGCGGCGGCTACTTCTTCGCCCTCCCCGGAGTTCGCGGCGAGCAGGACTGGTACGCGAGCGGCCTGCTCCGCGGCTGATCGGAGCTCGTCAGGGCGTTGCAGGGTCATGGCCCTGCGAGAGCCTGACAACTCGTCGGGTGCCGTAGCCTCGTAAGCAGAGGGGAGACGAGTTGTCGCAGACGACGGGCCCGCGTCAGCCGGCACCCGAGGACGGCGCCGAGTCGAGCGGACGGGAGCGGTTCGCCGCCAGCGCGCGCAAGGCGGCGAGCGTCGGGGGCAGGGGCCTGCGCGTCGGCGCCCGCTTCACCGCACGTGCCACCCGGCGGGCCGGGCAGGCGGCCGACCGGAGGGTCACCGAGATGGTCGGCGGCCCGGCGCGCAAGCGGGTCATCGTGCTGCTCGCCGGCGTCCTCGCGCTGTCCGCGGCCGACGTCGCGGCGATCGGCGCCGCCGGCGGGCCGCTGAAGTCGGCGCTCTCGATCGGCAACGGCCAGCTCGGACTGCTGGTCTCGGTCGTCGCATTGAGCGGCGGCATCGCGACCATCCCCGTGGGCATGCTCGCCGACCGGCTGAACCGGGTGCGGCTGCTCTCGATCTCGATCTTCCTGTGGGCATTGGCGATGATCGCGTCCGGCGCCGCGCCCAGCTACACCTGGCTGGTCTACTCGCGGGTCGTGCTCGGCGTCGTCGTGGCGGTCGCCGGACCGGTGATCGCGTCCCTCGTCGGTGACCTGTTCTTCCCGCACGAACGCGGGCGGGTGCTCGGCTTCATCCTGGCCGGTGAGCTCATCGGTACCGGCATCGGCTACGCCGTCGCGGGCATGGTCACGGCGGTCCTCCCCTGGCGTGCGGTCTTCTTCGTCTTCGCCGTGCCGGCCTTCCTGCTCGGGTACTGGGTGTGGCGGATCAGGGAGCCCAAGCGCGGCGGCCAGGACCGGCTGGAGCCGGTGACGTCCGGCCCGAAGCACCGCGTCCAGAAGGAGGTCGACGAACGGTCCGTCCAGGACCGCGTCCGGGACGCGGGCATCACGCCGACGCAGGCGGGCGTGCTCGACGAGGACCCGGCACGGCTGCCGATCCAGCGCGCGATCAGGTACATCCTCAGGATCCCGAGCAACGTCGCGCTGATCATCTCGTCGGCGCTCGGCTACTTCTTCTTCGCCGGGCTGAAGACGTTCGGCATCCTGTTCATCGGGAGCCACTTCCACATGGGCACGGCGCTGGTCTCGGTGATCTTCCCCGTCATCGGCGCGGGCGCGATCCTCGGCGTGCTCTTCGGCGGACGGTTCGGCGACTGGCTGGTCGGCCGGGGCAGGTTCTCCGGGCGCATGGTCGTGGGTGCGTCCGGCTACGTGGCGGTCGCCGCGATCCTCCCCATCGTCCTGCTCACCGACAGCTTCGCCCTGGCGTTCCCCGTCCTCATCCTCGTCGCCGCGGCCCTGGCGTGGCCCAACCCCGCGCTCGACTCGGCCCGGCTCGACGTCGTCGTGCACCGGCTGTGGGGCCGCGCCGAGGCGGTCCGTACGGTCCTCCGCACCGGCGCGGAGGCATTGGCACCGCTGCTGTTCGGCATCCTGTCCGACCACATCGCCGGCGGTGGCGAGCTCGGGTTGCGGTGGACGTTCGGCATCATGCTGGTGCCGTTGCTGGCGAGCGGCCTGGTGCTGTTCCGGGCGAGGCGGCACTACGCCGGTGACGTGGCGGCCGCGGCCATCACCGAGGAGCGGTTCGAGCCGGAGAACGACGCCAGGGCCCGGACCACGGCCTAGGGCAGGGCGTCCGCGATACAGATGCCCGCCGCGAGGCAGGACGCCAGGACCGCCAGGACGGTCACGCCGTAGATCGCCTGCGCGTGCCCGGCCAGCAGGTGCAGGCCGGGACGCCCCTTCGTCGCGTGGTAGCGGAAGCCCGCGAGCAGGAACACGGCGACGGCGGCCACCAGTACGACGGCGCCGGCGACGAGCGCGACGGTGAAGTGGTCGACGAAGCCGGTGCGGACGAGCAGCGCCCCGCACGCGGCGATCGAGACC
>DASUWX010000155.1:0-7549 GCA_036378185.1 Streptosporangiales bacterium | reverse complement strand
CGAGCGGCTGGTCGCCGTCGGGACCGAAGACCCGTGGGAAGCGCGAGGCCTGGACGCGACCGAGCATGACGTTCGCGTCGGTGACGGTGAGCGGGCCGCCGTTGCGGTAGCACGCCGGGCCCGGGGCCGCGCCGGCACTGTCCGGGCCGACCCGGTAGCGGCTGCCGTCGAAGTGGAGGATCGAGCCGCCCCCGGCCGCGACGGTGTGGATGTCGAGCATCGGCGCGCGCAGCCGAGCGCCGCCGACGACCGTGGTGAAGACCCGCTCGTACTCGCCCGCGTAGTGGGACACGTCGGTCGACGTGCCGCCCATGTCGAAGCCGATCGCCCGGTCGAACCCGGCGAGCCGCGACATCCGTGCCATGCCGACGATCCCGCCGGCGGGCCCGGACAGGATCGCGTCCTTGCCGCGGAAGTGCGTCGCCTCGGCGAGGCCGCCGTTCGACTGCATGAACGCGAGCCGCACGCCGTGCAGCTCGGCGGCGACGTGCTCCACGTAGCGGCGCAGCACGGGGGACAGGTACGCGTCGACCACGCACGTGTCACCGCGGGGGACGACCTTCAGCACGGGGCTCACGTCGCTCGACAGCGACACCTGGGGGAAGCGGAGGCCCTCGGCGACCTTGCCGATCTCCCGCTCGTGCGCCGGGTGCAGGTGGCTGTGCATGCACACCACGGCGACCGACCTGATGCCGTCGTCGTACGCCGCGCGCAGCTCGTCGGCGACCGCGTCGAGGTCGGGGGCGCGCAGCACCGTGCCGTCCGCCGCCATCCGTTCGTCGACCTCCACGACCCGCTCGTACAGCGGTTCCGGGAGCTCGATGTGCCGGTCGAAGATGCGCGGCCGGTCCTGGTAACCGATGCGCAGCGCGTCGGCGAAGCCCTTGGTGACCACGAGTACGGTGCGCTCGCCGCGGTGCTCGAGCAGCGCGTTCGTCGCGACCGTCGTGCCCATCCGCACGACCTCGACCCGGTCGGTCGGGACGGGCTCGTCCGGGCCGACGCCGAGCAGCTGCCTGATGCCCGCGACGGCGGCGTCGTCGTAGCGGGACGGGTTGTCCGAGAGCAGCTTGTGCGTGACCAGGGAGCCGTCCGGCCGCTTCGCGACGATGTCGGTGAACGTCCCGCCGCGGTCGATCCAGAACTGCCAGCCGCCGTTGCCCGTCATGCGCTCGACACCCCTCGATGGTCGGATCGGCTCTGCGGAGGGCGCCGTTCCCGCACGGGTGGGTCCCCGTCGATCACGTTACTCAGTCGTTGGTCACCAACTCGACTCTGTAGTAGCCCTTCTCGCAGGTCTGAAGGCTCAATTCGGCGGGCTACTTTCGAGCCGATTGGTAACGTGATCGACGGGTGCTGCACACGGTGCATGACCCGTGTGCGGCACCCGTCCGTCGTGGGAAGTGCGAAGTGCGGACGCGCGGCGGTCTCAGCCGGTGGGCCAGACCGCCTGCGGCACGCGGACGTTGCCGGTCATCAGCACCCGGGCCGTGCGCAGGAGCGACGCCTCCTCGACGCGCACGCCGCCGGCGTCGTCGGCCGCGCGGTCCACCCGCACCCGCGCGCTGATCACACCGCCCGGGTGGCCGATGCGGAACAGCGCGCCCGGCTCGGGCGTCCTGGCCACCTCGTTCACCACGGTGCCAGGGATCGCGGCGGCCACTCCGGTGCACAGCGTGCCGGTGACGGCGTACGTCTTGTGCGTCCGCTGCATGGCCTGCTGCCGCGCGACGACCTCGACGTCCCCGGCCGACACCTTCGCGCCGGCCGCGGTCGTGTAGTCCGCCGGCGGGCTCACGACGGTGACCCGCGGGATGGACGGCGACACCTCGCGCGCGACCTGGCCGGGAGCGACCAGGCCGATCTCCCGCGCGGCGAACGCGCGCACCTCCTCGAGCCGGTTCAGCAGCTCGTCGTCCGCGTCTATCTCGGCCGCCGACTCGGTGCCGGTCATGCCGACGTCCGCCGCCCGGACGAACACGAACGGCGTGGCGGCGTCCACGAGCGACACCTCCACCTTCCTGCCGTCCGACAACGAGACCGCGGTGCGGGGCGCGCCGAGCGGGAGCACGGTGCCGGTGACCGACCCGCCGCAGTCGCCGAAGTCCAACAGGATCCCCGCCCCGGTGCCCGGGACGCCGGCGATGGCGACGTCGCCGTCCTCCACCACGTGCCCGTCGCGCACGGGGACGCTCGCGGTGAGCACCTTGCCGGTGTTGGTGTTGTGGATCCGGACGGTCGTGACCGGTTCCACGGCGGGCACCAGGCCGGCCTCGACGGCGAACGGCCCGACACCGGAGGAGATGTTCCCGCAGTTGCCGACCCAGAACACCTCGGCGGTGTCGATGCCGACCTGGCCGAAGGTGTAGTCGACGTCGACACCCGCACGCGCGGACGGCGCGACGACGGCCACCTTGCTGGTGAGGGGGTCGCCGCCGCCCATGCCGTTGATCTGGCGCGAGTCCGGGCTGCCGTAGGCCGCGAGGACGACGGCGTCGAGCGTCTCCTGGTCGTCGGGCAGGTCGCTGCGCAGGAAGTAGCAACCTCGGCTCGTCCCGCCGCGCATGAAGACGCAGGGGATCTCCCTGGCGGCCACGGTCAGCCCTTCGCGAGCAGTGCGACGAGGTCGCTCACGTCACCGACCTCTTCGAGCCGCATCACCATGTCGCTGATCTCCCGGGCGGCGGCGTCACCGACACGCATCGAGGCCAGGCCGAGGAACTTGTTCTCCAGCTCGGTCTCCGACAGCGGGTTGTCCGGCTCGCCCCTGGGGCCGTCGACGGCGTGCGTCAGCGTCGTCCCGTCCGGCAAGATCACCTCGACCACCGCCTGCCTGCCCATGAGCCCGTACGACGGTTCCGGGACGAGCTCGACGTCGCGGGCCACGCGGTGCACGTCCTGGTCCGCGAACCCCTTGGTGTAGTCGCCGAGCCCGTTCAGGCCGTGCAGCAGCGCGAGTGCGACGCCGAACGGCGTGCTGCCCATCGCGGAGTTGAGGTTCGGGACCTCGGTGCGACCGGACTGGCGCACCGCGAGCTCGCCCATGCGAACCCGGACGCCGGCCACCTGGTCCGGCCGGAGACCGTGCTCCGCGCGGATCGCCTGCGCCGCGTCGATCGGGCCGTGCGCGTACCGGCAGGCCGCGTGCGGCTTGAAGCCGACCTCCATCACCTTGAAGCTCGTGCCCAGGCCCGAGTGGATCTGGTCGAGGTCGACGCCGTCGGTGTAGGCGCTGAAGAAGCCCTCGCGCGACTCCAGCCCGCGCCGCGGGCCGGTGAAGCCCTTGCTCGCGAGCATCGCCGCGAGCGTGCCGTTGAACGCCGCCTTGCCCGGGCTCAGCGGCTTGGCCATGCACGGGAAGTCGAGATAGGCCTGGATGCCCGCGGACTGCATGGCGCCGAGGCCGAGTGCGTCGGTGACCTGGTCCTCGTCGAGGCCGAGCTGCTTGGCCGCGGCCGCCGAGGACGCGATGGCGCCCACGGTGCCGGTCGTGTGGAAGCCGCGCTTGCGGTTGCCCGGGTTGACCGCGAGACCGAGCCGCACCATCACGTCGTAGCCGGCGGCCGCCGCGGTGATCGTGTCGGCGCCGGAGCGGTGCCGGAACTCGCCGGTCGTCAGCACGGACGGGATGAGCAGCGAGCCCGACTTGGTCAGCGCCTGTCCGTGCGCGTCGTCGAGCTCGACGCCGTGCCCGAGCATGGCGTTGACCATCGCGGCGAACGGCACCGGCAGGCGGGTGCCGTAACCGGTCACCGTCGCCTGCTCCGCGCCGCCGAACTCCGCCACCAGCTCGTGGGCGACACGCGCCGGCTCGGCGATCACCGAGGCCGCGAGCTGGTTGCCGATGCCGTCCCTGATGAGCAGCTTGGTCTTGGCGACGACCTCCGCCGGGAGCGCGTCGAAACGGAGCCGGGCGACGAACGAGCCCAGCGTCTGGGTGGCACCGGTCTGCTCGGCCGTGTCGGCGATCCCGGCTTGTGTCTGCGTCATCGATATCTCGCTTCCAGCTGGCGACCCTGAGGCCTCCCGGCGCGACCGCGCAACTCGGGAGGCACCAGAAGTCTGATACGTGATATCTCAGATGTCAACACGCAATGGTGCTCTGCTGCACTGCGCGAACGGCGCTACGAGGCCTCGTCGGCGGCCTCGTCGTTGGCCGCGATCACTTCCTGCAGGGCGCGTGCGGCGTCGTCGAGGTGCTCGCGCATCAGTCGTTCCGCGGCCCCGGCGTCGCCACGGGCGACGGCGTCGACGACCGCTTCGTGCTGCGCCAGCGTGTTCGCCAGGCGCCCCTTCTGGGCCATGTTCTGGAACCGCAGCAGGCGCACCCGGCCGTTGATGACGCGGAACGTCTCCCTGACGACCTCGCTGCCGCACATGTCGAACAGCTGCTGGTGGATGTCGTTGACGGCTTCCTCCGCCTTGGCGACGTTCCCGCGCGCCGTCGCGCCGGCGAGCCGCCGCAGGATCCTGCGCAGCTCGGACCGGGCACGCTCGTCACCGCGCTCCGCCGCGAGCGACGCGGCCAGCGGTTCGACCGCCATCTTGAGGCGGTACACGTCCGTGGACTCCTGGGCGGTCATCCGCTTGACGAACACGCCCACCCGGGGGACGACCTCGACCAGGCCCTCGAGCTTCAGGCCCTGCAGCGCGTCGCGCACCGGCGTCTTGCTCATCTGGAGCCGGGCGGCGAGCTCGTCCGGGTTCAGCCGGTCACCCGGGCGCACCGCGCCGTGGTAGAGCATGTCCCTGATGGCGTCCGCGGCGAACTCGGCCGCGGACAGCACTCTTCCCGGACGCGTTGCCACAGGCGTCTTCCCTTCGGATCGAACAGCGTGTCGCCGCGCCGACGGACTGCTCGACCGCCCGCCCACGTCGACGCGCGCAGCCTGTCACTGTAGTCGGTGCGGCTGGGCGCAGGAGCCGGTTGCGTTCTGTGCGACGGCCGCGTCCAGAGCGCCGACGAGACGTGCCGCGGGCGTCGTGCCGGTCAGGACGAGGTCACCGATCGCGGCGAGGTCGCGCGGCGCGATGCCGAGACTCTCCGCCTTGGCGGCTACGTGATCGAACGAGATCGGCGTGTCCGCCGTATGCCCGACCGCGGCGGGGATCGAGACCACGCGCGTGCCGGCGCGCGTGGTGCAGCCGACCGTCGCGGTGGTCCACGGGATGTCGGTGGCGCCGCGGACGGTGACCTGCCGCATCACGTCCCGGACGCGCTCGTCGCCGAGGCGCTCGGCGGTGAACTGCTCGGTCGAGCAGCGGCCGTCCACCCAGGCCGCGGCCGCGGTGAACTGGAGGCTGAACTTGGCGTCCAGCGGGGTACGCGGCACCGGCCGGTCGACGTGCCGCAGCCGGCCCGCGTGGACGGTGACGTCGAGCCGCGGCGGTTCGGCGCCGTCGTGACGCAGCGCGAGGACGGCCTCGATCGGTGCGTGCGTGGTCGCGCAGCACGGGAACCGCTTGAACACGATGCCGGGGTCGAGCGTCTCCCAACGCCCACCGAGGCCGGACAGCTCGTCCCACCTCGGGCCGGTCACGTCGAGCACGGCAGCGAGTCCCTGCGGGCCGGACAGTGCCGTACCGCTGGACGTGCAGCCGGCCGCCGCGAGCCGGTGCGCGAGCACCCCGGCGGACGCGGCGTGCCCGACCTGAAGCGGCTTCGCGTCCGTGCCGAAGCTGGCCTTGATGCCGGACGCCATCGTGGCTGCCGATCCCAGCGCGGCGACCGTGACCTCCGGCGCGCTGGCGTCCGCTCTCGCCACCGCGCTCGCGGCGCCCAGGACGCCGTAGATGCACGTGGTGTGCCAGCCCTTCTCGTACGGCGCCCGCCCGAGCGACCTGGCCACCGCCGCCATGACCTCCAGGCCGACCACGTACGGCACGAGCAGGTCGCGGACGGTCCTACCGCTGCGCCGGGTGCCGTGCAGCAGCGCGGGCACGAGCACGCACGAGGGATGGCCGCCGATGGTGTCGTGGTTGTCGTCGCAGTCGAGCACGTGGCCCAGGGCGGCGAGGCGGAACTCGGGCGTCATGGCGGCGTTGCCCCGTGCCGCGTCGAGGATGCGCCGCCCGGTCGGCGTCCGTGCTCCCGCGATGACGCAGAGCGCGAAGTCGACGAAGGCCAACGCCACGCGATCGGTCGCCGCCGCCGGTACGTCGGCGTCCCGGACGAACGCGGCGAGCGCGTCCTCCGGGGACGCCGCGCTACTCAATGAGGCCCTCGACGTAGCGTTCCAGCTTCTGGAAGTCCGGCTCGTGCACGTTGCGAGGGCGGGGCAGGTCGACCGGCACGATCTCCTTGACCGTCGACGGCCGCTTGCTGAGCACGACGATCCGGTCGGCCAGCCGCACCGCCTCCCTGATGCCGTGCGTGACGAAGAGGAACGTGCGGCGCTCCTCGATGCAGATGCGTTCGACCTCGCCGCCGAGCTCGAACCGCGTCTGGGCGTCGAGCGCGGCGAACGGCTCGTCCATCAGCACGATCCCGGGGTCGGGCGCCAGGGTGCGGGCGATGGCGGCGCGCTGCTTCATGCCACCGGAGAGCGTGTTCGGGTACGCGTCGCCGAACTCGTCGAGACCCATCGCGCGCAGGTAGTGGTCGACCCGACTCATGTCGCGGATCCCTTGCGCCCGCAGGCCGAACTCGACGTTCTTGCGCACCGTGAGCCACGGGAACAACGCAGAGTCCTGGAAGACGATGCCGCGGTCGGGGCCCGGCGTGCGCGCCCTGCGCGACTCGACGAGCACGTCTCCGGCCGTCGGCTGCTCGAAGCCGCCCACCATGTAGAGGAGCGTGGACTTGCCGCACCCGCTGGGGCCGATCAGCACGACGAACTCGTGTTCGTGGACCTCGAGCGACACGTGCTCGATCGCGACCACCGGCGCGCGTCCGGGCGGCGTGAAGCACTTGGAGACGCCGGTGAGCTCGATCACGGCGGTGTCGGTGCCGCGCGTCCCGACGCGGTCGGCCCTGGTCTCGTTCATCATCTGCCGATCAACCCCCGATGCTGGAGGACCCGTGACTGCACCGCCATCGCGCCGAGGTCGAGGACGAGGCCGACGACCAGGATGGTGACGAGGGCGGCGAGCATGGTCGCGATGTTGCCGAACTGGTGCGCGTCGAACGTCAGGGAGCCCAGCCCCTGTTGTGCCACCACGAGGATCTCGGCCGCGATGCTGGCGCGCCAGGCGTAGCCGAGTGCGACCCGGATGGTCCGGACGGCGCCGATCAGGACGAGCGGCAGCACCACGGACCGTACGTAACGCGGCCCGCGTGCGCCGAGGCTGTGCGCCGCCCAGGTCAGCCTGCGGTCGGCGACCTTGATCTCGTCGATGGCGCCACGGTAGACGGGGATCATGGTGGAGTAGGCGGTCACGAGGATGATCGTCTCGGTGCCTACGCCCGTCCACAGCGCGATCACCGGCAGCGTGATGACGGCGGGGATGACGTTCACGGTGGCGACGAGCGGGTCGAGGAAGTCCCTGACCGTCCGGGAGACCGCCGCGACGACTCCGACGGCCACGCCGATCACGGCGCCGGCGAAGA
>DASUWX010000154.1:0-22474 GCA_036378185.1 Streptosporangiales bacterium | reverse complement strand
CGTCGACGCCGTCCGCCGCGGCTTCGACGAGCTGTCCGAGGAGGTCGAGCAGGCGACCGGCGACACCCGTTCGGCCGAGGAGGTCGCGGAGGGCTTCCTGCGCATCGCGGTCGCGAACATGGCCAACGCGGTCAAGAAGATCTCGGTGCAGAAGGGCCATGACGTCACCGGCTACGTGCTGACCACCTTCGGCGGCGCCGGGGGGCAGCACGCGTGCGCGGTCGCCGACGCGCTCGGCATCAAGACCGTGCTCGTGCCGCCGATGGCCGGCGTGCTGTCGGCGCTCGGCATCGGCCTCGCCGACACGACGACGATGCGCGAGCAGTCGGTCGAGACGACGCTCGACGAGGGGGCGCTGGACGAGATCACTGGCGTCGCCGACCGGTTGGCGGAGTCCGCTCGCGGCGAGCTGCTGGACGAGGGCGTGCCGGAGGACCGGATCGAGATCGTCCGGCGCGTGCACGTCCGCTACGACGGCACCGACACGCCGGTCACCGTCGAGCTCGCCGACCTCGCGACGATGCGGGACGAGTTCGAGGCCAGCCACCGGCGGCTGTTCTCGTTCCTCATGGACCGGCCGCTGATCGCCGAGGCGGTGGCCGTCGAGGGCATCGGCGTCACCGAGCAGCCCGACCTCGGGCGGCCGGACGACACAGGCGAGCGGAGCGCGGAACCGGCCGACACCGTGCGGATGTTCAGCGGCGGCGAGTGGCACGACGTCCCCCTGTACGAACGCGAGCGGCTGGCGTCCGGCGTCGAGATCACCGGGCCGGCGATCGTCGCGGAGGCGAACGCCACGACGGTCGTCGACGACGGGTGGTCGGCATCGCTCACCGAGCAGGGGCATCTGCTCGTCCAGCGGGTCGTCGCGGCGACCGACGCCGAGCGGGTGAGCACAGACGTCGATCCCGTGCTGCTGGAGATCTTCAACAACCTGTTCATGTCCATCGCCGAGCAGATGGGCGTCCGGCTCGAGGCGACGGCGCAGTCGGTGAACATCAAGGAGCGCCTTGACTTCTCCTGCGCCATCTTCGACCCGGACGGCAACCTGATCGCGAACGCACCGCACATCCCCGTCCACCTCGGCTCGATGGGCGCGGCAGTCAAGGAGGTCGTGCGCCGCAACGAGGGACGGCTGAAGCGCGGCGACGTCTTCGCCGTCAACGACCCGTACCACGGCGGCACGCACCTGCCCGACGTCACCGTCATCACCCCGGTCTTCGGGGCCCGGGGTCGTCCCCGGAATGACACTGTCGGCACCGACCGCGACGAGGTGCTGTTCTACGTCGCGTCGCGCGGGCACCACGCCGAGATCGGCGGGCTCACCCCGGGCTCGATGCCGGCGTTCAGCAAGACCGTCGACGAGGAGGGCGTGCTCTTCGACAACTGGCTGCTCGCGTCCGGCGGCCGGTTCCGCGAGGAGGAGACGCGGCGGCTGCTCACCGAGGCGGCACACCCGTCACGCAACCCCGAGACGAACCTCGCCGACCTGCGTGCCCAGATCGCCGCGAGCGAGAAGGGCATCGAGGAGGTCGGGAAGATGATCGACCACTTCGGGCTGGACGTCGTGCAGGCGTACATGCGGCACGTGCAGGACAACGCGGAGGACGCGGTGCGCCGCGTCGCCGGCACGCTCGAGGACGGCGAGTACGCGTACGAGACCGACTCCGGCGCGACGATCCGGGTGCGGGTGACCGTCGACCGCGACGCGCGCGAGGCGACGATCGACTTCACCGGCACGTCGCCGCAGCTGTCCACCAACTTCAACGCCCCCACGTCGGTTGCGCGGGCGGCGGTGCTCTACGTGTTCCGCACGCTGGTCGGCGACGACATCCCGTTGAACGACGGCTGCCTGCGCCCGTTGCACGTCGTCGTGCCGGAACGGACGATGCTGTCGCCGCAGTACCCCGCGGCGGTAGTCGCCGGCAACGTCGAGACGTCGCAGTCGATCACGGGTGCGCTGTACGCGGCGCTCGGCGTCCAGGCCGAGGGATCGGGGACGATGAACAACGTGACGTTCGGCAACGAGCGCCACCAGTACTACGAGACGATCGCGTCCGGATCCGGTGCGGGGGAAGGGTTCCCGGGTGCCTCGGCGGTGCAGACGCACATGACCAACTCGCGGCTCACCGACCCCGAGGTGCTGGAGTGGCGGTTCCCCGTCGTGGTCGAGAGCTTCGCGATCCGGAACGGCAGCGGCGGTGACGGGCGCTGGCGCGGTGGCGACGGCACCGTGCGGCGGCTGCGCTTCACCGAGCCGGTGACGGTCAGCACGCTGTCGCAGCACCGCAGGGTGCCGCCGTACGGGCTCGCCGGCGGGTCGCCGGGCGCGTTGGGGCACAACCGGGTCGAGCGCACCGACGGCACCGTGGACGAGCTGGCCGGCGCGGACTCCGCCGACCTCGCCGCCGGCGACGTCCTCGTCGTGGAGACCCCGGGCGGGGGCGGTTACGGCGAGCCGGACTGAGCCCGGCGTCGCGCCGGAGCCGTCACCCGACGTACGCCCGGTCACGGGTTGTGGTCCCCCTGTCCGGGTCCGACGAACCGCGAACGCGGCCCGCGTCCCCTGCATAGGCTCCGGGCAGCGGAACGCGATCTAGGGGTGGGGCGATGCCGGAGGGCGACGAGTCCGCGTCCGATCCCGGCGGTGAACCGGTGCCGGCCGCCAACGGCTCCCGCACCGGCGGGACCGGCGAACGCGGTGACGGTTCCCGGGACGGGCTGCCGGACGACTACTACGTACGGCTCCGGCCGCTGACGCTGGACCTGGTGGCCACCCAGCTCGATCGCATCGGCGTGAAGTACCAGCGTTCGCCGGAACGGTTGCAGGCGGTGTGGTCCACGTTCTGGCTGTCCGTCCACATCGCGCCGACCGACGTGCTGTGCACTCGCTCGACGTTCCTGCGCCCCTACCCGGCCGCGAGCGGCGGCGTGCTGACCGGCTGGTGCAACTGGTGGAACTCCACCCAGACCTTCCTCAAGGCGTCGACGGTCTCGCAGGTCGGGCAGGTCGACCCGGGCGGGGCGGACGGCGAACGCCGGCCGGTCCCGCAGATCGCCGTGGTGCTCGACTTCGAGGTCCCGTTGTCGGTCGGCGTCGCCCCGGTGCAGCTGCAGTCCCTGCTGCGCATGGTCGTCGGCAACGTCTCCGCCTTCGAGCGCTGGGCCCGCCTGGACCAGGCGCTCGCGCGCCCGGCGAAGGAGTGACCGGATGGCCAGGACCACGCTGTCCGCGCGGCTCGTCAGCCTCATGGCGGCGATGGTCGGCCGCTCCGGGCAGAAGGACCTGCTGCGCCTGGAGGCGCTCTACGCGCAGCTCGACGACGGCCACCTGCGCGAGGAACTGGGCAGGCGGCTGACGGACGGGTCCGATCCCGTCGCGTCGACCCACCGGGCGCGCTGGTTGCAGCGGTTCCGCGACTCGAAGGAACTCCACGCCCTGGCCATCGGCGTCTGCCTGTTCGACCGGCACCCGTGCGACCTCCCCGAGGGCTCCTCCCTCTACGACGAGCAGCGGCAGGCCGCGCTGCGGCTCCTGGACGGGCTGAACGTGCAGATGGCCACGGGGGAGGGCAAGACGTACGCGATCGCACTGGCGGCCACGGCCCTGCTCACGCGGCACCCGCAGGTGATCGTGATCACCACGAACGCGTACCTCGCCGGCCGGGACCGACAACGGGTGAGCAGCTACTTCGCCGCGGCCGGCGTCGCGTGCGAACGCGGCGTTCCCGGACCCACGTACCGCGGAGTCTCGTACGCGACGCTCGGCGAGGTCACGTTCGGGTACCTCTGGCGCGCGTACCGGAGACGTGACTCGTCCCTGCCGGACTACCCGGTGCGGGCCGCGGTCATCATCGACGAGATCGACTCGGTGCTGCTCGACCAGACGCTCGACCACAAGCTCACCCTGACCCTGGCGAGTGACGAGAGCACGTGGGAGGGCGTGCGCCGCCTCGCCGACAGATGGGACGAGCGCCACTACAGCCACAACCCGGTGTCCGACGAGATCGCCCTCACCGCGGACGCGTGGGAGGAGATCGCCGCACTCGCCCGCGAGACCGGCAAGCCCGCCTCGCTGCTGATGAACATGGTGTCCGGCGCCCTCTGGGCCCGCGACGCGACCGAGGGCGGACAGTACGTGGTGGACGGCGAGAAGGTCCGGCTGATCAACCAGGTGACCGGCGAGGCGTTCGACAGCGACGACGTCAACCAGCGTGCCCTGGAGTACCAGCTGTTCGGACGCGAGCCGCCGATCGGCGTGACGACGGCGACGGTCAACGGGCTCACCCTGCTGCGTCGCCACCCCCATGTCGTGGGGCTGTCCGGCACGGTCAGGGACGACGCCGTCTACTATCTGCAGCAGCTCAACACACTGACGACCGAGGTGCCGCCCCGCTTCCCGCGGTACCACGGGAGCGTGACCACGTACGTCTCGATCTCGCGGGAGAGGACTCTTCGCTACCTCGCCGAACGGATCGCCGAGGTGTCGCCGCGCCCCGTCGTCATCGGCGCCTGGTCTCCGGCGAAGGCACACGCCGTGGCACAGTCGCTCCTCTCCCGGGGCGTGGTGGACGAGTCCCGGCTCGGCCTGATCACGAAGTTCGACTCGTCGGCCAGCGCAGGGATCCTCGACGCCGCCGGTGAACCCGGACGCGTCACCGTCCTGAGCCAGGGCGGCAGCCGCGGGGTGGACGTCCGGTCGCCCCACCGGCCACTGCTCGTGGTACTCGGGCGCGCCGTCGAGCCCAGGCTCGACCGGCAGTTCCTCGGCCGCGTCGGCCGGCACGGCGAGCCGTTCGACGCCGAGTTCGTCGTGGATCCGGACTCCCCGATCTGGGGACCGTTGTTCTCCGTCGTCAAGCTGGCCGACGGGTTCATGCGGCTGAACCGCACGACCGCACGCGGTCTCCAGCGCCAGCAGTTCGAGGCATGGGTCTCCCGCAGCCGGCGACGGCAGCGGGAGACCGTCCTGTCCGCGGCCTTCGGCGAGGCCGAGGCCGCGGCGGCCGCGGAGTTCGCGCGGCTGCGTGAGCTGCGCGGACCGGACGACCTGACCGAGTACCTCGCCGACTACGCGCCCGCGGGCGGCACGGGGCTCGGCGACACGAGCCTGGCCGAGGCGGCCGCGGCGATCCGGCGCCGGGTTGAGTCCGACGCCGTCGTCCTGGGCTTCGAGGCCGCGGTCCGGGCGGCCGAGGAGAAGTGCGGTGCCGGGACGGAGACCCGCCGGAGCGTGTCCACGGTACGGGGCGAGCCGACGGAGATCGCGGCGCTCACCCGGTGGCTCACCGAGGAGACGGGCCGCCTGGACTCCGATCCCGGCCGGGCGGCGCTGTTCCGCAGGCAGGTGGCGATGGCGGCCGGGCAACGTCTCCCGGTGCGCACGAGCCCGCACGTCCGTGACCCGCTCGACGTCGTGCACGAGACGCGGATCGCGGCGAACGCGCTGCGGATCGAGCAGACCGGCCATCGGCTGGACTCGTTGCGGCTGCGGTCCTCGTACCAGACGTACTACCGGCGGGCGGCGTTCACGGTGCGCAACGCCCGCGAGCTCAGTGAGCTGTCCGCACGGCAGGAGATCGTGCGCAACCTCCGCCAGGTCGACGACCCGGATTCGCTCGACGAGCTGTACTACGGCAACGACCACGACATCAGCCGCGGCACCGCCCCGCCCGTCGACCAGACGGTGCCGGCGGCGCCGCCGGCGCCGAGCCCCCTGCGTGTCGACGAGGCGCAGGCCGACGTCCTCGTGGCCACGTTCCTCGACGACATGGCGGCGCGGCCCGGAGGGCTCGCGATCCCGCACGAATCCGCGCGGCTGTTGCTGCTCAACGTCCTGCAGCCGGTCACGAGCGGAGCCGGGATGAGCGCCGCGGTGCTGCGTACGCAGGCACAGCTGATCCTCGACTCGCTCGCGGCGAAGGGCGTACGCGGCGGCGCGCTCAGGGAGCACCGGCGGCTCATCCGGCAGTTCACCGACCACCTGCACGAGCAGGGCGCCCTGGCGGAGCGGTTGCGGTACGAGAACCGTCTCTCCGCCGCGGTACGCCGGGCGCGCCACTTCGTCGCGACGATCCCCCGGCTCGGCGTCGTCGCGCTGCTCGGCTACCTCGTCGTCCTGGCCGCCGGGGCGCTCCCCGTCGCAGGCGCGGTCCACCGGTTCGAGGCGGTGGGCGTCGCGACCCGGCTGTTCGGGTTCGGCGGCGTGTTCCCGAACCGGCCCGCCCTGGTCGTGTTCGCCGCGCTCGTCGTGCTCCGCGCCACGGCACGCGCCTGCGGGATGGCCGACCCCGGAGTCCTGCTCATGCGGGCGGCCCCGGCACTCGCCCTCGCCGTCGCGCTGGTCGGCTACAGCCGGGGCCTGGCGAACGCCGGGTGGACGCTCCTTCTCGTCCTGCTCCTCACGGTCTGGGCGGAGGCCCTCCTCCTCGCGCACCGTTACGTGGACATGTTCGTCGGGATCGACGTCACCTCGATCGCCGGCAGCGTCTCGGTCGTGGCGTACCTCGCCGGCGAGGCGGCGGACGGGCGCATCGCCGGCCATCTCCTCGTGGCCGTGGGGCTGCTCGCCGCCACGGCGGGCCCGGGCATCCCGATCTCGCTCGGCTCACGGGAGTACCTGCGGGGCACGTTCCGGCAGTCCGACGACCGGGCGCGCACGAGGATCGTGATCGACCCTCCGGCGCTGTCCGCGCTGGCGGGGTTCGTCGTGGCCACGGTGGTGCTCGGGGTCGCCGGCTACCTGCCGGCCGGCGGCTTCGTCGTCAGCCAGCTGCTCGCCCTGTCGGTCATCGCGGCCTGGCGACTCGCCCCTGAGCGGGTCAAGGGCTCGCTCGCCCGGCTCAAGGTGGGCAGCCCGCTCGGCGAGACCGAGCTCAGGCGGTTCCTGCACGCGGCCGTCCTGCGCTCCCTGCTAGTCGCGGCGGTCGTGCTGGCCGGAACGGTCGCCGCGTCCGCGGTGGCGGCCCGGCCGACGACCGTGTCGCTGTGGCTCGACGAATGGGCCGGGGTCCTGCTGTTCGCCGGCGCAGGCGCCGTCGTCGGCGCGTTCAGCGTGGCGGGTACGCCCACCCGGCTGACCATGCCGGGCGACGACGACGCGGGCACCTGGAAACGGATCAAGGAGCAGCTGCGTGCGTGGCGTCAGCTGCGGTTCGCCTGGGTGTGGAAGACCGTCCTGGCCGTGTTGGTGCTCACCCGGCCGGTGCTGTGGCTGGCGCACGCCGTGAAGGCGACGGAGGCCCTGCGCGATCTCTGGCACACGCTCGGCGGCCTCCTCGGCTGACCGCCACGGCGCGGTCAGCCGGGGCGCTGCGGGTCGTGGTGCTCGCGGTCGCGCAACGAGGCGAGCATCCGGTTGTACGCCTCCAGGGCGGCGTCGTCCTCGTCGAGGTCGGCGGTCGTGTCGGAGTCGCCGGCCACGGCGCCGCGGCGTGCGGCGTCGAGCCACGAGCCCATGCTGTTGCGCCGGCTCTTGTCGGCGAACCACTGCGCCGTGACCACGACCGTCGCGAGCAGCATCAGGGCGTCGCCGAACGCCCACATCACGGCGCCGCCGGCGTGCAGGTCGTCCAGAGGCGACGGGCCCCAGTCGCGCGGCATCATGCCGGTCACCGCCAGCGGGTCGTTCGAGGTCGTCATCAGCACGACGCCGACGAACGTGTCGGCGCCCATGCCGACCAGCGTGAGGAAGACGCGCAGCGGATACGACGGCTGCCAGCGGATCGGCTCGGTGGCCAGGATGGTCAGCAGGAACAGGTAACCGGCGACCAGGTACGCGACCATCTCCAGGTCGTGCAGCCACATCCGCATGCTCATCTCGTGCATGAACGACGTGAGGTGGGTGCCGACGAGGACGAGCGCGTAGAGCACGAGTGTGACGCCGGGCATCGTCACCGCGGACACGACGGGCCCGCGCAGCACCGCCTCGACCCGGCCGGAGTGGCGTCCGGCGGCGTCGCGGACCAGGGTGAGCGGCCGGCCCAGCACGAGCAGCCCGGGCGCGAGCATGATGAGCATCAGGTGCTGCACCATGTGCATCCAGTACAGCGTGGCGGCGTAGACGTCGATGCCGCTCTGCACGCCCAGCGTGATCACGGCGATGCCGAGCAGGAACGCGACAAGTCGGCCCGCGGGCCAGCGCACACCCCTCCGCACGAGCACGACCACGCCGGCGACGTACCCCGCCGTGGCGAGGACCAGCAGCGCGGTGGCGACCGGAGAGAAGTCCCACGCGCGCAGCCCGCTCGACCAGGTGAGCGGCGGGAGCATCATCTCGCCCACCGGCACCTCCTCAGCAGCTCCATAGACCTCGGTCGATTGACGACATGATCGACCGACATCGATAATCTCTCGCGTGACGAGCGCCCCGACACCGACCCCCTCCCTCGACGCGGAGGCGGCCCAGACCTACGCCGCCTGGTTCGCCTGCCTCGCCGAGCCGACCCGCCTCCGGCTGCTGCACACCGTCGCCACGGCAGGCGGCGAGATCGGCGTGGGCGCGCTGTCGGAGGAGCTCGGCATCAGCCAGCCGACGTGCTCGCACCACCTGCGCAAGCTCGCCGCCGTCGGTTTCGTGCGGCTGCGCCGCGACGGCACGAGCACCCGGGTGTCGGTGAACGAGGCGTGCTGCAGCGGCCTCCCCCACGCCGCCGACGCGGTCATGGGCACCGTACCGGTCGGCTCCGCCCTCGCGCCGCCGCACGCCGACGGCGTCACCGTCCGCGCGCTCGCCGACGACGACTGGCCGGACGTCCGCCGCATCTACGCCGAGGGCATCAGCACCGGCAACGCCACGTTCGAGACCGAGGTGCCGTCCCGCGGCGCGCTCGACCGCAAGTGGGTGCCCGGACACCGGTGGGTCGCCGAGGTCGACGGCGTCGTCGCCGGCTGGGCGGCGGCGACACCGACCTCGGCCCGCCCCTGCTACGCGGGAGTGCTGGAGACGTCGGTGTACGTCGGCGCGTCCCACCGCGGCCGCGGCGTCGGCCGCGCGCTGCTGTACCGGCAGGTCACCGCCGCCGACGACGACGGCGTCTGGACGCTGCAGACGTCCATCTTCCCCGAGAACAAGGCGAGCCTGAACCTCCACCACGCGGCGGGCTTCCGCACCGTCGGCGTCCGCGACCGGATCGCCGAACTGAACGGCAGGTGGCGCGACACCGTGCTGTTGGAACGCCGCAGCCCCTGCCGCTGAGACCGGCGCCCCGAGGCGCCGCGTGGGTACGTTGTGCCCTCATCGGGGCTGCAACGTACCCACGTCGACCTTGCCGACCGGCCGTCAGCGCCTCGAGGTCAGGACCGGATCCGCCAGCTGGCGTCGCCCTTCGCGACGACCCGGTCGCCGTCGGAGTAGACCATCCGCCCGCCGACGAACGTCGCCAGCGCCGTGGTGTCGGCGATCTCGTCCGCGGGCACCCGCAGCAGGTCCTGCGACAGGATGACCATGTCCGCCTGCTTGCCCACCTCGAGCGAGCCGACCGACCTGTCGGCGAACTGCGTGTAGGCGCTGCCCATCGTGTAGGCACGCAGCGCCTGCTCCCTGGTGATCGCCTGGCTCGGGCCGATCACACCGGCGGTGAGGGTGTTCCTGGTGACCATCCACGAGATCGACAGGAACGGGTTCAGCGGCACGACGGGCGCGTCCGTCCCGCCCGCGATGCGGACGCCCTTGCGCAGTTCCTGCTTCAGCGGGTACGAGGCGGCGGCGCGCTGCCTGCCCCACCACTGGATCATGTTGAATCCGAGCAGGGTCGGGTGGTCCTGGACGGTGACCGCCACGTTCATCTTCCGCATCCGGTCCATCTGGTCCGCGTCGAGCAGGAAGCCGTGCATGACGTTCCACCGCAGCCTGCTGATCGGTGTCGTGGCGTTCACCTGCTCGTACAGGCTCACGACGATCTCGTTGGTCGCGTCGCCGACCGCGTGGATGCCGACCTGCCAGCCCGCCTTCGCGGCCGCCTGCAGCATCTGCAGCTTCTCGGGTAGACCGCCGGGCGGCAGGATCAGCGTGCCGTGGAAGTCCGGATCGAGCTGCTCTCCGGGGACGATCTCGTACGGCTCGCTCATGTACGCCGTCTCGACGCCGCCGTCCATGGTGAGCTCGCCGAAGCCGTCCAGGGAGAGCTTGTCGCCGAGCGCACCCTTGTGCCATGTCGCGAGCACGTCCTCGACGTCCTGGAGCGAGCTCGCGGTGTGCAGCAGGTGCACCCGCTGCGCCAGCTCTCCCTTGGCCGACATGTCCTGGTACGCCTGGATGTCGCTGTCGGTGACGCTCGGGTTCGTGAGCCCGGTGATGCCCATGCTCAGGTCCCGCGCGGACTGGGCCCGCAACAGCGCCTCGAGGTCGGCGCCCGTCGGGTCGGGTGGCAGCAGCTTGGCCACCAGGTTCTTCGCGGCGTCGAAAAGGACGCCGGTCGGCTCGCCGTCGGCGTCCCTGACGATGTGCCCGTTCGGCGGGTCGGGCGTCTGCGCCGTGATGCCGGCGAGCTTCAGGGCGAGGCTGTTGACCGTGGCCGTGTGCCCGCCGCGCGGGATGTACACGGGGTTGTCCGGCGACACGGGGTCCAGGTCCTGCCGGGTCGGCAGCCGGCCCTCCGCGAGCAGGCTCTCGTGCCACTCGCTCGACGCCTGCACCCAGTCACCCGCGGGCGTCTGCGCGACCCGCTGGGCGATCGCGTCCACCACGTCCTGCACCGAGCGCGCCCCGATGAGCTGCACCCTCGTGGCGTCGATCGCCGCGCCGGTCTGGTGGTAGTGCGAGTCGATCAGGCCGGGGATCACCTCGCGCCCGTGCAGGTCGACGGTATTCGTCTCCGGCCCGCGCTGCGCCATCACCCTGCGGTTCGTCCCGACCGCACTGATCCTGCCGCCCCTCACCGCGACGGCCTGTGCGACGTCGAACGCCTTGTCGACGGTCACGATCCTGCCGTTGAACAGGATCAGGTCCGCGCGACCCGGCGCGGCACCGGCCGGCTGGAGCCCCGTCGACGCGGCGACGGCGGCGGACGCCATCACCGCGAACCCGAGCTGGAGCCGCCCGCGGCGTGATCCGACCATGCTGTCTCCTCAACCGATCGACGGTGACCCGCACGGCGGCAGTACGAAGATCGGCACCTGGGGCGGATCCCGCCGGCACACGCGAGCACACCCGAGAATACGTGTGCATACAGGCGTCGGCAATCTGCCGGTCCCATGACGACCGTCACGGTCACGCGGTGCGCTGGTCGGCGAGCACGAGCTCGCCGACGCGCTCGGTGAGGGCGTCCGCGGCGTCGTCGTCGATCCCCTCGTCCGTGACGAGGACATCGACGTCACGGAGCCCGACGATCCGGCTGAGGCCGACCACACCCCACTTCGTGTGGTCGGCGACGACCACCAGGCGGCGGGCGCACTCCGCCAATGCGCGGTTGGTCTCCGCCTCCATCAGGTTCGGCGTGGTGAGCCCGGCGCGCCGGTCGATCCCGTACACGCCCATGAACAGCAGGTCGACGTGCAGCGCGCGGATCGTCGCGACCGCGACCGGTCCGACGAGCGCGTCGGAAGGCGTGCGGACGCCGCCGGTGAGGATGACCGTGCGGTCGGGGCGGTGCTGCAGATGGAACACGTCCGCCACCCGCGTCGAGTTGGTGAGCACGGTGAGCTGGGGGACGTCGACGAGCAGCCTCGCCAGCGTCCACGTGGTCGTACCCGCGGTCAGGCCGATCGCCGCGCCCGGTTGCACGAGCCGCGCCGCATGGGCCGCGATCGCCTCCTTCTCGGCCTGCTCCCGCAGCGACTTCGACTCGAACGTCGGCTCCTCCGTGCTCGGCCGGTCGGCGATCGTCGCCCCGCCGTGCACCTTTGCGATGAGGCCCTGCCGGGCCAGGACGTCCAGGTCGCGGCGGATCGTCATGTCGGATACGCCGAACAGCCGGGTGAGCTCACGGACCCGCACGCCCCCGCTGCGTTGCACCTTGTCGAGGATGCGGGCCTGCCGCTGCGGCGCGAGCACGGCACGGCGGTCCGCGGCGCCGGAGGCACCTTCCTCCGGCGGGTCGCGGGTCGGGTCCTCGCGCCGAGCCGCCATGGCTCACAGGGTGACCGGCCGGCACCACGAAGTCAACACGTTCCAACAGGAGCTGCGGTGAATCGTCCGTATTCACACAGCGCTACCCGCCTCAAGGCGGCGTGGCCCCATTGCGTGCTGTACAACGTTAGACAGGATGCAGAAGTCTTGACAACCCCGATCGGCCGGGCGCTGAATGAGTGGGCACTCGTGGTCGATTGTGTTCGGCTCGCGCTCAGACCGAACAACCAGACGGCGACAGCACAACGAATTGGACACGAACTCGCGGCCCCCTTCGCAGGGCGACCGCGGAGGACGATCATTGGGGTCATTTCGACTTTGGCGACGCAACGACGCGACGAACCTCGGAGGCTTGGGATGTCTGACACCTCGTCCACCGGCCCTTCCCCGGCAGTGGGCTCGAGCCCGGTCAGCCGGCGAGCGTTCCTGGGCGGCGGCATGGCGACGCTCGGGGCGCTGGCGGTCCCCGGCCTCGCCGCGTGCGGCAGCGGGAACGGCGGTGGCGGCGGCGGCAAGGCCGCGGCCAAGACCATCACGTTCGGTTCCAACGGCTCCGACGCCGTCCCGAAGAAGGCGTACCAGGCCGTCTTCGACCTGTACCAGCAGAAGACCGGGATCAAGGTCAAGGTCAACACCGTCGACCACAACACGTTCCAGGAGCAGATCAACAACTACCTGCAGGGCCGTCCGGACCCGGTGTTCACCTGGTTCGCCGGCAACCGGATGAAGTACTTCGCCAAGAAGGGCCTCGTCGGCGACATCTCCGACGTGTGGGCCAAGGTCGGCTCCAACTTCTCCGACGCGATGAAGAAGGCGTCGACCGGCGAGGACGGCAAGCAGTACTTCATCCCCATCTACAACTACCCGTGGGCCTGGTTCTACCGGAAGAGCGTGTTCGCCAAGCACGGCTACACGGTGCCGAAGACGTGGGACGAGTTCATCGCGCTCGCGAAGAAGATGAAGAAGGACGGCCTCACACCGATCGGTTTCGCCGACAAGGACGGGTGGCCGGCGTTCGGCACCTTCGACTACCTAGACATGCGCATCAACGGCTACGACTTCCACATCAACCTGATGGACGGCAAGGAGTCGTGGGAGGACCCGAAGGTCAAGAAGGTCTTCGACACCTGGCGCGAGGCGCTGCCGTACCACCAGACGCAGTCCCTGGGACGGATCTGGCAGGAGGGCGCGCAGGGTCTGCAGAAGGGCACCACCGGCATGTACCTGCTCGGCGCGTTCGTCGCCCAGCAGTTCACCGGGAAGTCGGTGGACGACCTCGACTTCTTCCCGTTCCCCCAGGTCGACACGAACGTCCCAGCCGACGCCGTCGAGGCGCCCATCGACGGGTTCATGATGTCGCGGCGGCCCAAGGACGAGACCGGGGCGAAGAAGCTGCTCACGTTCCTCGCCAGCGCCGACGCCGAGAACACCTACCTGAAGACCGACTCGAGCGACGTCGCGGTGAACAAGCAGGCGGACACGTCGCACTACAACGCGATCCAGAAGAAGTCGGCCGCGCTCATCGCGAGCGCCAAGTCGATCTCGCAGTTCCTCGACCGCGACTCGAACCCGACGTTCGCGTCCACCGTGGCGATCTCGTCCTTCCAGAGCTACATCAAGGACCCGGCCAGCATCGGCTCCATCCTGAAGTCGATGCAGAAGCAGGCGAAGTCCATCTACGCGGGCGACTGACGCCTACCGTCGCATGGCAGTGAGGAGCAGGGCAGTAGGCGGGCGGCGCGCGCACCGCTGGACCAGGCGTGACCGCGTCGTCATCGCGCTCATGGTCGGGATCCCGACACTGATCAACATCGGGCTGGTCTGGTTCCCGGCGCTCGCGTCGGTCGGGCTGTCGTTCACGCGGTGGGACGGCATCGGCCTGGGATCGATCAAGTGGATCGGCACCCAGAACTACAGGGAGATCCTCACGATCTACCCGCCGTTCTGGCCGGCCCTGCTCCACAACCTGATCTGGCTGGGTTTCTTCCTGCTGATCGCCACGCCGTTCGGGCTGTTGCTCGCCGTGCTGCTCGACAAGCAGATCAAGGGCACGCGGTTCTACCAGAGCGCGATCTACCTGCCGGTCGTGCTGTCGCTGGCGATCGTCGGCTTCATCTGGCAGCTGCTCTACTCGCCCGACCAGGGCCTGATCAACCAGCTGTTCCACATCAAGGTCGACTGGTTCGGCAACCCGCGGATCAACCTGTGGGCCGTGCTCGTGGCGGCGAGCTGGCGGCACGTCGGCTACGTGATGATCCTGTACCTGGCCGGGCTCAAGGGCGTCGACCCCACGTTGAAGGAGGCCGCGTCGATCGACGGGGCGTCGGAGTGGCAGGCGTTCCGCCGCGTGGTCTTCCCGGCCATGCGCCCGGTCAACGTCATCGTGCTCGTCATCACGGTCATCGAGTCGCTGCGGGCCTTCGACATCGTCTACGTCATCAACGGCGGCAGGAACGGCCTCGAACTGCTGTCGGCGCTGGTGACGCAGAACATCATCGGCGAGGCCAGCCGGATCGGCTACGGCTCGGCGATCGCGGCGATCATGCTGTTGATCTCGACCGGATTCATCATCATCTACACCGTCCAGGTGTTGCGACGGGAAGAGACATGAGCACGGAGTCCGAGGTCGCCACGGGGACACGCGTCCGCGGCCGGCGCGCCGAGAGGGCGGAGTCCGCGGTGGCGGCGAGGAAGACGCCGTTCCGGCCGCTGCGAGTGGTGCTGCACGTGTTCCTCGGCCTGGTGGCGCTGGCGTTCCTCTTCCCCCTGCTGTACGCCGTGTACACCGCGTTCCGGCCGTACTCGGACACGGCACGGCACGGCTACGTCTCGCTGCCGCACACCCTCACGGTGAAGAACTTCACCAACGCCTGGACGACGGGCGACATCTTCGGGCACTTCGTCGCGACCATCATCGTCGTCGCGCCGTCGCTCGTACTCATCCTGCTGCTGTCGTCGTCGGTGGCGTTCGGCCTGTCCCGGTACCGGATCCCCGGACGGCGGGTCCTGCTGGTCGTGTTCACCGCGGGAAACCTGCTGCCGCAGCAGATCCTGTTGACGCCGCTCTACCAGCTGTACCGGGTGATCGACGACAGCGACTTCATGTACAACCACGGCTGGTACGTCTACGACTCGTACTGGGGCGTCATAGCGATCCACGTCGCGTTCCAGGTCGGGTTCTGCACGTTCGTGCTCGCGAACTACATGCAGGCACTGCCGGAGGAGCTCACCGAGTCGGCACTCGTCGACGGCGCAGGCGCGTGGCGTCAGTTCTGGCAGGTGACGCTGCCGCTGTGCCGTCCGCCGCTCGCCGCGCTCGCGACGCTCGAGTTCACCTGGATCTACAACGACTTCCTGTGGGCCCTGGTGCTGATGAGCAGCGGGGACAAGCGGCCGATCACGTCCGCGCTGAACAATCTGCGCGGTGAGTTCTTCGTCGACAACAACCTGCTCGCCGCCGGCTCGCTCATCATCGCGCTGCCGACGATGGTGGTGTACTTCCTGCTGCAGCGCCACTTCATCCGCGGCCTCACCCTGGGCGCCACGAAGGGCTGACGCCGTCGCTCCCCCCGCGGGGGCGGGGCGGGCTCGGTGTACGCGCCGCCGGCCCGGGTAGCCCCTGCCTGATGAGCACTGTCGCGGACGTGGTGAGCGAGGCCGACGCCGGGCGGCGTACGGCCCGTTGGGCGCACGCCGCCAGTGCGGTGCTCGGGGCCCGGCGGGCCGGCGCGATGGAACTGTCCGCGGCGACGAACGACACGGTGCTCGGCACCGGTCCCGACGTGGTCGTGGTCCCGGGCCTGGGCGTCTCCCGCTACCTCGAGCGGGCGCAGCGGCTGATCGCCCGCCGGGCGCGGGTGCACCGGCTCGAACTGCCGGGCACCGCGGACGGCGGCCAGCCCGGCTCGGTGCTCACCCTCGCGGGTGACACCGCCACGGTCATCAGCTGGCTGCGCCAGCACACGCCCGCCGGCGCCGTCCTCGTCGGCCACTCCTACGGCACGCAGGTGGCGGCGCGCGTCGCGGCGGCCGTGCCGCACCTCGTGCAGGGGCTGGTGCTGGCGAGTCCGACGATCGACCCGGCGTACCGGCACCTGCCGGTGCTGCTGGTGCGGTGGCGGGTGGACGACGCCCGCGCATCGCGCGGACTCGCCGAGACCAACCGTCCGCAGCAACGCGGCACCGGCATGCGGCGGATCCTCGCCATGACGGTCTCGATGCTCGCCGACGACATCGAGACGTCGCTGCACCGCTCGTCCGCGCCGACGACGATCCTGCGCGGCGAGCAGGACGGGCTGTCCACGGCCGCCTGGGTGCGACACCTCGCCGAGACGACGGGAGCCGAGCACGTCAGCGTGCCCGGCAACCACACGTTCCCGTTCGACCGGCCGGAGGAGCTCGCCACCGCGGTGCTCGCACACCTCGAGAAGGGATGAACATGACGATCGAACCCCGACACTCCGTCGCCGAGTTCGACTCGGCGACGGCCATCCTGTCGGCGACCGCGGCCGCGCTGCGCGGCCAACCGTTCCCGCACCTCGGCCAGAGCGCCCGGCAGGCGTTCCCGGTGCGGATGTCGTGGCTGCTGCCCACCTGGCCGCGGCGTGCGGCGTACGCGATCCTCGGTGGCGCCGAGGGTGTGTCGGCGGACCAGACCGGCGAGGTCGACATGGCCGCCGTCGCCGACTGGATCGTCGGCCACTACGACACCGGCCGGCGCTACCCCGGCGTCGTCCTCGGTTCGTCGAACGGCGCGGCGGTGCACCTGTGCGCGGCGACGGGCATGCCGTTCCTGCCGCAGACGGTGCTGGTGCCGGTACGGCGCGGGCGCAACGACCCGGACCGGCCGGACGAGGCGATGGAGTTCGGCCGCACGTACGCTCCCCCGCTGCTGGAGCGCAACCCGGACGTCGTGCTGCACCACATGCACGACGGCAACCAGGACCGGCTGATGGTGCGGCACATGACCTACTTCCGGCTCAAGTGGTCCGCGCTGCCCGAGGCGTACCGGCGGTTCCTCACCGACTGCCTGGAGCCCGGCGCGCCGGTGGTCCTGCTCGCCGACGAGTCGACCTGGCCCACGACCCGGGTCGGCGACCGGCACGTGTTCCAGACCGGCGCGCAGGGTGGGCTCACCGCCGAGGAGTACATCCGCGGCTCGACGCGGCTCACTCAGTTCCTGCGGGAGGACGGCTCGGACCACGACCGGTTCCAGGCGCCCGAGCCGGACGGCATAAGCGCGGAGGCGGAGTGGGGTTACGAGCCCGGGCTCGGCAACGACGTCGGGGAATGGTGCCGGCAGAACGGGCACAGCCTCAGCCACGTGCGCATGCCGGAACCCGAGGCCCTCTCGCATCCCGTGGCGAACCTGATGCGACGCCGGGTGCGCGCCGGCGGCGCGGCCGGTGACCGCCTGCTCGTCGAGTCGTTCGCGATGATCGACCACGCCGAGGCGCAGCGCACCGGCTCGGTGCCGTACTGGAGCTTCTTCCCCGTCGAGTCGTCGCTGCGGCAGGCGAAGACGTACCTGGAGTCGGTCGCGGCGGCGGGCGACCCGTACCACGACGTGGACGTCATGCTGTTCCCGCACGGCGTGCGGTCGGTCGGCGCCACGTCGCCCAGCGAGTGGGCACAGCAGGTGCTGCCGCACATCACCGGACGCGTGCGCTTCGTCTCGGGCACCGCCCGCCGCTGGCCCGCGCACTTCGACGCGCTCGCGAAGTACGGCCGGGCGCTGCGGATGCTGCCCACCAGGACACACGACGTGGAACCGGTCCCGGTCGGCAGGGCGCTCGCGGACCTGAGCAGCGACCGGGTGCGCGTGGAGACGGACGGCCGGCTGCACGTGTGACGGCACGAGGGTGCCCCTCATGACCAGGGCGCCCGGTAGTGTCGCCCGGGTGCGGATGGTGACTGCTGACGAGACCGCCCGGCTGTTGCCGTTCGACGCGCTGGTGGCGGCGTTGCGCGCCGGGTTCGTCGAGGGCGCGGAGGCGCCGCTGCGGCACCAGCACCGGATCGGCGCTCCGGAGGCCGACGCGACGCTGTTGCTGATGCCGGCGTGGTCGGCGCACTACGTCGGCGTGAAGCTGGTGAACGTCTTCCCGCACAACGGCGCCGCGGGCCTGCCGGCCGTGAACCCGGCGTACGTGCTGTCCAGTGCCACGACCGGTGCTGCTCTCGCCGTCGTCGACGGGGCCGAGCTGACCAGGCGGCGGACTGCGGCGGCGTCCGCGCTCGCGGCGGCGTACCTGGCGCGGCGCGACGCCCGGCGGCTCCTCGTCGTCGGCGCCGGAAAGGTGGCCGAGGTGCTGCCCGCCGCGTACCGCGCGGTGCGCCCGATCGAGCGGGTGGACGTGTGGAACCGGACGCCGGCACGCGCCGACGCGCTGGTGGAGTCGCTGCGCGCGGACGGGTTCGCCGCCGAGCGTGTGGCCGACCTCGAGACGGCCGTGGCCGCGGCGGACGTGGTCAGCTGCGCGACGCTGGCGAGCGAGCCCGTGGTGCGCGGCAGGTGGCTCGGCCCGGGCACGCACCTGGACCTCATCGGCAGCTTCGCGCCGCACCTGCGCGAGACCGACGACGACGCCCTGCGGCGTGCGACGGTGTTCGTCGACACCCACGACGCGCTCGAGGAGAGCGGCGACCTGCTCGCGCCGATGGCGTCGGGCGCGTTCGCCGCCGGCGACGTCGCGGGAACGCTCTACGACCTCGCCAGGGGCAGGCACCAGGGCCGGACGAGCGACGACGAGGTCACGCTGTTCAAGTCCGTCGGCACGGCACTCGAGGACCTCGCCGCCGCGGCACTCGTCTACGAGTCCCTCTGACCCGCCGCCCGGAGGGCGTCCCGGCCGGATCGGGCCGGCCCGACGGTTACAGCGAGTGCTCGCGCAGGGTCACGCAGGCCGTCTGCCAGCGCTCCCGGTCGACCACGGGCTGCGTCTCGACGCGGATGAGAGCACGGCAGTCCGCGATCGCACCGTCGAGCAGGTCGAACAGCAGCGGGTCCGGGTCGCTGACGCACGCCCTGGCGATGCCCTCGACCGCCGAGTGGACGATGACCGGCGCAGCGTAGCGCCGGAACGCCTTCGGCGACCGCCGCAGCCGGCGGGTGAACCGGCGCGCCCACTGGGCGGCGTGCGGCACCTCGGCGAGCGCGGCCCGGCTCGAGTCGCTCATCTCGTCGGCCGGACGCCCGGTCAGCTCCGAGATCACCTGCTCCGCGGCGAGCACGGACACGGCCATCACGCACTGCCGCTCCGCCGCCACCACCGGCAACGCGTGTGTCGCGGCGCGCAGCGCGATCCGCGCGTCCAGCACGGGGTCGTCGCTGGTCAGCCCGATCACCGACGGCACGAGCACGGCGAGCCTGGACCTTCCGTCATCGGACGTGTAGTCGTTCACGTGCCTGGCCAATGCCGCGAGCAGCCGGTGCGTGCACGCCGGGTGGTCGCTCCACCGCTCACCTGCGAGGAACGACGCCAGCTCCATGAAGCAGGCGCCCCTGCGCGGGTTGCGGTGCTTGCCACGAGACAGCACGGGGACCAGGTTCGGTACTTCAGTCTCGTATGTCGTCACGAGACACCTCCGCAGACTTTGCGTGACCCGTCTAGTCTGCGCCGGAATCCGTCGAGGCGCCAGCAGTTGCGCAGAGGCGCGGCCGCGTGACCGCGCCTCCCCGCCCTGCCGTGGTCACCAGCGGTACCAACGCCTTCGGCTGCCCATGGCGCTACCGGACCGGAACACGAAGCCCAGTAGCCAGACGATGAGCAGGATGACCGCGATGATCCACAGCCACTTGAGCACGAAACCGACACCGAAGAAGATCAACACCAGCAACAGGAGGAGAATCAGCGGAATCATCAGTCGTCCCTTCCCTCTCCCCCGGATCGGACCAGGTAGGCCTACCCGCGCGGCAGGGCGGGAAACGCGGCCTACCGGCGGCTAGGGCGGTCTCCCGCCCTAGGCGTGGAACTGCTCGTAGTTCGCCGAGCCGTCGTTGTGGCGGGTCCACAGGATGGTGTCGATCTCCGTGCTCGTGGGCGCGTGCCCGTACAGGAAGCGGTAGTCCGAGGCGATCTGGCCGCGCAGGTCGAACCCTGTCCAGGTCGGGACGGCCACCATCGACAGCCACTGCCACATGAGCGGCGACTCGTGGCTCGGCGGGTCCCACGGGTAACCGCCGAGCGGCACCTTGTAGACCCGCCTGCTCCGCACGGCGGTGGTACGCGCCAGGGCCGCGCTGCGGTACGCGTCCGCGGGCGTCGCCGGGTCGGAGTTGCCCAACAGCAGCACCTCGGGGTCCCACGCCGCCAGCTGCCCCGGGTCGACGCCGCCGGTGCCCGCGACGCCGTTCTTCCCGGCGGCCGGGTTGGCGGCGCCGACGAGCCGGATGCAGAAGTCGGCGTACGTGCCCTTGCCCGCGACCGCGAACCCGCCGGTGAACCGGTCGAGGTGGACGACCCGCGGCCGCACCGACGGCTTCTCCACGGATCGCATCTCGGCGAGCCGGGCGTGGATCCGCGAGACGATCCGCCTCGCCCTCGCCCGCTTCCCGAGCAACGCGCCGAACAGGGAGAGCCAGGCGTCGAGGTCCTGCTGCCGGCCGTAACGCAGGCCGACGACGCGCAGGCCGGCACGCTCGATCGGCTTCGTGAGGCCGGCGCCCTGGTCGCCCCGCTGCAGCACCGCGTCCGGGTCGAGGGCCTGGATCCGGTCGACGTCGGGCGTCCCGTCGCGCGCGGCGACGTCGTGCGCGATCGCCTTCGCCTGCGGGAACATCCGGCCGAGGACGCCGCCCCGGATGGTGAGCCAGGACGTGCGGTGCATGCCGATGATGTGGTCGACGCCGCCGTCGACGGCGATCAGCATCGCCGCGGCCGGCGGCGGGACCGCGACGACCCGCTCGACCGGGTGCGGGAACGAGAGCCACCGCCCGCGCTGGTCCCTGACCGTGATCGTGCCGCGCATCGCCCGCGGCGCGGCCCGCTCGGCACCGCAGCCGGCCAGTGCGGCCGCGACTCCGCAACCAGCCGCGCCGAGTAGGAAGCGGCGCGTGAGCACGCGCCGGGGGCGCTCCACAGCGGATGATCGTCACACCAGGAGCGGCGGCTCGGCAGGGCAGAAGGTCCCGAATCGGACGAATGCGCCGTTGGAGAGCCACCACGGTGACGCCTCGGTCCGTTAGCGTGTCGCTCGTCACGAGCTGTGCCAGCGCCTACCCGTGGAGGCCGACCATGGCTGAGCCGTCCGGGCCGCGTCCGCACCGGTTCGCCGACCGCGCCGGCAAGCGCGGAGCCGAGCCGGGGACGGGTATCGTGCATCTGTCGCACGTCCTCCACGCCGCCACCACCGCCGTGGCGCTCGACGCCGCAGGCCTGCACGTGACGGACAGCCCGGTGCGCGCCCTCACCGTCCTGGCGGTGTCGACCGCCGGTTCCGCCGCCGCGGGCGCGGCCCACGAGCGGCGCGGCGAGCGACACGGCATGGAGACCGGGCGGCTCGAAGGCGTCGAGACCGGCCGGCGGCTGGGCCGCGCGACCGCCATGCTCCAGGAGAGCCTCCGGCTGCGGGCTCGGCAGGCGCCGTCGCCCGCACGCCGGCTGCCGGCGACGCGCGACGAGCCGGCGAACCGCGACCGCAACGGCCGCTGACCGGCCCGCTCGTCAGGTCTGGGTGGGGAAGCCCAGGTTGATGCCGCCGTGGCTGGGGTCGAGCCAGCGCGACGTGATGACCTTGCCGCGGGTGAAGAAGTGCACGCCCTCGGTGCCGTGCGCATGGGTGTCGCCGAACAGCGAGTTCTTCCAGCCGCCGAACGAGTAGTACGCCATCGGCACCGGGATGGGGACGTTGACGCCGACCATGCCGACCTCGACGTCGAACTGGAACCGCCGCGCCGCTCCGCCGTCTCGGGTGAAGATCGCGGTGCCGTTGGCGAACGGGTTGCTGTTGATCAGCGCGATCGCGTCGTCGTAGGTGTCCCGGCGCACCACGCACAGCACCGGCCCGAAGATCTCGTCGGTGTAGACGGTCATGTCGGGGGTGACCCGGTCGAGCAGCGTCGTCCCGAGGAAGAAGCCATCGTCAGGCACATCGGCCTCGCGGCCGTCGACCACCGCGGTGGCGCCGGACTCCACCCCCTGGCGGATGTAGTCGGCGACCCGGTCGCGGTGCTCGCGGGTGATCAGCGGGCCCATCTCGGAGTCGGGGTCGGTGCCGTCGCCGATGCGCAGCTTCGGCAGCCGGGCGGCGATCGCGTCGACGAGCGGGTCGGCGACGTCGCCCACGGCCACCGCGACCGAGATCGCCATGCAGCGTTCGCCGGCCGCGCCGTACGCCGCCGAGACGGCCGCGTCGGCGGCCATGTCGACATCGGCGTCGGGCAGGACCAGCGCGTGGTTCTTGGCG
>DASUWX010000153.1:0-30830 GCA_036378185.1 Streptosporangiales bacterium | reverse complement strand
TCGACGACCGCAGCTTCGACATCGGCTACCACGTCCGCCGCTCGGTGCTGCCGAAGCCGGGTACGTACCAGCAGTTGCGGGAGTTCGTCGCACGGGTGATGAGCCGCCCGCTCGACCGCGACCGCCCGCTGTGGGAGATGTACCTCGTCGAGGGCGTCGAGGACAACCGGTTCGCGATCGTCAGCAAGACCCACCAGGCGGTGGTCGACGGCGTGACGACCGTCGAGATCGGCCAGGTGATCCTGGACGACGAGCCGGGCGCCGTCGAGCCGGACCCGGAACCCTGGACGCCCGCGCCCGAGCCGTCCTGGCTGGAGCTGGTCGAGGACGCCGCGGCCGGCGCCATACGCCGCCCCACGGAGGTGCTCGAGAACGTCCGCGGCGCGATGAGCGATCTGCGTTCGGTGGCCGAGCGGGTGTGGGACGCGGCGAGCGGCGTGCTCGCGGTCGCCACCACCGCGGTCCGCCCCGCGCCGGACACGCCGCTCAACGGCGAGATCGGCAGTCACCGGGCGTACGCGGTCGTCGCCACCGACCTCGAGGACTACCGCCGCGTCCGCTCGTCGCAGGAGATGCGCCAGGGCAGCACGGTGAACGACGTCGTGCTAGCCGTCGTCGCGGGCGCGTTGCGGGAGTGGCTGCTGATGCGCGGCGAGCCGGTGCCTCCGCACACGACGGTACGGGCACTGGTGCCGGTCAGCGTGCGCGAGGACCACCAGCCCGCGGGCGTGGGCAACACGATCTCGACGTACCTCGTCGACCTGCCGGTGGGCGAGAACAACCCGGTGATGCGGCTGCACCAGGTGACCTACGCGACGCGGGCGCACAAGGAGTCCGGCCGCGCGGTCGGCGCGAACGCGTTGATCGCGCTGTCCGGGTTCGCGCCGACGACCATGCACTCGCTCGCGGCACGCACCGCCAACGGCCTGTCGCGGCGGCTGTTCAATCTCGTCGTCACGAACGTGCCGGGCCCGCAGGTGCCGCTGTACGCGGGCACGTCCAGGATGCTGGAGGTGTACCCGGTCGTACCGCTGTCGAAGGGGCAGGCAGTGAGCGTCGGGCTCACGTCGTACGACGGGCGGGTGTACTTCGGCCTGAACGCCGACCGCGACCTGATGCCCGACGTCGACCTGCTCGGCGACTGCCTCACGGACGCGTTGGCCGAGCTCCTGGCGGAGGTGTCGTGAGCGAGGGGGCGCGCATGTCGCTGAAGCGGGGGTTGGTGCTCGGAGCGGGTGGCGTGCTCGGCGCGGCCTGGCTCACCGGTGCGCTGCACACGCTGGAGCGGATCACCGGGTTCGACCCGCGGAACGCGGACTACCTGATGGGGACGTCGGCGGGCTCGGTGCTCGCGGCCGCTCTGGGCGCGGGCGTCGGCACGCAGGTGCTGGTGGACAACCAGCTCGGCATCGTCACCAACGGCGCCCCGAAGCTGGACTTCGACCCCGACACCGTGAGCGGCGGCAAGCGGCCGCCGATGCCGCGCCCGGGCATCGGGTCGCGGTCGGTGCTGCGTGAGCGGTTCAGGAAGCACACGTACGTGCACCCGCAGGTTGCGCTGTACTCGCTGCTGCCGGAGGGACGCGGTGACCTCGAGCCGATCGGCCGGCTGGTCGACTCCGTCAACCCGGGCTTCTGGTCGCCGCACCCGTCCTGCTGGATCCCGGCCGTCGACCTCGAGACGGGCAGGCGCACCGTGTTCGGCAGCCCGGGCGCGCCGCAGGCACGGCTCCGCGACGCCGTCATGGCGTCGTGCGCGGTGCCCGGCTGGTACCACCCGGTGCGCATCGGCGGGCGGCGTTACGTCGACGGCGGCGTGCGCTCGTCGACGTCCGCGAACCTGTTCGGCACGGTCGACGTCGACGAGGTGTTCGTGCTCGCGCCGATGGCGTCGTACGAGTTCGACCAGCCGCGCTCGGTCGGCGCGCTGATGGAGCGCGGCGTCCGCAGGTACATCACCAGGCAGCTCACCGGCGAGGTGCGGGCGCTGCGGCGGGCCGGGATCACGGTGCACGTGTTCACGCCCGGGCCGGCCGACCTGGAGGCGATCGGCGGCAACCTGATGGACCCGGCGCGGCGGCTGTTCGTGCTGGAGACCGCCCGCCGGACCACGGCGGAGAAGCTCGAGGCGCACCATGTCGGAGAGGACGCACGCTGATGCGGATCTACCTGCCGACCACGCTGCCGGGTCTCGCCGCGCTCGCGCGGTGCGGTGTCGCGGGACCCGCGCCGCTGGACGCGTACGCCGTGACGCCGTCGCTGCGTGAGTGGTACTTCGACGGCGACCTGGAGGAGCTCGAGTACGCCGCGATGACCGCGGCCGCGCGGCAGTCGCTGCGGCTGCTCGCGGAGGCCTCGCCCGAGGACACCGACGTGCCGCCGCGCCGGGTCGTCGTGGCCGCGGACGTCCCCGACGACGACGTCGCACCGTCGGGACAGCCGGACAGCGAGCCGGCCGCGGTACGGGTGAGCACGTCGGTCCCGTTCGCCTCCGTGGTGTCGGCGCACGTCGACGACGTGCACGCCGAACCCGACGTCGCCGCCGCCGTGCGGGCGCTGCCCGAGGCCGACGCCGGTGACGACGACGCCGCCTTCACCGTCGACGGCGCCGAGGCGCACGAGCTGGCCTGGTACGCGGTGCAGGAGATCCCCGACCTGGTCACCCCTCCCTGATCACGGAAGGGCGGACGGCACATCCACGCGGGGGCGCGCGTCGACGCGGTACGCCTCGCGGTCGAAGTGCCGGGTCCTGCGGCGGAAGCCGCCGACGAAGCTCGGCCACAGCGTCGTGTTGCGGCTGTTCTCGTCGAGGTACCAGCTGCGGCAGCCGCCGCGCGTCCATACCGTGCGCTCCATCCGCCGCTGCACGGCGGCGTCGTAGCGCTCCATCGCCTCGGGCCGCACGTCGACCGCCACGACGCCGTAGCCGCGCATGAACCGCAACGCCTCCCTGAGGTAGCGGATCTGCGCCTCGGCCATCAGCACGACCGACGTGTGGCCGCCGCCGGTGTTCGGGCCGAGGAGCAGGAACAGGTTCGGGAAGCCGGCGACCGTCGTGCCCTTGTACGCGCGCATCCGCTCGCGCCACGCGCCGGCGAGGGTACGCCCGTCGGCGTCGCGGATGCGGTCTGCGATCGGCGGCTGCGTCGCGCGGAAGCCCGTGCCGAAGACGATGGTGTCGACCTCGTGCGCCGTGCCGTCCGCGGTGACGACGGCGTCGCGGGTGACGCGGTCGATCGGCTCGGTCACCACGTCGACGTTGTCGCGCCCGAGCGCCGGGTAGTAGTCGCTCGACAGCACGATCCGCTTGCAGCCCATCGTGTAGTCGGGAGTCAGCTTCGCGCGCAGCGCCGGGTCGGGCACCTGCCGCTCCAGGTGCCGCAGCGCCGCGCGCTGGATCACGCGCATGATGCGCTGGTCGACGGTGAACCCGAGCACGTACGACTCGCGGCCGACGTAGATCGCCGAGCGCACGAGTCGTTGCAGCGGCGGCACTCTCGCGTACAGCCATTGCTCGAGCGCCGTCACGGCGCGGTCGGCGCGCGGCAGGATCCACGGCGGAGTCCGCTGGAAGACGTACAGCCGCTCGACGTCCGGCTGGATGCACGGCACGAACTGCGCGGCGGACGCACCGGTGCCGACGACGGCGACGCGGCGCCCGGTGAGGTCGTGCTCGTGGTTCCAGGCGCCGGAGTGGAACGTGGTGCCGGCGAACGAGGCCAGGCCGGGCAGCGCGGGGACGGCGGGCTCGGACAGCGGGCCGGCGGCGTTCACCAGGACTCGCGCTGACACCGGCCCGCCGGTCGTCTCGAGCCGCCAGGCGCCCGCGGTGTCGTCCCATCGAGCATCGAGCAGCTCGTGGCCGAGCCGGACGTGGGGGAGCAGACCCTGCCTGCGGGCGGAGTCGCGCAGGTAGTCCCAGATCTCCTGTTGTGGCGAGAAGCTCCGTGACCAGTTCGGGTTGAGGTCGAAGCCGAACGAGTACAGCTGCGACGGCACGTCGCACGCGGCGCCGGGGTAGGTGTTGTCGCGCCAGGTGCCGCCGACGTCGTCCGCGCGTTCCAGGACCACGAAGTCGTCGACGCCCTCGCGCTTCAGCATCGCGGCCGCCGCCAGTCCGGAGAACCCCGCGCCGATGACGGCGACCGACGCGCCGAGGTCCGTGCTCATGTGCCGACCCTAGTCCCGGTTCGAACGCCGGGAGAACCTCCGCTGACGACTCATGACGGTTACGGCCGGCATGGCGCGGCTCGTGCACCCAGGACGGTCACGGGCGAATCGTCAGCTCACCGTTGACTCTCGTTCCAGCGGGAGCGTCACGGCTGGTGACAGCCGGGAGACGTGCCGCCCGTCCGTTCGGTCTTTCCCCGGTCTTTGCCGGTCGTACAGGTTTTCGTTGGAACCCTGCGAACCCCGACCTCATCATTCGCTGTTCGGACTGGAGGACCGGTATGCGAAGACGAACGAGCGTTGCGTTGACGGCCGCACTGCTGAGCGCCGTCGGCCTGGCGGTGCCCGCGGGGGCGTCCGCCACGTCCACCTCGCGTGGGCCCACCGTGGTGGTCGACGGGCTGAACAACCCGCGCCAGCTCGCGTGGGGACCGGACGGCAGCCTGCTGATCGCCGAAGCCGGCCGGGGCTCGCTGCACCCCGGCGCCGGCAACTGCTTCACCGGGCCGGAGGGAGGTGACACCTGCGTCGGCGCCACCGGGTCGATCAGCAAGGTCACCGACCCGCGGCATGCGAGCAGCACCGAGGCGCACCGCGTCGTGACCGGTCTCATCTCCGGTGCCGCCCCGGACGGCGGCCAGGCGACCGGGCCGGACGGGGTTGCGTACCAGGACGGCGGCATCCTCGTCCAGGAGACGTGGGCGCCACCGGACGTGCTGCCGAAGCGCGGCGTCCCGAAGTGGCAGCTCGGCAAGCTGCTGAGGGCGTCGAAGCACTCCAAGCACGCGATCGCCGACATCGCGGCCGTCGAGTTGAGGGAGAATCCCGACGGCACCGACGTCAACCCGAACCCGTATGCCATCCTGCCCGCGGGCCGGCACCGGACGATCGTCGCGGACGCGGGCGGCAACGACCTGGTCGTCGCCGACCACGGCAGGGCCAGGCCGCTCACCGTCTTCCCGCTGCACGGTTGCGGTGGCACGTTCACCGACGAGTGCGACGGGCACTCGGTGCCGACGTCGCTCGCCTGGGGGCCCGGCGGGGCCGTGTACGTCGGCGAGCTCGCGCACTTCGAGCCCGGTGAGGCGCGCGTCTGGAAGGTCTCGCCGTGGACCGGCAGGAAGCTCGGCTGGTACGGCAAGGGCGGCACGATCTGCCGTTCCGACACGACCGGCTTCACGACCGTGACCGGTGTGGCGTTCGGCAGGGACGGCAGCCTGTACGTCAGCGAGCTGATGGGCGGCGCGGACGGCGGCGGGCAGGTCGTCCGGATCTCGCCGAGCTGCCACCGTTCGGTGCGGTCGGTGCCGCTGCCGGCCGGGCTCGTCGTCGACCGGCACGACAACGTGTACGTCTCGGCGTTCAGCATCTCCGACGGCGACGGCGACGGCGCGGGCGGCATCCCGCCCGGCCAGGTCTGGCGGCTCCGCTTCTGAGCCCGCCCTGAACCGGTGAGGGGCACCTTCACGCCAGCACGACGGCGTGAGGGTGCCCGCCACCTGTCGCCACGGGGGTAGCCTGGCCTCATGGCCGAGCAGAAGCACGGCGCCGCGGGCGACGACGACATGCACCGCAGGTTCCGTGAGGCGTTGCAGCGGAAGAAGGACACCGAGCACGGGTCGGGCGGTCCGGGGAGCCGGGACGGCAAGGGCGTCGGGCCCTCCCAGCGCGAGGGCGGCAAGCGCCAGTTCCGCCGCAAGTCGGGCTAGCCGCCGGGTACCTCGATCCCGGCGAGGCATACCTCGGCAGCCAACCGGTGAACGCGCGATCCGGTTCAGCCGGTCGACGGTGTCGGCGATGACGGATCGTTCCCGTTCCTCGACCGCCGCAGCGAAGAGGGCGGCGCGACTCGGGAGTCCAGCACGCGCGCCGGCTAGCGCCGGGTGGCCGTCGAGCAGGTGACCGCTGGCTCGGCGGCGCCGAGCCAGCGGGTGCACGCCTCGACCAACCCGGCCGAGGCGGGCTCGTCGGCCGCCCACGCGACGTGGCCGTCCGGGCGGACGAGCACCGTCGTGCCGTTCGGCCGGGACGGCCGGACCGTCTCGACCCGGTCGGCCCAGCCGGAGAGCTCGGCGTCGTGGTCGGTGGACGACACGAGCAGGAACCGTCCGCCCCGCAGTGCCTCGTACAGCCGGTGTGCACCTGAACCGGTCGGCTCGACGGCGATGTCGGGCATCCGGCGCCCGACCGACCGGTGCGCGCCGCGCGGATGCGCGTACCCGATGCCCAGCCCGGAGACCGCCATCGTCGCGCGCTTCTGCGGCAGCAGGCCCCGCCCGGCCAGCGTCGCGACGAGACTGCGGGCGACGCGAAGCGCCGGGCTCTGCCCGAGCGCCAGCCGCAGCAGCGCGCCACTGCCCTTCAGCACCGCCTCGCCGACGGGGTGGCGTTCGGCCTGGTAGCTGTCGAGCAGCCAGGCGGGCGCGTGCCCGTGCACGGCGGCCGCGAGCTTCCAGCCGAGGTTGGCGGCGTCCTGCAGCCCGGTGTTCATGCCCTGCCCACCTGCCGGCGAGTGCACGTGCGCGGCGTCGCCGGCGAGGAAGACCCGGCCGACGCTGTACCGCGGCGCCTGGCGCTCGTCGCTGTGGAACCGGGACAGCCAGCGGGCGTCGTGCATCCCGAAGTCGGTGCCCATCACGCGCCGGGCGACGCCGCGGACCTCGTCCAGCTCGACGGGTGCGTCGTCGGGTTGCTGGTCGCGCTCGTCCCAGGCGATGACGCGGTACCAGCCGTCGCCGAACGGCGCCAGGAACACGAACCCGTGGTTGCCGACGTCGGCCGTGAGCACGTCCTCCGGCGGGTCGGTGAGCCGCACGTCGGCGAGCATCATCGACCGGACCACCGACTCACCGGGGAACGGGAGGCCGAGCGCGCGGCGTACGGTGCTGCGTACGCCGTCGGTGCCGACGACGTACGCGGCGCGCAAGGTCGCCTCGGAGCCGTCGGCCAGGCGGACGTCGAGGCCCACGCCGGTGTCGTCCTGCGTCAGCCCGCGCGCCTCGACACCTGTGCGGAACTCGACGCCCGCGTCGCGGGCGCGCCGCTCGAGCAGACGCTCGGTCTCGTACTGCGGGGTGACCAGTGCGAACGGGAACCGGGTCGGGAGGCCGGCGAGGCTCACGGCGACGGTGTTGACGAGCCGCAGCTTCGAGACCCGGGTGCCGGTGCTGAGCAGTTCGTCGGCGAGCCCGCGGGCGTCCATCAGCTCGAGAGTGCGCGCGTGCACGGCGAACGCGCGGGTGAGGTTCGACTCGGTGGCCCGGCGCTCGACGAGTGTGCAGCGCACGCCGAGCGAGGCGAGATCTCCGGCGAGCAGGAGCCCGGTCGGCCCGGCGCCTACGACGATGACGTCTGTGTCGGTCGGCATTCTGGGCGCCTCCTCCGTGTGTCCTGACCACGAGCGTAGGAATGGGGCGTGGCAGTGTCAACAGTTGTTGGCCTACACTTGTTGGCATGGCGGACAGGCCCAGGCGTTCGGACGCGACCAAGGCGGCGATCCTGACCGCCGCGCGCGAGCGGTTCGCGTCCGACGGGTACGAGCGCGCGACCATCCGGGCGATCGCGGCGGACGCCGTCATCGACCCGGCGATGGTGATGCGGTACTTCGGCAACAAGGAGAAGCTGTTCGTGGCCGCGGCGGAGCTCGACCTGCGGCTGCCCGACGTGTCGGAGGTGCCGCGCCGGTCGGTGGGCAGGGTGCTGGCGCGCCACTTCGTCGACCGGTGGGAGGGCGACGAGACCCTCACCGCGCTGTTCCGTTCGGCCGCGACGAACGAGGCCGCCGCGGAGCGCGCGCGGGCGATCTTCGGCGACCAGATCGTCACCCTCGCCGAGTCGCTCGAGCCGGACCACGAGCTGGCCGTCCGGCGAGCGGGGCTGGTGGCGGCGCAGATCCTCGGCATGGCGCTCTGCCGGTACATCCTGCGCCTCCCGCCCGTCGCCTCCATGTCCAGGGACGAGGTGATCGCCTGGCTCGCCCCCACCGTCCAGCGGTACCTGACCGGCGCTCCACCCCGCGTCGCGACACGGTAACCCGACAGGGGCACCCTCACCGGGTCATGGCGCGGTCAGGGTGCCCGTCACGGGTCGGGGCGCGACGGTCAGACGCGGGTGCCGGCTTCGGTCAGGACCGTCCGCAGGATCCCCGTGATCTCGTCGAAGTGCTCCTGGGTGCAGATGAGCGGCGGGGCAAGCTGGACGACGGGGTCGCCGCGGTCGTCGGCGCGGCAGACCAGGCCGGCGTCGAAGAGCGCGGGGGACAGGAAACCGCGCAGCAGCCGCTCGCACTCGTCGTCGTCGAAGGACTCCTTGGTCGCCTTGTCCTTCACCAGCTCGATGCCGTAGAAGTAGCCGGCGCCGCGGACGTCGCCGACGATCGGCAGGTCGGCGAGGGATTCCAGCGCGGCGCGGAAGCCGCCCTCGTTGGCCTGCACGTTGCCGAGCACGTCCTCCTTCTCGAACACGTCCAGGTTCGCGAGCGCCACCGCGGTCGACACCGGGTGGCCGGCGAACGTGACGCCGTGCAGGAAGGTGTTCGTGCCCCGGGTGAACGGTTCCATCAGGCGCTCGCTGACGAGAATGCCGCCGAGCGGTGCGTAGCCGGACGTGACGCCCTTGGCGAACGTGATGACGTCCGGCTCGTACCCGTACCGCTCGGCGCCGAACATGTGCCCCAGCCGCCCGAACGCACAGATCACCTCGTCGGAGACGAGCAGGACACCGTGCCGGTCGCAGATCTCACGCACCCGCTGGAAGTACCCGGGCGGCGGCAGGAAGCAGCCACCCGAGTTCTGCACGGGCTCGAGGTAGACGGCCGCGACCGACCCCGGGCCCTCGCGCTCGATCGCGCGCTCGATCTCGTCCGCGGCCCAGTGGCCGAACGCCTCGGGGTCGTCGCCGTGCTCGGGCGCGCGGTAGAAGTTCGTGTTCGGCACCCGTACCGAGCCCGGCACGAGCGGCTCGAACGGCGCCTTGATGTCGGCGAGCCCGGTGACCGACAGCGCCCCCATCGTCGTGCCGTGGTACGCGACGTCCCGGCTCAGCACCTTGTACCGTCCCGGCTGCCCCACGAGCTTGAAGTACTGCCGGGCCAGCTTCCAGGCCGACTCGACCGCCTCCGATCCGCTCGTGGTGAAGAAGACGCGGTCGAGGTCACCGGGAGCGAGGTCGGCGAGCCGTTCGGCGAGCTCGGCGGCGTTCGGGTGCGCGTACGACCAGATCGGGAAGTAGCCGAGCGTCGCCGCCTGGCGACCTGCCGCATCCGCGAGCTCCTGGCGCCCGTGGCCGATCTGACTGGTGTAGAGCCCGGAGAGCCCGTCGAGGTATCGCTTCCCGTGCTGATCGTAGACGTACGCCCCCTCGCCCCGGACGATCACGGGTACCTCGTGGTCCGCGTAGGACGACATCCTGGTGAAGTGCATCCACAAGTGCCGCCGGGCCGCGGACTGCATGTCGGCAAGGTCTGTTCCCACGTTCCCGCCTCCTCCTCGAGTCAACCCAAGGATGCGGGTCTGTCACCCCGTCTTGTCAAGATTCCGTCGCGGAATGGGGATGCGACGACGGAATCCCTTGTCAGTCGGCCGGACATATGTCAGGGTCGGTTCGCGAGATCCGGGCGAGCGGACGGGCGACCGGAGGAACGTGACATGGCGAATCAGACGGCGGGCCCCGCGCTGGGCCGCGAGCCGGTACGCGCGGACGACCCGGCGGCGACGCCGGCGATCAAGCTCGCCGGGGTGACCAAGCGGTTCGAGTCGCGGGACAGCGACGTCGCCGCGGTGCGCGGTGTCGACCTCGAGATCGCCGAGGGGGAGTTCTTCTCCATGCTCGGCCCGTCGGGCTGCGGCAAGACGACGACACTGCGGATGATCGCCGGCTTCGAGGAGCCGAGCACCGGCAGCGTGTTCCTGCACGGCCGTGACGTCACCGGCGTGCCGCCGAACCGCCGGGACGTGAACATGGTCTTCCAGAGCTACGCGCTCTTCCCGCACATGAGCGTGTTCGAGAACGTCGCCTTCGGCCTGCGGCGCAGGAAGGTCGCGAAGGACGAGGTCGCGCGGCGCGTCGGCGAGATGCTCGAGGTCGTCGACCTGTCCGGTCGGGAGAAGCGGCGTCCGCGCGAGCTGTCCGGCGGTCAGCAGCAACGCGTCGCGCTCGCCCGCGCACTCGTGAACCGGCCGCGCGCCCTGTTGTTGGACGAGCCGCTCGGCGCGCTCGACCTCAAGCTGCGCCAGGCGATGCAGGTGGAGCTCAAGCGCATCCAGCGCGAGATCGGCGTGACGTTCGTCTACGTGACGCACGACCAGGGCGAGGCGCTCACGATGTCCGACCGCATCGCGGTCATGAACGACGGGCTGGTCGAGCAGCTGGGCCCGCCCGAGGTGATCTACGAGAATCCCGCGAGCCGGTTCGTCGCCGGGTTCATCGGCACGTCCAACCTGCTCTGCGGCACCGTTGACCGCGTCGTCGACGGCACCGCGAGCGTGGCGTACGGCGCGGAGACGATCGTGGTGCCGCTGCGGGACGGGCAGCGCGCCGTCGGGGGCGAGCGGCTCGAGCTGACCGTCCGCCCGGAGAAGATCGACATCGGGCCGGACCGTCCCGCGGGCGACGGGATCTGTGCCGTACGCGGGACGGTGCGTGAACTCGTCTACCTGGGCACGTCCACGAACTACACGGTGGCCACCGAGACCGGCGACGAGGTCGTCGTGTTCCGGCAGAACGCCTCGTCCGCCGCGACCGAGGCGGAGCGGGGCGACCAGGTCTGGCTCTCCTGGCGGGCACATCACTCCTACGCGATCGGGAGCACAACGTCATGAACGAACAGATGGACCCCGCACTGGTCCGCGGGCTGACGACGCGGCGGGACCTGCTGCGCATGGCCGGCCTCGGCGGCGCCGGACTGGTGCTCGCCGCGTGCGGCGTCAAGGGCAAGAAGGTCGCCGCGCCGAAGGAGGACGCGGTCGCGAAGTTCTGGAAGGGCAAGAAGAGCAACGGCCACCTGGTGTTCGCGAACTGGCCGTACTACATGGACCCGAAGCACCCGGAGCTGAAGCAGTTCACCAAGCAGACGGGGATCGAGGTCAGCTACAAGGAGGTCATCCAGGACACTGCGCCGTTCTTCGCGAAGATCCGGCCGCAGCTCGCGGCCGGGCAGTCCATCGGCTACGACCTCATGGTCATTACGAACGGGCTCCAGTTCACCCAGCTCGTCCAGCTCGGGTACCTCGCACCGCTCGACCACAAGCGGTTGCCGAACTTCGAGAAGAACGTGGGCCCGACGTACAAGAAGGAGACCTTCGACCCCGGCAACGTCTACAGCATCCCGTGGGCGTCCGGGTTCACCGGGATCGTCGTCAACACCAAGTACGTGAAGGACGACATCACCAGCATTCAGTCGCTGTGGGACCCGAAGTACAAGGGCAAGGTCGGCATGATGAGCGACACCCAGGAGATCGGGAACTTCGGCATGATCGCGACGGGTTCCAAGCCGGCCACCTCGACCGAGGCGGACTGGAAGAAGGCGGCGGCCAAGCTGAAGGAGCAGCGTGACAAGGGCATCGTGCGCAAGTACTACGACCAGAACTACCTCGACGCCGTCGCCAAGGGCGACATCTGGATCTGCATGGGCTGGTCGGGCGACGTGTTCCAGCGCAACCTCGAGGGCAGCCACCTCAAGTTCGTCATCCCCGAGGAAGGCGGGACGATCTGGACGGACAACATGATGATCCCGAAGACCGCGCAGAACCCGGTCGACGCGATCCGGTTGATGGACTTCTTCTACAAGCCGCAGATCGCCGCGAGCCTGGCCGAGTACATCAACTACATCACGCCGGTTCCGGCGGCGCAGCAGGTGATCCGCGACGACGCGGCGAAGGCGAAGGGCGACGACAAGAAGCTGCTCGAGACCGTCGCCGACAGCCCGCTCGTGTTTCCCGAGCAGTCCGTCTTCAGCAAGCTCAGCTCGTACGTCGTCTTCAAGAACCCGCAGGAGCAGAAGACGTACCAGTCGATCTTCGAGCCGATCGTCACGTCCTGAGGCACCGATGCGTAAGCTACGGAGCGCATTGACGCCGTACGCGCTGGCGTTGCCCGGGGGGCTGTGGCTCGCGATCTTCTTCGTCGTGCCGATGTTGGTGATGCTGTCGCTGTCGCTGCAGACCGGCGACGTCGTCAACGGGTACCAGCTCACCTGGCACTGGCAGACGTACGTCGACGGCATCCGCGCCTACCAGGACCAGGTGATCAGGTCGCTGGTCTACGGTGCCGCGACGACGCTGCTGCAACTCCTGATCGGCTACCCGGTGGCGTACTGGATCGCATTCCGCGGCGGGTCGCGCAAGTCGACGTACCTGTTCCTCCTCCTGTTGCCGTTCTTCGTCTCGTTCGTACTGCGGACGATCTCGTGGAACTTCCTGCTCGCCGACGACGGCATCGTGCTGGGCCCGTTGAAGACCGTCGGCCTGCTGCCGCAGGACTTCCACGTCCTCGCCACCACGCCCGCCGTGATCGGCGGACTCACCTACAACTTCCTCCCGTTCATGGTGCTGCCGCTGTACGTGGCGCTCGAACGCGTCAACCCGACCGTGCTCGAGGCGGCGCACGACCTGTACGCCAACCGGTTGCAGACGTTCTGGCGGGTGGTGTTCCCGCTGTCGCTGCCCGGGGTGTTCGCAGGGGTGCTGATGACGTTCGTGCCGGCCTCGTCGGACTACGTCAACGCCACCGTGCTCGGCGGGACGCACAACACGATGATCGGCAACGTGATCCAGAACCAGTACCTCGTGACGCAGGACTACCCGACCGCGTCCGCCCTGTCGTTCACGTTGATGGCCGTACTGCTCGTCGGGATCTTCATCTACGCCAGGGCGCTGGGCACCGAGGACGTGCTGGAGGCGACGGCCCGATGACCGCCGGAACCAGCGCTGCGACCGCGAACGCGCCGATCCGCAAGCCGAGGCGGGAGGGCCGGCTGCTCCACGTCTACACGTGGGTGGTGATCGGTTGGCTCTGCCTGCCGATCGCCGTGATGATCCTGTTCGGGTTCAACGACACCAGGAGCAGGTACAACACGACCTGGCAGGGCTTCACGTTCAAGTGGTACGGCGAGCTGTTCCAGATCCAGGACCTCACCGGTGCGCTCGTCAACTCGCTGCTCATCGCGGTGCTCACTACCGTTATCGCGGGTGCGCTGGGCACGTTGATGGGCCTGGCGCTCGGCCGGTTCCGGTTCCGCGGGCAGGGCGCACTGAACGTCGTCCTGTTCGGCGCGATCTCGTGTGCCGAGGTCGTGATGGGCGCGGCCCTGCTGTCCCTGTTCGTGACCCTGGACGCGCCGCTCGGCTTCTGGACGATCGTCGCCGCGCACGTGATGTTCTCGATCCCGTTCGTGTCGTTGACGGTTCGCGCCCGCGTGCTCACCCTCGACCCGGCCCTGGAGGAGGCGGCCCGCGACCTCGGCGCGGGCACCTGGACGACGTTCCGGTTGGTGACGTTCCCGATGCTGTTCCCCGGCGTGCTCGCCGGCGCGCTGCTGGCGTTCGCGCTGTCGATCGACGACTTCATCATCACCAACTTCGTCGCCGGCAGCACGGTGACGTTCCCGTTGTGGATCTGGGGCTCGAGCAGGGTGGGCACGCCGCCGCAGGTCAACGTCATGGGCACGATCATCTTCGTCGGCGGCGTCACCCTGGCCGTGCTGAACGCCTTCTTCGCCCGGAGGCGCCGCTAGGGACACCGGTGCCACCGACCATGACGTGGGTACATCGCAGCGGCTATGGCAGGGGCAACGCCACCACCATGATGTGGGACGACCTCACGTGGGTACGTCGCCATGGCTATAGCAGGGGCAACGCCACCACCATGATGTGGGACGACCTCACGCGGGTACATTGCCAGCGCTATCGTGCCGGCGACGTACCCACGTCGGAGAGGGGCGGCACGGCCCGAGGCACGGCGTGGATAGCCTCGGCACCGTGACCTCCACCGCACAAGCCGCCCTCGCCGGCGCGAAGCCGAAGCCGTTCTGGCTCGACGACGCCGCGGCGCCCGAGCCGTGCCCGCAGCTGGTGGGTGACGTCGACTGCGACCTCGCCGTCGTCGGCGGCGGCTACACCGGCCTCTGGACCGCGCTGATGGCCAAGGAGCGCGACCCGGACCTCGACGTCGTGCTGGTCGAGGGCCGGCGGATCGGCTGGGCGGCGTCCGGGCGCAACGGCGGGTTCTGCTCGTCCAGCCTCACCCACGGCCTCGCCAACGGCATCGCGCACTTTCCCGACGAGATGGACGTGCTGGAACGGCTGGGCAACGAGAACCTCGACGGCATCGCCCGCACCGTCGACAAGTACGGCATCGACTGCGCGTTCGAGCGGACGGGGGAGCTCACCGTAGCGACCGAGCCGTGGCAGGTCGGCGAGCTGGATGAGGTCGCCGTACAGGGGCGGCGGTACGGACAGAACGTGCAACTGCTCGACGGCGCCGGCGTCCGGGCCGAGCTCGACTCGCCGACGTACCTCGCCGGCCTGTACGACCCGGACAGCACGGCGATGGTCAACCCGGCGCGGCTCGCCTGGGGACTGCGCGACGCGTGCCTTCGCCTCGGCGTCCGCATCTACGAGAACACCCGGGTGTACAGCGTCGACGCCATCCGCGGGCACCTGCAGCTGCCGACGCCACGCGGCCGCGTGTCCTGCGACCAGGTCGCGATCGGCACCGGCGCGTTCCCGCCGCTGCTGCGGCGGATCCGCCACTTCGTGCTGCCGGTGTACGACTACGTGCTCGTCACCGAGCCGCTCTCGGACGAGCAGCTCGCGACCGTCGGCTGGAAGCGCAGGTCGGGTGTCTCGGACAGCGGCAACCAGTTCCACTACTACCGGCTCACCGAGGACAACCGGATCCTCTGGGGCGGTTACGACGCCGTCTACCACTACAACAACTCGATGCACTCCAGACGCGAGCAGCGGCCGGCGACGTTCCAGCGCCTCGCCGAGCACTTCTTCGCCACCTTCCCGCAGCTGACCGGCGTCCGGTTCACCCACACCTGGGGCGGCGTGATCGACACGTGCAGCAGGTTCTGCGCGTTCTTCGGCGGTGCGCACGCGGGGCGACTGGCGTACGCCGCCGGCTTCACCGGGCTCGGCGTCGGCGCGACCCGGTTCGCCGCGAACGTCATGCTCGACCGGTTGTTCGAGGGCACGACGGAGCTCACCGAACTGCGCATGGTGCGGTCCAAGCCGGTGCCGTTCCCGCCCGAGCCGTTACGGTACGGCGTCGTCTCGCTCACCAGGTGGTCGCTGGCCCGTGCGGACGCCCGCGAGGGCAGGCGCAACCTCTGGCTCCGCGCGCTCGACCGCTTCGGTCTCGGCTTCGATTCCTGACCCCCCGATGAGTTCCGGTGCCGGGCGCGGTCAACACCTGAACACCGAACTCGACGCGAGGAGAGAGCGATGGGCAGCGTCAGCACCTGTCTCTGGTTCGACGGCAAGGCCGAGGAGGCGGCACGGTTCTACACCTCGGTGGTGAAGAACTCGCGGATCACCGGCGTCATACCGTACGGCGACGCGGGCCCGGGCCCGAAGGGCTCGGTGATGCTCGTGACGTTCGAGCTCGACGGGCAGCAGTTCGCCGGCCTGAACGGTGGCCCGGAGTTCAAGTTCAGCGAGGCGGTCTCGGTCCATCTCCTCTGTGACTCCCAGGAGGAGATCGACGAGCTGTGGGAGAAGCTCACCGCCGACGGCGGCGAGGAAGGGCCGTGCGGCTGGCTCAAGGACAGGTACGGGCTGTCCTGGCAGATCGACTCACGGGAGCTGATCGAGATGATCACCGGGCCCGACCAGGAGGCGGCGGCACGGGCGACCAAGGCCCTGTACGGCATGAAGAAGCTGGACATCCAGGCGTTGCGCGACGCCTACGCCGGCTGACCCCGACGGACGTGCTCCGCCCCGTACCGCCCGGCGTCTCCCGGCGGTACGGGGCGGCGGCGGAGCTTCCCCGGCCTAGGAGTCGGCGTCGACGCTGAACCGCGCCGTCAGGTCGAGCTGGCCCGGGCCCGTGACGTGCACGGTGCCCGCGTATCGACCGGGCGCGTAGTGGTGCTGCCCGCCGACCTGGAACAGGCCGTTGAGCTGCCGGTCACCCGGCGGCCGGCCGGTCACCGTCCCGTCCGTCACGGTGCCGTCCCCCCAGTCGATCGTCGCGTGCAGCGTGGAGGGTGCCGCGCCCGGTACGGCGACGGTGGCGACGTCGCCGTCGACGGTTCCCGTGGCGTCCGCGGTGGGTTCGGTGCCGACGGCCGCGGGCTTCCACGCCACCTCGGGATCGGCGTAGAAGTTGGTGCCCTCGAACATCCAGCGGGCACCCTGGTTCTGCATCCGCGCGAGCATCACGTCGGCGTCGTCGGTCGCCTCGGCCGGAGACCACGCCTTCTCCATGATCGCGGCCAGCCGCGGGAACACGTTGTACTGGATGTCGGGCAGGCCGCGCAGCATCCGCTCGCCCCAGATGGGCGCTTCGAGGCCGAGGATGTCGTCGTTGTCCAGGCCGAAGTCGCGCTGCAGGTTCGCTCCGGTCCAGCCGTCGGTGATGTCGAAGGGGTCCCAGCTGTACGAGCGCCGGGTGTTGTACCCGGGGTACGGATAGTCGAGATAGACCTGTTGCGTCGGCGAGAGGATCACGGGCCGGCGCGGCTGGAACCAGGAGGAGGTCATCTCCCGGCTCTGGTCCTGCCAGTACTGGTGCACCGACGACGGGTCGAGGCCGACGCCGGGGCTGGGCGACCAGCCGATCATCGTCTTGCCGTGGTCGGCGAGGATCCGCTCCACGTGCCGCACGAACCGCACGTAGTCGTCGTGCGGCATCGCCGACTCGTCGGCGCCGACGTGGACGTACTTGCTGGGGGAGATCTCCGCCAGCTCGGCGACGACGTCGTCGATGAACCTGAAGGTGAGGTCCTGGCCGGCGCACAGGTAGTCGCCGCCGCAGCCGAGCTCGGGGTACGCCGCCCGCGCGGCACCCGAGTGCGCGGGGAGCTCGATCTCCGGGATCACCTGGATGTGCCGCTGCGCCGCGTAGTGCACGATGGCGGTGAAGTCGTCGCGGGTGTAGTAGCCGGTTCGCCCACCGGGCATCGACATCGACCCGCCGACCTTCGCGAGCTTCGGCCAGGTGTCCACCGCGAGGCGCCAGCCCTGGTCGTCGGTGAGGTGCATGTGCAGCACGTTCCCCTTGACCGCCGCCAGGTCGTCGATGATCGACTCGACCTCGTCGACGTGGATGAAGTTGCGTGCCGGGTCGATCATCAGGCCCCGGTGTGCGAACCGCGGGTAGTCGCTGATCCGTGTCGCATCCACCTGCCACGGTCCCGGCCGTGGCTGGTCACCGTAGATCCAGGGTGGCAGCAGTTGTCGCAGCGTCTGGATGCCGTTGAACAGACCGTGCCGCGTCGCCGCGCCGATGCGGATGCGGTCCGGGTCGACGGCGATCGTGTAGCCCTCCGACACCGCGAGCGGCGTGTCGCCGGGTGCCTCGGAGTCCGCGAGGACGAGCTCCACGTCGCCCTGCCGCGGGGGATCCGCGGCGACGGGCAGGGGGAAGCCGGTCGCCGGCCGGAGGGCGCGGCGCAACTGGTCGGCCACGGGGCGGGCCCGGGCGGACGACGTGACGATGTGCGTGTGCGAGGTCAGCTCGAACGGTGCGGCGTCGACCTTGGTCTGCGACACCGGCGTCGGGATCACCGTGCCGGCGGGTAGACCGGCTCCGGGCCGCGGGCCGTTCCAGATCTCGAACTGCCAGATCGAGTAGCCCCACACCGTCGCGACGGCGAGGCCCTGCATGCGGACGAACTTGACCGGCGTCGTCCAGCCGACGTTCAGCAGTTCCCGGCCACCGGGGGCTTCCGGCACGTCCAGGGCCGTCTGCCAGTTCCGTCCGTCGTCGGACACCTGGATCTGGTAGTGCGCGGCGTGTGCGGTCTCCCAGTAGATCACCACGTGGTGCACCGGGCTGGGCTGCGCCAGCTCGACCTGCACCCACTCGTGACTGGGGTCCGGGTACCCGTCCTCCGGCGAGTCCGACGCCCAGCGGGTGCTCAGGTCACCGTCGTTGACGTGCGCCGCGGCGAAGCGGTCCGGCTGGGGACTGTAGACGGTCGACGCCGTGGCCGTTCCGGTACGGGCGACGTCGCGGACGTCCGCACCGGTGGGCCAGGGCTCGGTGGCGGCTGCCGCCGGTGCCTTGGTGGCGCCGGCGTACGAGACCAGCGTGGCCAGCACGCTCGCCGCGACGAGCAGCGCGAGACACGGCAGTCGCCGGATGCGGGCGGCTGGTCCGCTCGGGCGATGACGTCGGAACATGAAGGTCCTTCCTGGGCGGCGGTCGGAGCCGGTCGAGGGCGCGAGGGCCGGGTAGTGGCGTCATCCGTCCTGCAGGTCGGTGCGAGCCAGGTCGTCGACGTTCACCACGCCGTCCGTCTTCGGGGCCGCGTATCTCACGTGCCCGACGACGCGGACCTCGCCCGGCTTCGCGTCCGCCGGGACGTCGACCTGCCAGCTGACCGAGAACGTGTCGCCGGCCGGCACGCTGCTCGTCTCGGCCGGCGACGACGCGCGGGCCGAGATGGGCTCGTAGGTGTCGGCCGCGAAACCGTCGAGGGACAGGCGGACGTCCTTCAGCGGCGCGGCCCCGGTGTTGGTGAAGGTCGTGACGACGGTGTCGCCGCTGCGCGAGATCGTGTCCGGCGCGGACACGCGCACCCGGCCCGTCGCCGCCGGCGCCGTGTAGAACTCGATCTCCGCGACGTTCGTGAACCCGTCGGTCGGCGGGATGTAACGCAGCCAGCGGTACTGCGTGTGGTCGGTCACCGCGAGGACGTTCCAGTCCCTCGTGGGTCGCCACGGGACCTTCGCTAGGTCGTGGCAGCCGATGGCCGGTCCGTCGGTGCAGCCCTGGAACCGCCCACCGATCATCCGGTTCACGTAGCCCCAGCCCGGTTCGTTGGCACGAGGCACGAAGCGGACCTCGGTGACGGCGGACGCGTGGCCGGCACCGAGATCGATACCCGTGTAGCCGCCGGACGGGTCGGCCGTGTCGACGTAGGTGTCGACGTTGGCGTCGAAGGCCTTCGCGTAGGTGTGGTCGGGCTTGTCCGTGACGTTGCCGTACGGCGTACCGTCGAGCTTCACGGCTTCCGGGTCGCGGTCGTCCGGTACGCCGGGCGCCGCGCCGATCCGGTCGACCAGGTGCTCGAACGAGTACACGCTGCTCATCCGCGGGCCGCCCCAGGTACGCGCCGCCAGGACCTGCGCAGGACGGTGCAGGAACCAGTCGAAGTAGGCGTCGGTTGCACCGGCCGCACCGTCGCCCCAGGCCGGGATCTGGAACCCGAGCATGCGGGGGCCGGGCGTCGGTTCCCAGACGCTGTACTGCTGGACGCTGTCCGGCTGGTGGTAGTCGACCCACCCGGGCGGGGTGTTCGGCACGACGTACTGCTCGGTGCTGCTCGAGCCGACCGTCTGGTAGCCGTCGTCTACGAACCGGGAGGGATTGCCGCGCCAGGCCTGGATGACGACGTCCTTGTCCGGTTCGGTGGTCGCGCCACCGGCTACGTCCCACCAGTCCCACAGCATCAGCGTCTTGCCGTGCCGCTTCACCAGGTCGTTCAGGTGGTTCTGGTAGGCGACGAAGACGTCCTCGGTGGACTTGAAGCCGTGCGCGGCCGCGTAGTCGACCAGTTCGGGGCAGGCCTGCTGTTGGGAGCTCACCGGGTACTCGTCGCCGCCGAGGTGGATGACCGGGGAGTCGAACAGCGGCAGGTACTCCTCGACGAGCCGGTCGACCCAGGCGACGTTGTCCGCCTTGGTGATGTCGATGGTGAAGCCGTTGTCCGGGCCGTACGGCGTGTCGTTCATCGACGGGCACGACCAGCGGAGAGCCGGGTTGTACGACGTGAGGCTGTCGGCGTGCGCGGGCATCTCCAACTCGGCCTGGATCGTCACGTGGTAGCGATGGGCGAGGTCCTGGATCTCTCGGATCTGGGCCTTCGTGTAGTGCTGCGGCGCCGTGAGCCCGGGGTAGGTGTCGCTCTCCAGCCGCCACGCCTCCGAGTCGGTCAGGTGCAGGTGCAGGGTGTTCATCTTCAGCCAGGCCAGCTGCTTGATGGTGCGCTCGATGTAGGCGACCGAGTAGTACTTCCGCGCCGTGTCGAGCATCACTCCGCGCTGCGGGAAGTCGGGCCGGTCCCGCGCCTCACCGCGCGGCAACGAGACGTGTGTGGGGGCCGTGGTGAGGATCTGGAGGATGGTCCGCCCGCCGTAGAACGCGCCCGCCGTACCCCCGCCGTCCACGACGACGTGGTCGGACACCGTCAGCACGTATCCCTCCGGCCCGAGGCCCGCGGCGCCGAGCGTGAAGAAGACGTCGCTCTTGCCGGGCTTGTCCTTCACGACGATCGGCAGGTCGAGCCCGTCGACGGCGGCGAGATCGTCCCGGAACAGCCGGACGTCCGCGTCGAGCGCGTCGGCGTGGGCGGTGTCGACGACGATGCGGCTACTCGACGTGAGGTCGAACTCGCCCGCCCCGCCGGACCATTGGTGCAGGCTAGGCGCGACGGCGGGTGCGGCGTTCACCGGCTCCGCGGAGGCGGTGGACGCCCCTGCCGCGGCGAGCACGACGCCGGCGGCCAGTGCCGAGACGACGCGGACCACGGCGGCGACGTGCCGGCGCGACCGGGATCGGGGTGTGCGGCGGTTCGTCATCTGGTCCTCCGGGAACCGGTCGGGGCGCTCGTCACGAGCGGGGGTGGCCGCGGCGGCCCCGCGGGGGCCGGGGTTCGGGTTCGCGGTGCGGTGCGATGGCCTTGGCGGTGAGCTCGAGGGCTCTGGTCGTCTGCTCGCCGCGGCGCTGCGCCACGGCGACGTACACCAGGTCGAGCACGGTCAGCTGGGCGTGACGAGCGGCGAGCGCCCTCGGCTGGAACGACGTCTCGTGAGCCAGCGTGGTCAGCTTGATGTCGGCGATGCGCGCGAGCGGCGAGTCGGCCGAGTTCGTCAGGGCGATCGTCGTCGCGCCGTGACTGCTCGCCTCCTGGAGCATCTCCAGCGTCTCGTTGGTCTGGCCGGTGTTGGAGATGCCGAACGCGACGTCGCCCGGGCCCAGCAGTGCCGCGCTGGTCAGGCCGTTGTGTACCTCGGACCACGCGGACGACACGACGCCGATGCAGCCCAGCCGCAGCCGCATCTCCTCGGCGACGATCGCGCTGCCTCCCACCGCGAAGAGCTCCACCCGCCGGGCGGAGGAGATCGCGCCTACCGCGTCGTCGACGGCGTCCAGGTCCAGCCGGGCCGCGGTCAGCTCGATCGCGCGGATGTCGAAGGACGCGATGACCGCCAGGACCCGGCTCAGGTCGCCCTCGGCGGCGATCTCCGTGCCGATCTCCAGTTCCCGCGACGAGCTCCCGGCGCGGCCCGTCTCGGCCGCGAGCGCGAAACGCAGGTCCGCGTACTTGGCCAGGCCGATAGCGCGGCAGAACCGGGTGACCGTGCCGGGCGAGGTGCCGCTCGCCCTCGCGAGTTCGGTGATGGGGGACTGCGCCACCCCGACGGGATCGGCCAGGACACGTTCGCCGACGGCGCGCAGCGCGCCGGTCAGCTCTTCCAGGGATCCCTGTACCCGGGCGAGCACGCCGACGGCCCTGGACTGACCGGGCAACGCCCCGACCTGGCCGCTCACCATACGGCTCCCAAGGAGAATTATTTTCGGAAAGCGCTTGCTGGCCCTCCGTCGCGAGAATAATTCTCCGTGCGCGGGCACGCGTCAAGCCGGGGCCTCCGGTGCGGACGCAGCGTCGCGGCCCACGTCCATGCGTCGTGCACGGGAGGACACCCGGCACCGGTTACGGGCCGTCCTTGTGCGTCGGAAGGCTTCCTGCGGACGGACCTCTGGGGGTTACATGTCCGCATGCTCGCCATCTCGTTCAGACGTCTTGCGCTCCTGACCGCGATGGCGCTGGTGCTCGCCGCGCCGACCCTCCTGGTCGCACGGCCCGCGGCGGCGTCCACCGCATCCGCCCCCCAGATCATCCCGAAGCCCGTCTCGATGACGGCGGGGCACGGCACCTTCTTCCTCACCCCACACACGCGGATCGTCCCGAGCGGTCGCGGCGCGTCCGGCGTCGCCGCCTCACTCGCCGGATACCTGCGTCCGGCGACCGGCTACCCGCTCCAGGTGCGCGCCGGGCAGGCCCGCCCCGGGGACATCGCGATCTCGACCAGGGACCCCGGCAGCCTCGGGGACGACACCTCCGGCGAGGGCTACCAGCTGGACGTCACCCGGGGCGGCGTGCTGCTGCAGGCCCCGACGGCGCACGGCCTGTTCGACGGCGTGCAGACGATCCGGCAGCTGCTGCCGCCGTGGATCACGAGCACGACGGTGCGTTCCGGCCCGTGGACCATGCCGGCGGTGCACGTCGTCGACTACCCCCGGTACCGGTACCGCGGGCTGATGCTCGACATCGCGCGCCACTACGAGTCACCGGCGGCGGCGATGAGGCTGCTCGACCAGGCGGCGGCGTACAAGATCAACACGTTCCACCTGCACCTGTCCGACGACCAGGGCTTCCGCCTCGTCATCAACGGCTTCCCCAACCTCGCGAAGATCGGCGGGCAGGGCTCCGTCGGCACCGGGGGCCGCACGATGGACCCGGGCGGCTACTGGACGCAGGACGACTACCGCGCGTTCGTCGCGTACGCCAAGGCGCGGTTCGTCACGGTCGTGCCCGAGGTCGACTCGCCCGGGCACAACAACGCGATCATCATGTCGGAGTACGACGACGTCGCGAACCCGTTGCTGAACGGGCATCCGCAGGACATCAACTGCGGGAAGAACGACCCGCCGCAGTGGAACTACACCGGGGCCGTCGGCTACAGCGCGATGTGCCCGGAGAGCCAGAACACGTGGACCATCATGTCCGCGATCATCCAGCAGCTCAGCGAGCTGACGCCCGGGCCGTACTACCACGTCGGCGGTGACGAGGTGCCGTCGACGATCCTGACCCAGGATCGCTACGCCGCCTTCCTCAACACCGAGGCGCCGATCGTCCGCGCGCAGGGCAAGGCGGTGATGGGCTGGGCGGAGATCGCCGGCCAGGGCACCGCCCTCGGCACGCCGACGGTGGCGGAGTACTGGAACCCCGCGTCCGGCTCGTCCGCCGGCACGGCCACCGCGACCGAGGCGGTCGCCAAGGGGATGCAGATCGTGATGGCGCCGGCCACCCACGCGTACCTCGACCAGAAGTACGTCGCCGGCTCGAGCGGCAGCGTACCGCCGTCGCTCGGCCTGTCCTGGGCCTGCTCGCGCGGCTGCGACGTCGATCAGTTCTACAACTGGAACCCGGGCGGCTACGTCACGGGCGTCACCGACGACAACGTGATCGGTGTCGAGGGCGCGATCTGGGGTGAGACCACGACCGACCTGGACGACGTCGACTACATGGTGTTCCCGCGGTTGCCGGCACTCGCCGAGGTCGCGTGGTCGCCGGCGGCCGACCGTTCGGGAACCACCAGCGCGGCGTACCAGGACTTCGTCGGCCGGCTCGCGGCACAGGGCGCGCGGTTCCTCGCGTCGGGCACGAACTTCTACCCGACGCCCGAGGTGCCGTGGCGGCTCGACCTGACCGGTGCGTCGCTGAGCGGCGGCGGCGCGGTGGACGGCACGGTCGCCACGCTGTCGGCCCCCGGGGTCGCCGCGGGCGACGTGGCGGCGTCCATCCGGTGGGGCGACGGCTCGACCGGGTCCGGCGCCGTGAGCGGGACGGCCGCGACGGACAAGACCGTCAACGGCCTGTACTCCGTGACCGGCTCGCACACCTACGCGCACCCGGGCTTCTACCTCGGCACGGTCACGGCGACCGCCCCGGGGAAGGACCCGGCGACCACGCACTTCCTGGTGGTGGTGCGCTGACCGATTCCCCCTGACATGGGTACGTCGCCACGGCCATGGCCATGGCGACGTACCCACGTCAGGCCGTTCCACGTCGTGGTGGTGGTGTTGCTGGGGTCATAGGCGTTGCGATGTACCCACGTGAGGCCGTTCCACGTCGTGGTGGTGGCGTTACTGCTGTCATAGCGCCCACGACGTACCCACGTCAGGACCGGGGCCTCACCCGGCCGGGACCGGCGAGGCGCGGGTCAGGGCTTCTTGGCCACGCCCGCGTACACCCACCTGCTCGTCTCGTCGTCGGCTTCGGCCGGGTCCTCGCAGAACCAGTAGCCGATGAAGTTCACCTTCGGTGCGGCGCCCTCGTACGGTGGGACGAACTCGAGGCCCTCGAAGAACCACTCGACCTGTTCCCGGTTGCGGAAGACGGCCGGCGAGTCCGCGCGGCGGTAGATGTCGAGAATGGTCCGCACCGCGGCGGGGCGCTGCCTGTCGGCGGTGACGTGGCTGAGGGCGAAGTAGCTGCCGGAGGCCACCCTGTCCCTGTAGCGCTTCGCCACGCCCCAGGGGTCCTGCTTGTCCGTGATGCAGTGGAACACCGCCGTGGCCAGGATGCCCACCGGCTCGCTCAGGTCGATCAGCCCGCGCAGGTCGGGGTGGTCCAGCACGTTGTCCACGTCGATCAGGTTGGACTGCACGTACGTCGTTCTCGGGTTGTCCTTGACGAGCTCGTTGCCGAGCCGGACCGTGTGCGGGTCGATGTCGACGTACACGACCTTGGCCTCGGGGTTGTGCCGCTGGACGACCTGATGGGTGTTGTTCTGCGTCGGCAGGCCCGCGCCGAGGTCGATGAACTGACCGATCCCGGCCTCGGCTGCCAGCCAGTGCGCCGCGCGCTGGTGGAACGCCCGGTTCGCCCACGCCGTCGCCTCGATCTCGGGCATCGCAGTCCGCAGCCTGTCCGCGGCCTCCTGCTCCGCGAGCGTGTGGTTGGTGCCGCCGAGGTACGCGTCGTAGAGCCCGGCGACGGTCGGCTGCGCGGGCTCTGTTCCGGCCGCCTGCTCGGCTTCTGTCATCTCGGCCCTTCCACGTAGCGCAATTCGACACAAGCATACGGGTGACTGGCCATACCAGACATGAGGTGCACGGGGCGTGGCGTGCCCTACGGAGTGCCCCAGGCGTAGGTCTGCTTGCGCAGCTTGAGGTACATGAACGTCTCGGTGTCGCGGACGCCGGGCACCGCGCGGATGCGCTCGTTGACCAGGCTCAGCAGGTGGTCGTCGTCGTAGCAGACCAGCTCGACGAGCAGGTCGAACGAGCCGGCCGTGATGACGACGTAGTCGATCTCGGGGATCTCGGCGAGCTTGTCGGCGATCTCACGCAGGTCGCCGGTGACCCGGATGCCGACCATCGCCTGGCGGGCGAAGCCCAGCGTGAGCGGGTCGGTGACCGCGACGATCTGCATGACGCCGGACTCGATCAGCCGTTGCACGCGCTGCCGGACGGCCGCCTCGGACTTGCCGACCTTCTTCGCCAGCGTCGCGTACGACGTGCGGCCGTCGAGCTGGAGTGCCTCGACGATGGCCTTGTCGATCGCGTCCATGGCGGTGCCGTTCTTCACGGCGTCCCTCCCTCGCACTTGTACTGGCCCAATCTATCGATTCCATCGTCCACCGCCACTCATTCGACGGAACGCCTTGATCCGGGTGGCTGGAAATGTCAGAGTCCCTTGTATCGGTGAACGCCACCAGCACAGGAGGTAGGCCGTGACTGCTGCGGACGGTCGGCTGCGCAACTTCGTCGGCGGAGAGTACGTCGACACCGGGGACGGACGGACGGCGGCTCTCGTCGATCCCAGCACGGGCGAGGAGTACCTCGAGGCGCCGCTGTCCGGGCCGGGCGACGTCGACGCCGCGTTCCGCGCGGCGGAGGGCGCGTTCCCGGCCTGGCGCGACACCGTGCCCGGCGAGCGGTCGCTCGCGCTGTTCCGCGTCGCGGACGCACTGGAGGCGCGCGCCGACGAGCTCGTCGAGGTCGAGTGCAGGAACACCGGCAAGCCGGTCGAGGTGACCAAGGCGGAGGAGATCCCGCCGATGATCGACCAGATCCGGTTCTTCGCGGGCGCGGCGCGGATGCTCGAGGGACGCGGCGCGGGCGAGTACCTGGCCGACCACACGTCGTTCGTCCGCCGCGAGCCCGTGGGCGTCTGCGCGCAGGTGACGCCGTGGAACTACCCGATGATGATGGCGGTCTGGAAGTTCGCGCCGGCGATCGCGGCCGGCAACACCATCGTGCTCAAGCCGTCCGACACGACGCCGGTGTCGACCTTGCTCATGGCGGAGATCGCGGCCGAGCACCTGCCGCCCGGAGTGTTCAACGTCGTGTGCGGCGACCGCGACACGGGCCGCGCGCTGGTGAGCCACGACACGCCGGCGATGGTGTCGGTGACCGGTTCCGTGCGCGCAGGCTCGGAGGTGGCGGCGTCGGCGGCGAGCGACCTCAAGCGCGTGCACCTGGAACTGGGCGGCAAGGCGCCGGTGGTGGTGTTCGACGACGCCGACATCGAGAAGACCGCCGAGGGGATCGCGGGCGCGGCGTACTTCAACGCGGGCCAGGACTGCACCGCGGCGACGCGCGTGCTCGCCGGGCCGCGCGTCTACGGCGACCTCGTCGAGGCCCTCGCCGAGCAGGCGAAGGGCACGAAGGTCGGCGGCCTCGACGTCGCGGACGCGGACTTCGGCCCGTTGAACAACCCCAACCAGCTCGCGCGCGTCCAGGGGTTCTTCGAGCGGGCGCCCGGGCACGCCCGCGTGGTCACGGGCGGCTCGCACGTCGGCGATCGCGGCTTCTGTTTCGCCCCAACGGTTGTCGCCGACCTGCGCCAGGACGACGACATGATCCAGAACGAGATCTTCGGCCCGGTGATCACCGCGCAGCGGTTCACCGACGAGGACGAGGCCGTGCGCTGGGCGAACGGCGTGAAGTACGGCCTGGCGTCGAGCGTCTGGACCCGCGATCACGGACGCGCGCTGCGGATGGCGAAGCGGCTGGACTTCGGCTGCGTGTGGATCAACACGCACATCCCGATCGTCGCGGAGATGCCGCACGGCGGGTTCAAGCACTCGGGCTACGGCAAGGACCTGTCCATGTACAGCTTCGAGGACTACACCCGGGTCAAGCACGTGATGAGCTACATCGGCGACTGACCCACGTCACGCCCTGACACGACACGGGGGCTGATACGGGATGAACGGGCCGGTCACCTGTTACGTCCCGTAGGACTTCTTGACGACCGGTTTGCCTCCGCTTAGCGTCTCGGCTCGCCGACGCAGACGAGCCGGAGATCCCGGTCCGGGGGGCGTCGGAAGATGCGGCCCCAGGAGGTCCGGTCGTGGGCTCTTCTCGTCGTTCCCGCGTGCTCGTCGCCGCATCAGCGGCGGCCGTCGTCGCACTCACCGTCCCAGGTCTCGCCTCGGCCGCTCCGCAGGCGCGCAGTACCGCGGCACCTCACGTCCACCACGGTCGTGGTGACCGCGACGCGCGTCCCGGCGGCCGCGCTCCCAGCGACGGCCAGCGGACACTCGCCGCCGGCGACCACCTGCGGTCCCGGTGGAACAGGTTCGGGACCGCCGAGCGGCTCGTGTCGGAGGCCGGTGGGGCGTTGGCGAAGGGCCTCCCGGCCGATCCGGAGCAGGCGGCGCGCGCGTACCTGGAGCAGCACCGCGACGTCCTCGGCGTGTCCGCGGACGCCGTGCGTTCGCTGCAACTGGTGTCGGTCAACAAGATCGGCTCCGGCGCCGCGGTACTGCTGCGGGAGCGGTTCGGCGACCTGCCGGCGGGCTACGACGGGCTGGTGAGCGTCGGCGTCGCCGACGGCGCCGCGTACTCGGTCACCTCCAGCCTGGCACGCGACGTGAGCGCACCAGCCGCGGCGACGTTGTCGCCGGACGACGCCGTCGCCGCTGCCGCCGAGGACGCCGGACTGTCCGCCGGCACGGTGACCGCACGCGGCCACGACAACGGCTGGCAACGGCTGAGCGTGTCCGGGCTGGACGGCGTGCAGAGCGTCAAGCAGGTCGCCGTGCCGATGCCGGACGGCGGTGCGCGTGCGGCCTACGAGGTGGCGCTCGCGGACGACAACGAGCGCGACCCGCAGTCGTACACGAGCTACGTCGACGCGCGCAACGGGCAGGTGCTCGTGCGCGAGGACACGCTCGTCGACGAGACGGACGACCCGGAATGGAAGGCGTTCCTCGCCAACCCGCCGGCGGACTACAGCTCTCGCGACACCCGCGCGACCTTGTGCTGGACGCCGACGCCCGGCTGCGACCTCGCCGTCGCGAACGCGTCGTCGCCGGTGCCGTGGGACGTCGACCCGGCGCTCGGTGACGCGCCGAGCGACACCACGCGCGGCAACAACGAGTACGCCGCGGAGAACTGGAACGACCCGACCGGGCGCGCGTTCAGCGCCGACTTCGCGACCCCGAGCCCGAACCGTTCGTACACCTACCCGTGGACGAACCAATGGTTCGAGCAGCGGTGCGACCCGAACGTGTTCGACACGCCGCAGCGCAACGACATCGACGCTGCGGACGCGTCGCTGCTCGTGACGCACAACCGCATGCACGACTTCGCGTACAAGCTCGGCTTCACCGAGAGCGCCTGGAACCTGCAGGACGACAACTTCGGCAAGGGCGGCCTCGGCAGCGACCCGGAGCTCGGCAACGCGCAGTCGGGTGCGCGCGTCACGTCGACGCTGATCCGCGACAACGCGAACCAGAGGACCGGCCCGGACGGCACGCCGCCGATGACGAACATGTACCTGTGGCAGTCGATCGCCGGCTCGTTCTACTCGCCCTGTGTCGACGGCGACTACGACGTCTCGGTGATCGGTCACGAGTACACGCACGCGATCTCGAACCGGATGGTCGCCGGGCCCGACCGCGGCCTGTCCGGCGCGCAGGCCGGCGCGATGGGCGAGTCGTGGTCCGACCTGGACGCGATGGAGTACCTGAACGCGTACGGGCTGGTGCCGCGCGGGCAGAAGCCGTACGTCACGGGCCAGTACGTCACCGGCAACGCCGAGCGCGGCATCCGTGACTACGACCTCTCGCGGAACCCGTTGAACTACAGCGATGTCGGGTTCGACCTCACCGGTCCGGAGGTGCACGCCGACGGTGAGATCTGGAACGCCGTGAACTTCGACGTCCGGCAGGCGTTCGTCGACAGGTACGGCGCGGGCAGCCCGGCGCTGCGGCGTTCGTGCGCCGACGGCGCCACCCCGGTGGCGCGCTGCCCGGGTGACCGGCGCTGGATCCAGCTGGTGTACGACGCGTGGCTGCTGATGGCGCAGGGCTCGGTGTCGATGCTGGACGCGCGGGACGCGATGCTGGCCGCGGACCAGATCCGGTTCGGCGGCGCGAACCAGGCGCTGATCTGGAACGCGTTCGCGCGCCGCGGTTTCGGCGTCGACGCCAGCAGCAACGGCACGAACGACAGCGATCCCACGCCGAGCTTCGCCTCACCGTTCGCGCACAACGGCTCGGTGCGGTTCGTGCCGTCGGGCGACGCCTCCGGAATCCAGGACATGCGCGTGTTCGTCGGCGACTACCAGGCACGCGCGGTGCCCGTCGCCGACACCGATCCGTCGACCGCTCCCACCGACGTCGCGGGGATGGTGCCGGGCACGTACCGGTTCGTCGCGCAGGCGCCCGGGTTCGGCGCCGAGCGGTTCACGGTGCGCGTGCGACCCGGGCAGCAGGCGGTGCACGTCGGCATGGACCGGAACCTCGCGTCGGCGAGCAGCGGCGCCAGCGCGTCCGGCGACGGCGTCGACCTCGCGGGCCTGATCGACGACGACGAGGGCACGACGTGGGCGTATCTCGGTGACGCGGGCACGCCGGTCGCCGGTAGGCACGTGACCGTGAGGCTCGGCGGCGACGGGCCGCAGCGCGTGAGCCGCGTGCAGGTGAGTGCGCTGCTGCGCCCGGCGGACGCGCAGGACCCGGGCGGCGACAAGGCGGCGCAGAACCGGTTCACCGCGCTGCGATCGTTCCAGGTGCTGGCGTGCACGGCGTCCGCTTCCGTCTCGTGTGCGGACGACGCCGACTACCGGGTGGTCTACACGAGCGCGAAGAACGCGTTCCCGTCGGAGATCCCGCGTCCCGTGGCGCCGACGCTGACGATGCGCTCGTTCCAGATCGAGCCGACCACCGCCACGCATCTGCAGCTGCGCGTCGTCGCGTCGCAGTGCACCGGCAACCCGCAGTACGCCGGTCAGCAGACGAACGACCCGAGGGTGCCGACCGACTGCACCACCGGCAGCACCGTCTCCGGCCAGGTGCGGGCGGCGGAGTTCCAGGCGTTCCGCGACTGACGCCCGGTGTTCACCGGAACCCGTGAGGGTGCCCCTCACCGTGCTATGACGCGGTGGTGGTGCCCCTCACGGGTCGGCGGCGTACCCGCATCGGCACCGGGCCGGCGGGGCGGAGCGTGATCTCGGCGCGCGGGCGAACGGTCGTGCGGGGCAGCAGGTCGAGCCGGTGCGTCCGCGCGACCGTGGCGAGCACCAGCGCCGCCTCGAGCGTCGCGAACCCGCTGCCCACGCACGTGCGGCGTCCCGCACCGAACGGCAGGTAGGCACAGCGCGGCAAGTCGGGCAGCGGCAGGAACCGTTGCGGTGCAAAGGCTTCCGGGTCGGTCCAGACGTGCGGGTTGCGGTGCAGCAGGTACGG
>DASUWX010000152.1:0-28461 GCA_036378185.1 Streptosporangiales bacterium | reverse complement strand
GTGAGCGCCGGGGCCACGTCCGGCAGCAGGTCCACGGGACAGCCCAGCGGGTCCTCGGTGTACGCGACGAGGTCCGCGGGCCGGCCGGGCACGAGCGTGCCGGACCGGTTGCCGCGGGGCACCAGGCGTGCGGCGTCGACTGTGTAGAGGCGGAAGGCGGTGCGGCGGTCGACGGCCTGGTCGCAGCCGAGCCGGCCGGCGCTCGCGGTGCCGCGCGTGAGCATCGTCCAGATCGCGAGCAGCGGGTCGAACGGCGGCACGTTGCCGTCGCTGCCGGCCGCCACCCGCGCGCCGGACTCGACCCAGTCCCTGACCGCGAGCGCGGCGTTCGCCCGCTTCTCGCCCCAGCAGCGGCGGATGTCCGACCCGAACGCGTGGAGCAGCGGCGGGTGCAGGGAGACGCCGATCCCGAGCGCGGCCGCACGACGCCGCTGCTCCTCGGTGCTCAGCAACGCGTGCTCCACGACCAGGCGGTGCGGTGACAGGTTCGGCCGGTCGCCGAGCACGCGCGCGTACGCACCGAGCACGACGTCCATCGCGGCGTCGCCGACGGCATGGCAGCCGACGTCCCAGCCGCGCTCGACGGCGTCCGCGACCATCGCCGTCAGCGTGGGCTCGTCGATGTGCAGCGTGCCGAACCACCCGGGGTCGTTCTCGTACGGCTCGCGGAGAGCGGCGTCCTCGATGCGGCCGTCGACGAACATCTTGACGCCGCCGATCGTGAGCAGGTCGTCGCCGAAGCCGGTGCGCAGTCCCCACCGGTCGAGCTCGGCCCGCATCCGCCTCGGTGACCAGCCCTCGTCGAGGCGGAGCATCACCTCGCTGCGCACGGTGAGCGCGCCCGCGGCCCACAGGTGCTGGTACACGGCGAAGTCGGCCGTGGCTATCCCGGGGTCGCGGGCCGAGGCGATGCCGTGCGCGTTGAACAGCCGGCAGCAGCGGGCCAGGCCCTCGACGCGTTCGGCGAAGGTGACCGGCGGCAGCAGGCGGGCGACCAGCTCGACGGCCGGGTCGCCGAGGAGCCTCCCGTCCGGGCGGCCGTCGGGGGCACGCCCGATGCGCCCGCCGGGCGGGTCGGCGGTGTCGGCGGTGATGTGGGCGAGCTGCAGCGCCCGCCGGTTGACGACGACCGCGTGGCTCCCCCTGCGCACGCACACCGGGTGCTCGGTGCTGACCCGGTCCAGCTCGTCCGCGGTCGGCAGCCGGCCCTCGCGGAGCGTGCTCTCGTGCCAGTTCTTCGCCGACACGAGCCAGGTGCCGGGGGGCTGGCGCGCGGCGGCGTCCCCCATCGCGGCCACCAGCTCGTCGACGCAGGCGACGCCCGCCACCTGCACCGTCAGCAGGTTGAGACCGCCCTCGTACTGGTGCACGTGGGTGTCGTGGAAGGCGGGGAGGACGTGCAGGCCCGGGTCGTCGAGCACCGTCGTGGTGGCGCCGGCCAGGTCGTCGAGATCACCTGGCTCCCGGCCCACGGCGAGGACGCGCCCGTCGCGGACCGCCAGTGACCGGACGACGCCGGCCGCGGCGTCGAAGGTCTCGACCGATCCCGCGCGGATCAGCAGGTCCGCCTGCGTACTCGATGCCATGCCTCACGCCGGCTTCGCGGCGGCCTGCTCGCCCACGTTCGGCGTGCTGCTCCGGTGCGTCTCCGCTGCCATCAGCACGGCCACGAAGCCGAGCAGGCTCATCACGATCAGCAGCGCGGCGAGCGGCCAGGACGCGCCGCCCGTCACGACGACGAACGCGGACACGATGAGCGGGATCACGCCCGTGACCATCCCGGATATCTCGTGGCCGATGGCCAGTCCGCTGTACCGCACCCCCGTCGGGAACATCTCGGCGAAGAAGCTGGGCTCGGCGCCGATCATCCCGGCGTGCCCGATGCCGTAGGTCAGCACGACGGAGAGCACGACCAGCACCGCCGCCCTGGTGTCGACCAGCCAGACGAACGGGAACGCCAGCACCGCCATCGCGCCGGCACCGATGAGGAAGACCGGCCGGCGGCCGATGCGGTCGCTGAGCCAGCCGAACCCGACCATCGTCACCATGTCGACGCCGAAGCCGATCGCCAGCGCCAGGAGCGCGACCGTCGGCGACAGGTGCAGGATGCCGACGCCGAAGACCAGCAGTGCGATCTGCACCAGCGTGGACCCGCCGGTCTCCGCGATCCGCGCGCACACGGTGACCACGATGCCCTTCGGGTTCTCGCGGAGCGCCTGCAGGAGGGGCGCCCGCACCTCGCGGCCCCGCGCCCGCAGCTCGGCGAACTCCGGGCTCTCGCCCACCCGGAGTCGGATGTAGAGCCCGACGCCGACCAGCACGATGCTGATCAGGAACGGGATGCGCCATCCCCACACCTGGAACTGCTGCTCGCCGAGCACGCCGGTCAGCAGCGCGAAGATCCCGGTGGCCGCGAGGAAGCCGAGCGCGATGCCGGACTGGGTCATGCTGGCGAAGAAGCCGCGCCGGCTCGCCGGGGTGTGCTCGGTGACCAGGAGCACCGAGCCGCCCCACTCGCCCCCGGCGCCGACGCCCTGCGCGAACCGCAGCACCACCAGGAGCACCGGTGCCGCGATCCCGATCGTCCCGGCGGTCGGCAGCAGGCCGATCAACGCGGTCGCGGCGCCCATGATGAGGATCGTCGTCACCAGCATCGCCTTGCGGCCGAGCCGGTCGCCGAGATGGCCGAAGATCAGGCCGCCCACCGGACGGCTGAACGACCCGACGGCGAGCGTGCCCATCGCCGCGATCGTGCCCACGGCCGGGCTCAGCTCGGGGAAGAACAGCCGGTTGAAGAGCAGCGAACCGGCCGCCGTGTAGAGGAAGAAGTCGTACCACTCCATGGCGCTGCCGATCGCGCTCGACGCGACCACGCGCCGGAGCGTCCCTGGGTCAACGCTGTGGGTGTCTGCGCTGGCTGTCATGCGACCACTCCTCGCGCGGATCGGCGCGATGCCGTCGACGTCAGGGAGACGGTATGCGTCCACCGGCGTGCAGTCAAGCTGCACACGTGCATTCAGACTGGAACCGGTGTCGCCAGTGACCAGAGCGATCGCGGAAGAGGAACGGTTGACGAAGTGTGCAGTGGTACTGTAGCGGCGCCATGATAGGTCGGCAGTTGCGTACGCTCCGGACCGGACGCGGACTGAGCCTGCGCGCGCTCGCGGCCGAGGCCGGCGTCTCGGCCACCCTGCTCAGCCAGATCGAGCGCGGCGTCACCGAGCCGAGCCTGGCCACGCTCCGCCGGCTGGCCGGCGTCTTCGGCGAGTCGGTCGTGGCGCTCTTCGACGACCAGGACCGGCCGTCGGTCTGGCTGAGCAGGCCGGGCACCCGCGCCACGCTCGCCGGGCCACGCGGCCGGATCCGGTACGAGCGCCTGACGCCGAGCAACGGCCAGCTGGAGGTGCTGCGCGGCGTCCTGACTCCCGGCGAGGCCACCGCCGACGAGCTGTGGGGGCACCCGTCCCTGGAGTGCACCGTGGTGGTCGACGGCACGCTCACCGTGGAGATCGGCGCCGACTCCCACCGCGTCGGCACGGGCGAGGCGATCACGTTCGACGCCCGCCAGCCGCACCGCTACCGCAACGCCACCGACGCCGACGTCGAGTTCCTCATCTCGGTCACCCCGCCCAACCCGTGAGCACCGCCGGGCTCAGGTGAGCTCCGCCGAGTCGAGCCGGCGGCGCCGGGTGCGTTCGATGCGCATGACGACCCGCTCGTCCGGATCGGGGCAGCAGACCAGTGTGTCGGTCTCCAGCCAGTCGCCCTCGGGCAGTGCCCGTTGCTTCGCCGGCAGCAGCGGCAGCACCGACTGAAGCGCGAAGACGCAGAAGTGCCGGCCGGGCGGCAGCCGCAGCCGCGAGCTGTGCTCGAGCTCGAAGTAGTCGCCGACCCGCAGCCCGCACACGGAGCGCCCCTCGATCCGCTCGACCGTGACGCGCAGGTCGTAGAGCTCCATCTCGGCCATCGGTCGATTATCCGCGCACCGCGTCAGCGGTTCCCTCCCGCACCCGCCTGCGGGACGGGTCCGGCGACGGGCACGTCGAAGGGGAGCCCACTGCTCGGGTCCCGGCAGATCCGGCGGATCTCGTCGTACATGCCGGCGACGACTCCCGGTTCGGTCTCCCAGCGGTTGGTGGTCTCGTCGGGGTCGGCGGCCAGGTCGTAGAGCTGCCCGGCGGGGTGCGCGGCGTCCCAGGGCGGGGACGCGTGTGCCTTGCCGCTGCCCGAGTCGAACAGAGCCATGATGCTGGGCTCGGAGAAACCGCCGCCCGACCCGGACGAGAAGATCGCCTTCCAGCGCCCGTGCCGCAGCGCGAACCTGCCGCCGAGACTGTGGTGGACGAGCGGACGCTCTGCGTCCCCGTCCGAGGCACCGGTCAGTACGGGCATCAGGTCCGCGCCGTCCTCCGCCGCGCCGTCCGGCAGGCAGATGCCGGCCGCGGACGCGACCGTGGGCAGCACGTCCGTCGTGCACACCGGGGCGTCCCGCACCGCTCCCGCGGGCAGCCCGGCCGGCCACCGGGCGACGAACGGGATGCGGTGCCCGCCCTCCCACAGGTCGCCCTTCTGCCCGCGCCACGGGCCGTTCGGGCGGTGGTCGCTGCCGTCCACGTCGTCGGTGAAGTAGGTGAGCGCGCCGTGGTCGCTGGTCACGATGAACAGCGTGTCCTCGGCGGCCCCGATCCGGTGCAGCGCCCGGTCGAGCTCCCCCACCGCCCAGTCCATCAGGCACACCGCGTCGCCGCGCGACCCGGCCGACGAGCGTCCCCTGACGAACGCGGGCGGCAGACAGGGCCGGTGCGGCACCGCGAGCGCGAGGTAGGCGAGGAACGGTCGCTCCCGATGCTGCGCGCCGAGCCAGCGCACCGCCTCCTCGACGAAGCGGACGTCGACCTGCTCCTCGTCCCAGTCCCCGGTGCGCAGCCCCGGCCGCTGCTCGCCGAAGAAGCGCTCCTTCGGCTTGTCGGGGACGCCGAGGGTGCGGTCCTGGTCGAGGAAGGCGTAGGGCGGCATGTCCGTGGACCCGGCGATGCCGAAGAACCGGTCGAAGCCGAGCTCGGTCGGCCCGCCGGTGAACGGCGCGCGGTAGTCGATGTCGGCGCCGGCATCGGTGTCGACGTCGTCGTGCAGCACGGCGCCTGGCGCGAACGCGTCGCGCACGGAACCGTCGCGGTGCCGCCAGCCCAGGCCGAGATGCCACTTGCCGAACGCGCCGGTGGCGTACCCGGCGTCGCGGAGCACGGACGCCAGCGTCGGCCGGGTCGGCTCGATCAGCGCCGGGCCGTGTCCCATCAGCACGAAGTTCTTCAGCGGGCCGCGCCAGCTGTAGCGCCCGGTCAGCAACGAGTACCGGCTCGGCGTGCACACGGCACCGGACGCGTGGCAGTCGGTCAGCCGGACGCCGTCGCGGGCGATGCCGTCGATGTGCGGGGTGGGGATGGCCTGCGAGCCGTAGCAGCCGAAGTCGCCCCAGCCGGCGTCGTCGGCGATCACCACCACCACGTTGGGACCTCGGCCAGTCATCGCGCTCCTCTCGCTGCGGCGCAGCCGTCGTGTGCGCTCTTCATGATCCGGATCTGGTCGGTCGTGGCGGCGTCGATCTGGAAGTCGCCGTCGGCGGCGTTCGCGACGCACGTGCCGTCCATGTAGACGTCGGCGAAGTCGGCGTCGTACACGCGGTGGTCCGGGTCGATGCCCGCGACGACGCTGGGCATCTTGAAGGGCGTCTCGGCGGTGATGTTCCTGAAGATCAGGTCGGAGATCTGCCCGTAGCCCTGCGCGGGGTCGTACCACTTGTTGTGCTCGAGGATGATGTAGAACAGCCGCCAGTTCGCGTCCTCGACGCGGATGTCCTCGAACAGGTACCGCTGCATGTGTCCCGGCGTGGCATGTCGCGCCCGGAAGATCGCCTGTGGCGAGAGCCAGTAGTGCTCGGCGTGGATGACGTCGTTGTCGTAGACGTGGAAGTCCGCCTGGTCGGTCTTGATGTTCCAGCTGATCATGAACGGTGCGCCGTTCTCCAGCTGCCACACGACGTTGCGCCGGATGACGGTGCGGCCGGTCATCGGCTTCAGCGAGTCGTCGTTCACCTTGCAGAAGTTGCCCTCGACGAGGCTGTCGGCACCGGCCCAGATGCAGTCGGTGCTGTACCACCAGCTCATCACCTTGATGTTGTGGACGGTGACGTGGTCGCCGAGCACGCGCACGTTGAAGCGCGGCCCGTCGACGAAGGTCAGCCCGTCCACCACGACGTTGTGCGAGTCGGCCATGTCGATGAGCCCGGGCTGGCCCTTGTTGGTGTCCTGGTTCCCGGTGTCGAGGAACAGCCCGTCGACGATGCCGCGGCCGCGGAACACGACGTCGTGCAGCCCGCTGCCGGTGAACGAGCCCTTCACCCAGGCGCCTCCGGCGACGTACACGGTCTCACCCGAGTGCAGCGCGACGCCCTTGCCGAGGTCGTGCACGCCCGGGCCGAGGTACAGCACGTCCGGGTCGTCCGGGCTCGGGACGTCCACCTCGGGCGGGTTCGCGAAGACGAGCATCGGGTGCAGTACCGGGTCGGTGGTGTTCGGCAGGAACTCGACCGACACGTTCGCCGCGCGGGTGAGCGTGAACCGGCACGTGTCGCCGTCGAACGTGGTCCTGATGTGCGCCGATCCCGGCCGGACGATGCATCCGGTGGCGGAGCCGGCGAGCTTGCGCACCGCGACCTGCACCGGGCCGGCGAAGGAGAACGAGGTCCACGACGTGTCCTTCTCCAGGTTGGTGTCGGTCTTGCGCGCACCCACCTCGTAGACGAACGAGTCCGCGTGGCGGGAGCCCTGGCTCACCGACACCGAGTACTGGTCCGACTCCGGCGAGCCGGCGGGCGCGGGGTACGTGGTCAGCTGCGGGCGCGGGTGCGGCGCGGGGTAGATCTGCCCGTACGGGAGCGTCGCGCGCTGCTTCGCGACGTCCCGCAGCATCGCGTCGGTCGTCGCGGTGATCTGGTCGGCCAGTGCGTCCATCGCCGGCTGCGGCCCGTCGATGGTCCGCGTCGTCCCACCCTGGTCGTACTCGGTGCCGACATACGACCGGTCGTTTGCCTGTGCGGGCGCCGCCGCGAACAGCGCGGCCATCGCGATGCCCGTGACGAGAGCGGTGAGTCTCATGCGCTCGCCTCCGTCGGTTGCGGGTATCCGGCCGACGTCACGCTTGTTCGGCGAACGCGTGACAAGCAGTGCATGTGATTCCCTCGCCGACGCTCGTTCATGTGTTCCTCCCGCAGTGCGGTGTCGTCATGATCCGGATCCGGTCGGTGGCCTCGGGATCGAGCTGCAGGTTCGCGGCAGTCGCGTCGGTGATGCACGAATCGCCCATCCGCAGGTCGACGATGTCGACGTCACGGAACCCGTGGTCGGCGTCGATGCCGTTCATCACGCTGGGCAACTGGAACGTCGCCGGCGCCGTGATGTCACGGAAGACGAGGCCGGAGAAGCTGCCGTAGCCGAGCGCCGGGTCGTACCACCTGTTGTGCTCGACGTTCAGGTAGAACAACCGGTAGTGCGCGTCCTCGATCCGGATGTGCTCGAACAGGTAGCGCTGCATGTCTCCCGCGCCGGCGTGCCGGGAGTCGAAGACGCCCTGCGTCGGAGCGTTGTACTGCTCGACGTGGATCACGTCGTTGTCGTAGACGTGGAAGTCGCGGGAGTCCTGCTCGATGTTCCAGCTGAGCATGAACGGCGCACCGTTCTCCAGCTGCCACACGACGTTGTCGCGCACGACGCTGTCACCCCAGAACAGCTTCAGCGAGTCCTCGTTGTCCTTGACGAAGTTGTCCTCGACCAGGCTCTTGTCGCCGGCGACGATGCCGTCGGTGTTGATCCACCAGCCGATGATCTTGACGTTGCGCACGGTGGTGTACTGGCTGAGGGCGCGCACGTTGAACCGTGGGCCGTCCACGAGGGTGACGCCGTCGATGAGCACGTTGCTCGACGTCGGCGACGTGGCGCAGGTGCGGGCCGGGTCGCCGCCGTTGTCGCAGCGGATGTCGATCAGGCCGGGTTGCTTCTTGTTCTCCTGCTGGTCTCCGGTGTCCATGAACAGGCCGTCGATGACGCCGCGGCCCTTGATGACCACGTTCTTCACGTCGATGCCGAGGAACGAGGCCTCGACCCACGCGCCGCCGGCGAGGTAGACCGTCTCGTTCGAGTGCAGGGTCACGGCGCCGGCGTGGTGGACGCCGGGGCCGAAGTACAGCACGTCCGGGTCGCCCGGCGAGGGCACGTCCCGTTCCGGCGGGTTCGCGAACACCAGCATCGGGTGCTGGATCGGCGTGGTGTCGTCCGGCGCGAACTCGACGGAGACGTTGGCCGGCCGGGTCATCCGGAACCAGCACGTGTCGTCCTGGAACCAGGTGCGGATGCCCGCCGCCGTCGGGCGCACCAGGCAGCCGGTCGCGTCGCCCGCGAGCTTGTGCACGGCGACGACGACCGGGCCGGCGAATGAGAACGACGTCCAGGACGTGTCCTTCTCGCGGTTGCCCGGCCTGCGGGCCGCGACCGTGTAGGTGGCGGGATCGTGGCTCCTGCCCAGTTGCCACACGGTCGTGGCGTACTGGTCGGAGGCCGCACGTCCCTCCGGCCGTGGATAGGTCACGACCTCGGGCCGCGCGCCCGGCAGCACGACGTCGGGCTCGCTGTACGGGAGAGTGGACCGCACCGCCGCCAGCTCGCGCAGCGTGTGGTCGGTCGACTCGGTGATCTGCCCGGCGAGTGCGTCCACCTCCGGCTGCGGCCCGTCGATCGGGTTGCTGACGCCGCCGAGGTCGTACTCGGTGCCGATGTAGCGGCCGCCCTGCGCGAGGGCCGGTGCGGGCAGGAGCAGCACGGCGGCCAACGCGGACGCGGCGAGTGTGGTCGACCAACGCACGGAAGGCTCCTCTCAGTAGCGGACGATCTCGCCCCAGTTGCCGGTCTGCTCGTCGAGGCCGCTGACCGTGTACCGGCAGTGGATGAAGACGGTGTGGCCGCTCTGCCCGAAGCAGTGGTTGACGCCGCCGCCGCCGTCGATGACGTCGTCTCCGGTGCCGCCGTAGATCCAGTCGTCGCCGGGACCTCCGTAGACGACGTCCGTGCCGGCACCGCCGTAGACATGGTTCGCGCCCTCGCCGCCGTAGACCACGTCGTCGCCCTTGCCGCCGAAGAACACGTCCTGCCCGGGACCACCGTCGAGGCAGTTGCCGCCGCCGAAGCCGTCGAGCCGGTCGTTGCCGTTCTCGCCGTACATCCGGTCGCTGGTGGCAGCGTCGCTGGCCAGGTAGTCGTCACCGTCGCTGCCGGCGATGGTCGGCACCCCGCAGGCGGGACGGCCGGCGGTGGCGAAGGCAGCGGTCATGACGAGTGCCTGGCCGATCAACGCCTGGTCGCGGGCATCCGCACCGGCGAGCGCACGGTCGAGATCGGTGCGCAGGCCGGCCGCCTCGCGCGCGTCCTCCTGGCGGAGTTCGTTCTCGGACCGGATCGGCGCCGGGACCCAGATCGGTGGCCACAGCTCCGTCCACTGCTCGGTGCCGGACGCCGGCCAGGCGCCGCAGCTCGTCTGCGCCTCGGGCGAGGCGAGCTGCCAGCGGGCCCACGGCGGTACCGCACAGGGGTCGCTGGTGGGCGCCGCCCCGTCGGGCGCCGACTCAGGTGGCTGAGTTCCGTCGACGACGAGCAGCGCTTCGAGCCCGTCCGGGCCCGTCGTCTTGGTCCAGATCGTCTCGCACCCGTGGAACTTGTTCAGCCACTTGCCGGTCTCGTGACCGTCCGGGTCGTGACCGGTCGGCACCCAGGGATAGTCCTGCATCCGCTGCGTGTCCGTGGCGTCCGGCTCGGGCAGGTCGACGCCGTCCCCGCCGGCGCTGCCGACGCACAGGTCGTTCCCGGGCCCGCCGTACATCTCGTCGACCCCGAACCCGCCGACCAGCACGTCGTCGCCGGAGCCGCCGTCGAGCAGGTCGACGTTGGCCGGCGGCGCTCCGGCGGGTGACCCGCCTGGTTGGCCGGGCTCGGGTATCGGGGCGCTCAGGTCGTCACCGCCGACGTAGTCGTCGCCGGAGCCGCCGTAGAGGGTGTCCGCGCCGCTGGCACCGTCGACCAGGTCCGCGCCCGAGCCACCGTGGATCCAGTCGGCGCCGTCCTCGCCGTAGAGGCAGTTGTCGCCGCCGTAGTCGAGGATCGTGTCGTAACCCGGCCCGGATAGGACGACGTCGTCCTGCGACGGAGCGGGCCGCGGCGGCGCGCCGGCCTGGTCGCCCTCCCACATCTCGTCGCCGCCCTTGAGATGGCCGAGCCCGTTGCCGTAGCGCACTCTTCCGGGTGCAGTACCTTCCATGACCGCCGCGCAGTGGTCGACCATCGGCGAGGGCGCGGCCGGCATCGAGGGCACGTGGCCGGACTCGGTGCGCACACAGTCGCCCGGGTGCAGCTGTGGCATCACGGTCCACATGTCGACCGCGTCAGGAACGGTCAGCACGTGCTCGCAGGACAGCGAGACGGGCGGTGCCGCGATCGCTCGCACCGGCGCGAGCAGCAGTGCCGCGAGCAGCGCGACGGTGGCGGCGATGACCTGGTTCACGATGCACCTCGGCATCGCGGCGATGCCATGATCCGGATCCGGTCCGTGGTCGCCGGGTCGATCGCGATGTTGCCGTCCGCCGCGCTCTGCGCGCACCTGCCGGCGATGTCCAGGTCGACGAGGCTGGTGTCGTCGACCCGATGGCCGGGGTCGATGCCGGCGATGACGCCGGCCTGGCTGAACTGCCCGTCGGTGCGGATGTCGCGGAAGACGAGCTCCGAGATCTGGCCGTACCCGAGCGCGGGATCGTAGAACTTGTTGTTCTCCAGGATCACGTTGAACAGCCGCCAGTCGGCGTCCTCGACGTGGATGTTCTCGAACAGGTAGCGCCGCATCCGCGCCGCACCGCCGTGCAACGCGGCGAAGATCGCCTGGCGGTCGTTGGAGATGTGCTCGTCATGGATGACGTCGTCGGCGTAGATGTGGAAGTTCGCCTGGTCGTACTCCAGGTTGTAGCTGAGCTGGAACGGCGAGCCGTCCTCGAGCTGCCAGACGACGTTGTGCCGAATGACGCTGGGCCCGGTCATCGGCTTGAGCGAGTCGTCGTTCACCTTGCAGAAGTTGTCCTCGACCAGGCTGTAGTTGCCGGCCCAGATGCAGTCGGTCTTGTACCACCAGCTGATGACCTTGATGTTGTGCACGGTGATGTGGTCGCCGAGCACGCGGACGTTGAATCGTGGGCCGTTGACGAGCGTCAGCCCGTCGACGACGACGTTGCTGGAGTTCTCCGTCGGAGAGCAGGGCGTCTGCGGTGTCTGTCCTGGGGCGTGGCAGTCGATGTCGATCAAGCCGGGTTGCCTGGTGTTCGTGGCCTGGCTGCCGGTGTCGAGGAAGGTGCCGTCGAGGATGCCGCGGCCGCGGATGACCACATCGTGCACGCCGGTCGCCTTGAACGCGGCCCGCACCCAGGCGCCCCCTGCGACGTAGACGGTCTCGCCGTCGTGCAACGGCACGTCGGTGCCGAGCTCGTGCACGCCGGGGCCGAGGTACAGGACGTTCGGAGCGTCCGGCGGCGGCACGTTCGTCTCCGGAGGGTTGGCGAACACCAGCATCGGGTGCGGGACCGGATTGGTCGTCTCCGGCGCGAACTCGACGGAGACGTTCACCGGCCTGGTGAGCGTGAACGTACATGCGTTGCCGGCGAACGTCGTGCGTATGCCGGCCGACTGCGGGCGGACGAGGCATCCCGTGGCGGTGCCGGCGAGCTTGCGTACGGTGACGGTCACCGCGCCGGAGAACGAGAACGAGGTCCAGGAGGTGTCCCGCTCGCGGTTCGTGTCGGTCTTCCGTGCGGCCACCTGGTAGACGAACGAGTCGTCGTGGCGGCCACCCTGCGTCAGGCCGACCGAGTACTGGTCCGATCGCGGCGAGCCGGCCGGCGCCGGGTAGGTAGCCAGCCGGGCGGGCCCACCGGAGGCCCCGTCCAACTGCCCGTACGGGAGTCGGGCGCGCTCGCGGGCCAGGCCGGCGAGCATCATGTCGGTCGCCGCGGTGACCTGGTTCGCCAGCCGGTCGACCGAGGGCACCGGGCCGTCGATCGACCGCACGATGCCGCCCTGGTCGTACTCGGTGCCGACGTAGCGGCCGCCCTGCGCGAGGGCCGGTGCGGGCAGGAGCAGCACGGCGGCCGCGGCGACCGCCGTGCTCCGCGGGAGTCGCCTCATCACACACCTCACCCGAACCTGCGCTGGTGCTCGGCCTCGGGGTCCCACTCGTTCAGGCCCGGGCAGCCGAACGCCGGGGCGAGCACGTAGTGGTCGTAGCTGTCGACGAGGAGTTGCCGCAGCAGCCGGTGGTGCCGTGCGACCTCCTCGGCGTACGCGGGGTCGTCGACCCGGTTGACTTGCTCGTACGGGTCGTTCGCGAGATCGAAGAACTGCCAGGGTTTTCCGCCGTGCGTGTCACCGAGCACGGTGTACTTGCCGTGCCGGGTACGCACGCCGCGCCAGGTCTCCTCGTGGAACGGCATGTTCGGGCGCAGCTCCGCGACGAACTCCATCAGGACACCCTCGCGATCGAGCTCGGGCACCTCGCCGCGTATCAGCGGGGTGAGGTCGAGGCCCGGCTTCGGATCTCGCGGCGAGAGGCCCGCGACGCCGAGCAGCGTCGGGAAGATGTCCTCGGTACAGACGGGATCGTCGACGACGGCTCCCCGCCGGCCGGGCGGCACCGCGCCGGAGACGATGAACGGGATGCCCGCCGACTCCTCCCACGGCCGTTGCTTCGCCAGCTGGCCGTGCGAGCCGAGCAGCTCGCCGTGGTCCGCGGTGAGCGCGACGACCGTGTTCTCGAGCAACCCCTCCTCGCGGAGCGTCCGCACGAGGCGCGCGACGTTGTCGTCGAGGTTCTCGATCATCGCGTAGTAGACGCGCATGGCGTCGAGCAGGCCCTCACCGTGCGGGCCGCGCGTGTTGTACTCGCGGTCGAGTTCCACGTTGTCGCGCAGCTTCAGCTCACGGTCACGCCAGCGGTCGAGGTACACCGGCGGCGCGGTGAACAGCGGGTGCGGCGGCTCGACCGACAGCACCGTTGCGAACGGCCGCTCGTGCCGCTCGGGTTGCCGCAGGTAGTCGATCGCGAGGTCGAACAGGCCGTCGGTCTGGAACCCGTCGATCTTGTGCGGCGTCGGGTCGTCCTCGTCGAAGTAGTACGTGTCGAACGGGTCGTTGCAGATGTCGAAGCCGGCGAACCGCTGCCACCGGCCCTGGAACGGCCGTGGCACGTGCGTCCTGGACGTCTTGACCACCGTGTAGCCGGGCAGGTGGCCGAAGCCGCCGTACAGGTGCCACTTGCCGAAGAACGCCGTGTGGTACCCGGCGTCGTTGAACTCGTCCGCCAGCGTGCGCTCGGCCGGCGACATCCGCCACTCGATCGAGGGAATGAAGCGCGTGTGCGCGTACTCCCCGGTCATCACCGAGAACCGGTAGGGGACGCACACGGGGTACGTCGACGTCGCGGCGTCGAACCGCACCCCTGAGCCCGCGAGTGCGTCGATCGCCGGCGTGGACACGTTCGGGTCGCCGTAGCAACCGAGCGCGCTGCGCCGCAGCTGGTCGGAGATGATGAGCAGCACGTTGCGCGGCGTCGGCGCGTCCATGTCGAGGGGTTCCTTCCGGTCGGCGTTCGGTCGTCAGCGCAGTCCGCCGGCCGTGAGGCCGTTGACGAACCTGCGTTGCAGGAGCAGGAAGAGCGCCACGACCGGCAGGACCATGAACAGTGCGGCGGCACTTATCAGGGCCCAGTTCGCGGAGTTCTCGTCCTGGAAGGCGAGGAAGCTGGTGGAGACCGGTCGCAGGTTCGGGTCGTGGATGAACGTGATCGCCCAGAAGAACTCGTTCCACGACCAGAGCCCGGAGATCAGCGCCACGGTGAGGAAGCCGGGCGCGGCGATCGGCAGCACGACCCGGGTCAGCGCCTGCAGTGTGGACGCGCCGTCGATGCGGGCGGCGTCGACGAAGTCCCGCGGGATCTTCAGCAGGAACGAACGCAGCAACAGCGTCGCGAACGGCGCGTCGGTGGCCCAGTAGATGACGATCAGGCCGAACAGGTTGTCGACGAGATGGACCTTCGTCCACATGAAGAACAGCGGGACGAGGAACAGCTGCGCGGGCATGGCCGTCATGAGGAACAGGTACGTCGCGACGCTCCCGCGCCCGGGCAGGTCGAGGTGGCTCATGGCGTACGCCGCCATCCCCGAGATGACGCAGACGCCGGCCATCGAGCCGATGCAGATGATCACGCTGTTGCGCAGGGTCACCGCGAAGTTGCCGTCGACCCAGGCCTGGGTGAAGTTCGACAGGGTCCACGACGTCGGCGGCGAGAGCGGGTTCGAGCCGATCGCCGCGTTGCTCTTGAACGCGTTGAAGAGCAACGTCATCAGCGGTGCGAGCACGAACAGCGCGAGCACCACGAGGACGATGTAGTACGGGAACAGCGACGGCACCCGCTGCCTGCCGAACGGCGCGCTCATGACACCCCCACGTTCATGAGCGGCGCGATGGACGCGCGGCACCTTCTCACGCCGACTTGGACGTTCTCGTGATCAACGGGGAACGCCACGCCGCGGGCGGAACCTTCAAGCCGTGGGCAGAAGGCGTGCGGGTTCAGCTCGCGGCGTGGAGCTGGAGTGAGGGTCCCCCCGACACTCGGCATTGGAAGCTTTCGTCGCTGACGCACGGTCATGCCTCCCACCCCCGGCGGCGACGGAGTACCTGGTAGACGGCGAGCACGATCGCGGTGGCGAACGCCATGCTCAGCCCGAGCGAGGCGGCGTAGCCGGCGCGGTACTCGTTGAAGGCCTCGCGGTACATGAGCGTCGAGACGACCTCGCTGGAACCGGCCGGTCCGCCCTTGGTCATGATGAACACGTAGTCGAAGGCCTTGAGCGACCAGATGACCGTCATCAGGCCGACGAACACGAGCGTCGGGCGGATCCCCGGTAGCGTCACGTGACGGTACTGCTGCCAGCGTCCCGCGCCGTCGACCTTGGCGGCGTCGTACAGCTCGGGGTCGACCGACTGCATCGCCGCCAGGAAGATCACGGCGAGGAACCCCCACCAGTGCCAGTCGACGACGAAGTTCACCGAGACCAGCGACGTCGACGTCTCGCCGAGGAAGGCGGTGTCGATGCCGACGTGCGGACCGATGCCGGTCGTCGGGCTGAGCAGGTTCTGCCAGACGGCGGCGTTGACGACGCTCGCGATGACGTAGGGGATGAAGTAGAGCGTCCGGAAGAGGATCTGGAAACGGTTGATCTGGGACAGCAGGAACGAGCCCAGCAGACCGAGTGCGCCCGGCACGACGAGGAACAGCGCCAGCCACTCGACGTTGTGCAGCATCGCGCCGCGGAAGGCGGGGTCGCCGAAGGCCGTGCGGTAGTTGCCCAGGCCGATGAACTTCGCCGGGCCCAGCCCGGTCCAGTCGGTGAGCGAGTACCAGACGGTGGCGAGCGACGGGCCGAGCACCACGAGGACGTTCACTACGACCAGGGGCAGCATGAACAGCCAGGCGACGAGCCCGGTACGCCACCGCCGCCGGCGCCGGACCGGCGGCGGCGCACCGGACGCGACCGTCACCGGCCGCGCCGGGCGCACCTGCGCGTGCGTCACTTCTTGGGCCCCCGCTTGATGATCTGCGGGATGGCGCCGGCCTTGGCCTCCTGCTGGAACGTCGTGTTCAACTGCGCGCAGTACGCCTTCGGCGTCATCTTGCCGGTGAGTACCTTCTCCAGGCCCTGGTAGACGAAGACGTCGGACTTCGGCGGCCACCAGGTCCACGTCACGTAGCCGTAGTTCCCGTCGTCCACCGCGGCATTGAGCGCGGTCAGCAGTCGCTTGGACCGCGGGTCGATGCCGCTGGGGATGTCGGAGTCCGAGAACCGGATCGGGATGTTGTACGTCGCGGGCACGTCGGCCATGCGCTGCAACGCCTGCCGCCGGTTCGTGTAGTACCAGTTGAGGAACTTCGCGGCGTCGTCCTTGTTCTTGCTCGCCGCGTTGATGCCCAGCGAACCGCCGATGCCCAGCTCGTACAACGGGTACTTGACCTCGTCGCGCAGCGACGGGAACGGCGCCCAGTCCCAGTCGTTCCCGTTGTCGGCGGCCTTGCCGAAGAACGCGCCGACCGCGCTCATCCACCACTCGCCCTGCGGGAACATCGCGACCTTGCCGCTGCCGAAGCTCGCACCCATCTGCTGCGACGGCACGGAGAAGTACTTGCTGGTGCCGCCGGCGAACCAGCCCTTGTCGAAGTAGCTCTTGAGCAGTGCGACGGCGTCGACGAACACCGGGTCGGTCCACTGCAGCTTGCCGGTCAGCGCCTGGTAGAGCGCCTCCGGGCCGGAGTGGTGGTTCCAGAACACCGTCATCAGCCACTCGGGCCCGGCCGTCCAGTCGACGTTCGTGGCACCGAACGGGATCATCCCGCGTCCCTTGACCTCTTCGGCGAGTCCCTCGAGGTCGTCCCTGTTCTCGGGCAGCTTCCAGCCCTTCTGCTGGAAGAGCGTCTTGTTGTAGTACAGCAGCATCGTGTCGACGCGCATCGGCATCGCGAACAGCTTGCCGTCCTGCGTGGTGAACGCGTTGATCGCCCAGCTCAGCAGCTTGTCGGACCAGCCGTACTTCTTCTCGTAGGCGCTGAGGTCGGCGAGCAGGTTCGCCTTGCTCCACGCGAGGGTCTGGGTGGCGCTCGCGCCGCGGACGATGTCCGGGCCGGACTTGGCCTGCAGCGCGGTCTGGATGAGGCGGCGCAGATCCTGGCCCTGGTAGTAGGTCGTCTCCAGCGTGAGCTTGGTGTCCTTGTGGAACTGGTCGACGACGTGGGTGTCGAAGTACTTCTGGTTCCGCGTGCCGGCGATGTCCATCCAGAGCTTGAGGGGTGCGCCTCCGCCGCCGCCGCCACCGCTACTGCCGCTGCCGCATGCCGCGAGCAGTGCGCCGGAACCCGCGAGGCCGAGCGTACCGGCGAGGAAGCCGCGCCGGGAGATGGATGTGGTCATGGTGTCATTCCTCGTCTCGCTGTGGAGTGGTCAGTGGGCGGACCCGGACGGCCTGCGTCGCGGTGTGGCCCTCGTCGATCAGCAGGGCGACGCCGCCGCAGTCCAGGCGTGACTGCGGGTCGGTCGCCGTAAGGTGCAGGTCGCCGGCCGAGGCGCGGATCTCGTTCCCCGCGACGGCGAGGCGCAGCCGGTACGTGCGGTAGAAGTCCCACGCGAACGGACGCTCGGCGAGCACCGTCTCGTCGTCGTCGAGCACGCGTACCAGCTGCACGGTGCTGCGCCCGACGAGCCGGACCGCGTAGTACCTGCGCAGCCCCTGCACACGCGCGGCCAGGCCGACGCTGCGGGCCAGCCGGGGCTGGACGTCGGCGTCGACCTCGTAGTCGCGCCAGTCCCTGGTGCCCTGGATCAGCATCCCGGTGCCGCGGTTGTGGATCAGCCGGTACGGCTCCGGCCAGCGCGGCTCGAACGAGTCGACGGCGTCGACCCACGCGTGCCGCCACATGCTCCCGCCGTCGACCGGGCGGGTGAGCGTGACGTCGGGCTCGCCGTCCCAGGTGAGGTGGTCGAGGTAGGCCGTTCCCGGCCTGGGGCCGAACGCCTCGACACCGACGTCCGCGACGGGCTGCCCGTGGGTGTCGGGGACCCGCCAGCTGAGGTCGGCGGCCTCGCCGGCGGGCACGTGGGTCTGCGGCCCGGCGAGCACGCGGCGCTCGTCGGCACCGTCGTAGACGTGCACGACCAGTCGGCACGTGACGTCGTCGGCGCCTGCCGCCACGCGTGCGCGCACCAGCTGTCCGGCGTACAACGTGGGCGAGGCGACCATGCCGTACGGCGGCACGACGACGGTGTCCGGCGTGAGGAAGGTCGGCGTGGTCGCCGTGACGACCCCGGTGTGGTGGAGCGCGAGCCGGCCGCCCGCGTTCTCGAGCCGCCCGGAACCCTCCGGCTCCACCGCGAAGCCCTGCACCGAACCGGGGAGCGTGAAGTGGAACCTGGCGCCGTCCTTGACCACCGGCGCGGCTCGCCCGCGCAGCGCGTACCCGTAACCGACCACGGTCAGCGCCTCGCGTGCGGCGTCGGTGATCGTGCCGCCGCCGTCGGCGGTCGGCAGGTACATCCGGTCGGCCACCGGCCCGCGCCAGTCCGGGCCGGCGTCGATGCCGGCCAGCCCGCCGCGCACGCCGGTGATGCAGCCGACGTTGCCCGCGTTGGAGTCGGTGTCCCACCCGCAGCTGTTGACCACCCCGAGGGAGCGGGCGAAGTCGCCGTCGCCGTGCAGCAGCGAGTGGATGACCAGCGCGTGGTTGGGCACCACGTGACAGTTGCCGGGGTACCGGTCGTAGCCGTACCGTTCGTCGATCCGGGCGAACCCCTGCCGCCAGTCCTCCCCCGTGCCGTGCCACTCGCGCACGTCGGAGATCACCCGGTTGACGAGCGAGTCGCGCGGGACGAGCGACTGCGCGGTGTCGAGCAGCTTCGCGACGTCGCTCTCCACGAACGCCTGCGCGACCAGGGCTGCCACCACGCGCGCGGCGTGCAGCGCCTCGCCGTCGTGGCTGACGGACGCCGCGGTCGCGGCGAGCGCGGCGGCCTTCTCGGGATCGCCGGGGCAGGCCATCGCCCATGCCTCGACGAAGATCTGCGCGCCGACCTGCTCGGCGACGACCTGCCCGTTGCGAGCGGCCGAGCCGGTCTCCGGCGCGGGCACGCCGTCGCGCAGGGCGAGATAGGCGGTGTGCTCGGTGGACATCCCGCGCCCGCCCCACCACAGCACGGTGCGTCCCTCGATGATGTGGTTCAGCCAGGTGTGGCCGACGGCAACGGCGTCCACGCCGTCGACGGGGTGGTCGCGCAGTGCGCGGGCGAACGTGAGGGTGCCGGTGATGTCGTCGTCCGGCACGACCAGCCGGTGGTTCTTCAGGGGTACGTCGTGCCGGTCGTTGACGTAGTAGGTGATCTCTCCGAGCTCGTCCATGATCCGGCCGTGCCGCCAGCCCTCGAACGGCCGGCCCAGGTAGACCCCGACGATCTTGCCCAGCACGCCCGCGTAGACCCGTTCGGCGTAGTCGGCGGGAAGGCCTGCGGTCATCGCCTCTCCCCCGTCGGTCGGAACGGCACCCCCGCGTGCAGGATCACGTTGGCGTACGGCGTGTCCTCGCCGGTGCGCACGACGGCCCTGGCGTCCGCGCAACGGGACTTGAACGTCTCGTGTGCCGTCCGCTCGATCGCCACGCCGCGCAGCCGTTCCCGGACGTCGGCGACGAACCGGTGGTCCGCCTCGTCCGCGAGCGTCGCGCGCTCGACCACGAGTTCGGTCAGCACGGCGTCCAGCACCGGCAGCACGCGGGGCTCCCGGCGTCGCCAGCCGAGGTCGACCGTGCGCACGCCGTCGGGCACCGGAAGCCCCGCGTCGGCGATCACCAGCGTGTCCGTGTGGCGCAACGACACGAGCAGCTCCACCAGCTCGGCATGCCACAGGCCGTCCGTCCGCATCAGCTCGCCTCCAGGGGCATCGCGGCGTCGTCGTCGGACCCGCCGCCGGGCGGGTCAGGACACCCGCACGACCCACGGGCCACCAGCGTGACGGGCAGGACGGACTCCCGCGGCGCGGCCGCGGGGTCGGCCATCCGGAGCAGCAGGTGGGTGAGGCCCTCCTGCCCCAGGCGGCGGAACGGCTGGGCCATCGTGGTCAGCGCGGGCACCGAGTACGCCGCCTGCGCGATGCCGTCGAACGACGCCACGGCCACGTCGTCTGGACAGCCGAGGCCGAGCTCGGCGAGCGCCCGGAGCACGCCGAGCGCCTGTTCGTCGCTCGCGACGAAGACCGCGTCCGGCGGGTCCCCCGCGAACAGGTCGAGCGCTGCCTCGTAGCCGGCGCGCCGCCCGAACGGCGCGTGCCGCACCAACGCCTTCGTCGGCCGCATGCCGGCGTCCCGCAGCGCGCTGCGCCAGCCGGCGACGCGGTCGGTGGTCGGCATGAGGTCTCGCGGGCCGGCGATGCACGCCACCGTCCTTCGGCCGTGCTCGATGAGGTGTTCGGTGACGGCCTTGGCGCCGCCCCGGTTGTCGACGAGGACGTGCGGCACGTCGTGCAGGTCGCGCAGCCTGCGGTCCAGCACGACCCACGGCTTCTGCGAGTCGCGCAGCTCCTCCAGGCAGGTCGGGGAGCCGTGCGCCGGCACGAGCAGGAGCCCGTCGACCTGGCGCTGCAGGAAGGTCCGCACATAGGTCGTCTGCCGCGCCTGGCTCTCCGTCGCGTTGCCGATGAGCAGCGTGTAGCCGGCGGCGAACGCCGACTCCTCGACCGCGCGCGCCAGCTGGGCGAAGTAGGGGTTGGACGTGTCCGGGATGACCAGGCCGAGCGTCATCGTGCGGTTCACCCGCAGCGAGCGCGCGATCCCGTTCGGGCGGTAGTCGAGCTGCTCGATGGCGGCGAGCACCCGCGCCCGCGTCTGCGACGCGACGCTTCGCGGACCGCCGTTGAGCACGTAGCTCACGACCGCCGGCGAGACGCCCGCCAGCTCCGCAACGTCCTTGCGCCGTACGACCACGCGGGCCTCAATCAATTCGAGTTGCTACGAGCGTGCCGCCAATCGTGGGAGAGAGCGTCCGATGTCGTCAACACGTATTGCTACGCCGTGACCTAACCGTTACATAGCGGTCGCCAGCCGTGCGCACCGGTCGTCCCGACCTCTTGATGTCAAACTAGATGGATGGCACGGACAACGCGCGTGGCGGAGTAGGTCGATGCAGGACGAGGTGGACCGGCTGGTCGAGGCGTGGCGGCGCGAGCGGCCCGACCTCGACGTCGCGCCGCTGCAGGTGCTGAGCCGCGTCTCCCGTCTGGCCCGCCACCTCGACCTGGTGCGCCGCAGGGCGCTGGAGACGCACGACCTCGAGGCGTGGGAGTTCGACGTGCTCACCGCACTGCGCCGCGCCGGGGAGCCGTACGAGCTGAGCCCGACGGCGCTGCTCAGGGCGACCCTGGTCACGTCGGGCACGATGACCAACCGGATCCAGCGGCTCACGGCGTCCGGCCTGGTGTCCCGGCACCCCGACCCGCGGGACGGCCGGGGCGCCCGGATCCGGCTGACCGACCGCGGCCGCAAGACGGCCGACGCCGTCCTCACCGAACTGCTCGCCGAGGAGCAGAAGCTGCTCGCCTCGCTGGACCAGGGCGAACGCGACACGCTCGCCGGGCTGCTGCGCACCCTCCTCCTCCCGTTCGACAACTGACTACGGTCGAGGCATGGCAGAGTCATCGAGCAAGCGGCGCGTGGTCCTCGAACGGGCGGAGCCAGGGCGCTACACGCTGACCAACGCACGGGGCGGCACGATCAGCATCGGTTCCGGCGGCGACGCGGATTTCAGTCCCGTCGAGCTGTTGCTCGGCGCGATCGGCGGATGCACGGCGATCGACGTCGACACCGTCACCTCGCGGCGCGCGGAGCCGGAGGCGTTCGAGATCGAGGTCACGGCGGACAAGGTGCGTGACGACGACGGCAACCGGCTCACCGACATCGCGGTGACGTTCCGGGTCGCGTTCCCGTCCGGGCCGGAGGGCGACGAGGCGCGCGACATGCTGCCGAAGATCGTGGCCAAGTCGCACGACCGGCTGTGCACGGTCAGCCGGACGGTCGAGCTGGGCACGGCCGTGGCCACGGAGATCGCGGACAGCTGAACGCCATGACCGCGGAGGTCCCGGGGGTGGAAGCCGGGTCCTCCGCGGCCATGGACAGCCGGGTCGCAGGTGGGGTCAGCCGGACACGAGGCTCCAGCCGCTGGACTGGAACTTCGCCTCCGCGCCGTTGCGGGACTCGTCGAACAGCAGGGTGCCGTCCGACGTCCAGGCCCGTACGCCATCGACGTACACGCCGCGGCCCTCGTACAGGGTGTCGGTCGTGTACTTCCAGCGAACGTCGGTCACACCGCCGGGCAGTTGCGCGTCGGCACCGAGCCAGCGCCGGTCCTCGAAGCCGGAGAACGTGCCGTCACTCGACCAGGAGTACGGCCCGGTCCGCAGCTGCATCGGCACGTTGCTCCACGTCGTGCCGCCGTCCGTGGACGCCTGCAGCGAGCCGATGTCGTAACCGTCCTCGGTGTCGTACCAGAGGTCGAAGCTCACCCGGCCGCCCGTGGACGGCACGGCGAGCGGCAGCCCCAGCGTCGCGGTCCGCCTGTCACCGGTGCCCGAGAACCACGCCTGGCGGCCCTCTGCGGGCTTGACCGGCAGGGCCTGCGCGAGGTCCCGCGCGACGTCGCGGCGCGACGGGTTGTTGCTGCCCCAGTCGCGGCTGGGGTGCACGCGGTTGGTGAGCAGGATGACGAACGAGTGCGACAGCGGGTCGATGACGATCGACGTGCCGGTGTAGCCGGTGTGGCCCATGGTGACCGGCGAGGAGAGGCCGTCCATGTACCAGCGCTGGTCCAGCTCGAAGCCCAGCCCGTGCGAGTCGCCGGGGAACTTCTGGTTGTAGTTCGTCATCAGCAACCGCACGTACCCGGGGTCGAGGATCCGCGTGTTGCCGTACGTGCCGCCGTCGAGGATCGTCTGGGCGAGCACGGCGATGTCGTGCGCGGTGGAGAAGACGCCCGCGTGGCCGGCGACGCCGCCGAGGCAGTACGCGTTCTCGTCGTGCACGGTGCCCTGGATCATGGTGCGGCCGGTCCACGGCTGGTATTCGGTGGCCGCGACCCGGGGCCACAGCGACTTCGGCGGGTTGTACATGGTGTCGTGCATGCCGAGCGGCGCGGTGATCTGGTCGCGTACGACCGCGTCGAGGGTCTTCCCGGTCACCGCCTCGATGACCTTCTGCATCATCATCATGTTGATGTCGGAGTACACGTACGTCGTGTCCGGTGGCGCGGTCGGCTTGGTGGCGTACACCGCCGCCCAGCGCTCGTCGTTGTTCGCGTAGGTGCACAGCGACGGCGACGGGTCCGGCGGTAGGCCCGACGTGTGCGTGAGCAGGTTGCGGATCGTGATGTCGCCCTTGCCGCCCTGCCCGAACGCCGGGACGTACGACGCGACCGGCGCGTTCAGGTCGATCCTGCCCGCCTGGATCAGCTGCGTGGCCGCGATCGACGTGAACAGCTTGGACATCGACGCGAGGTCGAAGATCGTGTCGCGCCGCATCGGGATCTGCTGGTCGGCCGGCAGCTCCGTCGCCTGGTGCGTGGTCGCGTCGTAGCTCGAGTACCGCAGCGCCTTGCCGACGGCCTCATGGCTGACGATCACGCCGTCGTGCGCGGCGAGCTCGACGGCGCCCGCGTACTCCGGGTACGTGGGAGAGGGCTGCAGGTACTGCGTGATCGACGCAGGCAGCTGGTCGATGTACTTCGGGTCGAGATGTGCCTGGCTCGCGCTGCCGTAGTGCAGCTCGGTGCCGGGCGTGAAGTGCACGTCGCCGGCGGTCGCCGTCGGCGGGCCCGAGGGCGTGTCGGCGGCGGCCGGTGGCCCGGCGAGCAGTGCGGCGGCCGTCACTCCGGCCGCGGCGAGCGAGATGAGTCTACGCACCCTGGATCCTCCGATAGATGAGGTAGCGCTCGCGCAGCCGGCGGAACGCTGCGAGCTCCTGCTGCCAGCCGGCGACCACCTGGTCGGTGTCCTTGCCGGCGTCGACGTCGTTGCGCACCTGGTCCGAGCCGGTGAGCTTGTCGATCCAGTTGTCGGAGCGCCAGGCGAAGTCGTTCGGGTACAACGCCTTCGCGGTGACGATCATCGCGATCGCCGTACGGATGGCGTTGAACGAGCCGCGGTCGGTGACGTGCAGCTCGACACCGCCGCACACCTGGTTCACCCACTTGGAGAAGGTCGGCGCGAAGTACGTCTCGCGGAACCGCACGCCGGGCAGCTTCATGTCGTTGAGCGCGTCGCTCCAGTGGTAGTCGACGTACGGCGCGCCGATGATCTCGAACGGCTTGGTCGTGCCCCGGCCCTCGGAGAGGTTCGTGCCCTCGAACATGCAGGTTCCCGGATACACCCACGCGGTGTCGACCGTCGGCATGTTCGGTGACGGCAGCACCCACGGCAGGCCGGTGTTCTCGTACTGCTCGGCGCGGTACCAGCCGTCCATGGTGACGACGTCGAGGTCGACCTTGCCGCCGACCTCACCGGGCAGGTACTGGTCGTTGAACAGCTGCGCGAGCTCGCCGACGGTCATGCCGTGCGACTGCGCGATCGGCTCGCGGCCGACGCCGGTCGCGTACGCGGGATGCAGGATCGGGCCGTACGCGTCGACCCCGCCGATGGGGTTCGGCCGGTCGAGGACGACGAACCGCTTCCCCGTCATCCTGGCCGCCTCCATGCCCTGGTACATCGTCCAGATATAGGTGTAGAAGCGGGCGCCGACATCCTGGATGTCGAACATCACGGTGTCGAGACCGGCCTTGTCGAACTGCCCGGCGATCGCGTCGGTCGACTTGGCGTACATGTCGTAGACCGGCAGGCCGGTGCGCGGATCCTGGTACGAGCCCTCGGACCCGCCCGCCTGCGAGGAGCCGCGGAAGCCGTGCTCCGGCCCGAACACCGCGACCAGGTCGATGCGGTCGTCCGGCGCCATGACGTCGACCTCGTGCTGCAGGTCGCGCAGCACGCCGGTCGGGTTGCTGATCAGCCCGACCTTCTGCCCGCTCACCGCGGCATAGCCGCTCGCGATCAGCTTCTCGACGCCGGTCGTCAGGCGTTGGCCGACACTCGTCGCCGCGGACGCCGCACGGCCACCGACGACCGTCGCGGCCGCGGTCACCGCCACGCCCGCGAGGACGTCCCTGCGGCGTATCTGGGGTGCCATGTGTGTCTCACGCTCCTCTCGTGACGGTGATGTCGGCGAGCATCGGCCGGTGGTCGGACGCCAGCGTGTCGGGCACGCTCGCGCCGGTCACGCCGATGCCCGGCGACACGGTCACGTAGTCGTCCTTCGCGGTCGGATGGTCCGCCGGGTACGAGTAACCGGGACCGGCACCGGCGATCGACCACGTGTCCGTCACGTGCTGCCAGAGCGGCGCCAGCTCGGGCGCCTGCGGCTGCGCGTTGAAGTCGCCGACGAGCACCTGCTGTGCGCCGGGCTCGTCCTCGGCCATGATCGCGAGCATGTCCTTCACCTGCACCGTCCGGACGCTCGGATCCGATCGGTAGTCGAGGTGGGTGTCGTAGACGTGCACCAGGGCGCCGCGCACGTTCACGACCACCTCGGGGAAGCCGGGCGCGGGCTCCGGCGTCGGGTTCGGGACCTGCGTGGAGAGCCGGGTGATCGAGTGGTTCTCCGCGTGCACGATCGGGTAGCGCGACAGGATCGCGAGGCCGAACATGCGGTCCGGCGCGCCCTCGGTCAGCGGCGGCAGGTCGTAGATGTAGCCGAAGTACGACCGCATGTTCAGCCGGGACGCGAGCTCGGCGGCCTCGTCCGTCCAGTCGCTGCGGGTACCCCAGTGGTCGTCGACCTCCTGCAGCCCGACGACGTCCGCGCCGGTCGCGCGGATGGCCGCGGCCGTGCGGTCGAGGTCGAACACGTTGTCCATGCCGGCGCCGGCGTGGATGTTGTACGAGAGAACCCGCAGCGGCACGTGCAGGCTCTCCGGTGTCGCGGCGGCCGACGGGGTCGCGGCGGCGGACGGGGCGGCGGCGAGGGTCGCCGCGGCCAGCACGGCCGCGGCGACCCCGATCAGTCTCTTCATCTGGATTTGCCTCAATAACTCAGGCCGTAGCCGTACGGGTAGAGCACATCGGTCTGGCTCCCCGCCTTCGGGATCATCACCGGCAACCTGCCCGTGGGGTTCACCTCGCCGAACAGCACGCGGGCCAGCGAGTCGATCGCGACGGCGCCGTACGAGTACGTGGCCAGGTACGTCTGCGCCTCGGTGAAGTGCGCGATGTCGTACGGCTCCTGCACCGCGACCACGACCACCGGCTTGCCCGTGGCGACGAGCTGATGGACGAGCTTCTGTTGCTGTACCTGTGGGTCGCTCCACGCCTTGTCGGTCGTCACGACGGTGAGGTCGTGCGTCTTCGCCTGCTCGACGGCCTTGGCGATGGTCGCGTCGCTCGGGGTGCCGGTGTAGAAGCGGTCCACGTTCTGCCCACGAGCGGCGATGTCGTCGGCGAGCGTCTGCGTGGTGCTGGCGCCCCAGCCCGTGACAAGGACGTTCCGGCGGGTGCTCGCCGACAGCGGCAGCAGGCCGGCGTCGTTCTTGACGAGCGTCGTCGTGCGGTCGGTGATCTGCTGTGCGGCGGCGATGTGTTCGGGCGTGCCGACGACGCTGTCGACCTTCGACTCGTCCACGTACGGGTTCTTGAACAGGCCGAGCTTGAACTTCAGCGTCAGGATGCGGCCCACCGACTGGTCGATCCGCCACATCGGGATGTCACCGTTGCGGACGGCGTTCAGGACCGAGTTGTACTGCAGGTCGAGCTCGCCGTCCGGCGACTTGAGCAGCATGTCGACGCCTGCGTTGAGCGCCATGACCGGGACCTTGTCGTCGCCGAACTGGCCGCTGACGCCGCCCATGCCGAGCGCGTCGGTGACGATGACGCCGTTGAAGTGCATCTCGTTGCGCAGGATGCCGGTCATGATCGGCTTGGACAGGGTCGCCGGCAGGCCGGGCGTCGGGTCGAGGGCCGGCACGGTGATGTGCGCGGTCATGATGACGTCGATGCCGTGGTCGATGTCGGCCTGGAACGGCGGCTTGTCGATCTGTTCCCACTGCTCGCGGGTGTGGTTGATCCGCGGCAGCGCGATGTGGCTGTCGACGTCGGTGTCGCCGTGGCCCGGGAAGTGCTTGGCCGTCGCCGCGATGCCGGCGCCCTGGTAGCCGTCCACCTGTGCGGAGGCCATGCCGGCGACCATCGTCGGGTCGGACCCGAACGAGCGCACCCCGATCACCGGGTTGTCGGGGTTGACGTTGACGTCGGACACCGGCGCGTAGTCCTGGTTGATGCCGATCGCCTTGAGCTCTTCGCCGGTGATGGCCGCGGCCTGCTTCGCGTCGGCGTCGCTACGGGTCGCGCCGAGCGCCATGTTGCCGGGGAACTGCGCGGCGGGCGGGCCGACGCGGGCGACGATGCCGCCCTCCTGGTCGGTCGCGATGAGCGCGGGGATCGGGACGCGCTGGCCGGCCTCGGCCCGCTGGATCCCGTTGGACAGGCCCGCGATCTGGTGCGGGTTGTTCGTGTTGTTCGACCAGGCGTAGTAGATGATCCCGCCGAGGTGGTACTTGTCGATCAGCTGCTTGGCGTTGTCGACGCCCCACGCCTGCTGGTTGGCGGCGACGTCGGCGGGGTTCGTCGTGTCGGCCGTCTCGCCGTAGGCGTAGGTGATGAACAGCTGGCCGACCTTCTCCTCGAGGGTCATGCGGTGGAGCAGCGCGGTGACGCGCCCCTGGATGGAGTTGTCCGACTCGTCAGCACGGGCGTCGCCCGTCGAGTAGCCGGTGAGCAGTAGGGCCAGGCACGCCGCGAGGAAGACGGCGAGGACCCGGGCGGGACGGATGGCAGCGCGGCACATCGGTGCCTCCCTGGGAGCGTAGGGAAGTCAGTTACGCACCCCCCGGCGCAGGTGAAAGTTAACTTCACGCATGGGGGTCGGTCAACGGAGTGGCAAGAACGCAGACGTTCGGTGAGAGGTTGACGGTGCGTCAGCGCTGCCGCCCGCGGCCGCAGGAGAGGGAGGCGATGGTGCGGTGCGGGTGCCCCTCGCGGGCTCAGGACAGGCGGAGTGCGCGGCGGAGGAACTCCAGCTCGTGCGGCAGCAGGTTCTCGGCCGTGGGCGCGTGCGTCGTCGCCGAGAGCGGCAGCACCTCGTGCGGGCGGCCGGCGGCGACCAGCGCCGCGGAGAGCCGCAGGGTGTGCGCGACCACGACGTTGTCGTCGGCCAGGCCGTGGACGAGCAGCAGCGGACGGCGCAGCGACGCGGCCTCGCGGATCGGGGAACAGTGCTCGTACGCCTCCGGGTGCTCGTCCGGGTGGCCGAGGTGCCGTTCCCGCCAGTGCGTGTCGTAGAGCCGCTGGTCGGTGACCGGCGCTCCGGCGACGGCCGCGTGGAACACGTCGGGCCGCCGCAACACGGCCAGCGCCGCGAGGTAGCCGCCGAACGACCAGCCGCGGATCGCCACCCGGGCCGGGTCGAGCTCCGGGCGCAGCTCGGCCGCCCCACGGAGCCCGTCCACCTGGTCGTCCAGGACGGGACCCGCGATGTCGAGGTGGACGGCACGCTCCCACGCCGGCCCGCGGCCCGGCGTGCCGCGCCCGTCGACGACGAGCACCGCGAACCCCTGCTCGGCGAACCACTGCGAGACGTACGCGGGCCAGACCCGTGCGACGACGGCCTTGGCCGCGGCCGGGCCGCCGTACGGGTCGAGCAGCA